>JAPYNE010000054.1 GCA_028285945.1 Candidatus Foliamicus numerosus | reverse complement strand
GCCCGCGCCCACCACCACCGCGTCGAAGGTGTGGTCGATGATCGTGTAATCGCCGGGCATGTGCGTGCGCGCTCCCTTGGCCGTCTGCTGGCCGAACCTCGCGTGTCCGGCGCAATAGTTTATCGGTTATGGGACGGCGCAACCATCCCAAGCCGAACGCACGGCGGTCACTTTGAGCGTGGACTTTCCACTTGCAGGGTTCTCCACTTTGGTTCCTGGCGGCGCATGCATCTTCTCGTGCAGCATGAACAAATATTCGACTCGTTCCCGCTCGGAATCGAACCCGCCGCGCCGATGGAGTCAGTCTGCAACGCGGTCGAGCACCTTATGGGCCTTGCAGAGGTTCGGCGGCATCAGGTCGGGGTTGTAGAGGTTGGCCAAGATTGCATACGGCGAATTTATCCTTGCAATTCTGGAATTGAATACCATAATTGCAAGGGTGATTAATCGCAGACTATACATGACCATAGCAAATCGGCTGGAGGAATTCCCAGCCGTGGCGCTGCTCGGCCCTCGTCAAGTCGGCAAGACAACACTCGCGCGGCAATTGGCGAAGAAAAGGAATGAAAAGAGGCTGCCCACCCACTTTCTTGATCTGGAAAATCCTGCGGACCGCGCGCGACTTGCGCCCGATCCATTGGAGTGCCTGCGGCGACACGATCAAGCGCTCGTGATTCTCGACGAAATCCAGCATCTTCCGGAAGTTTTCCCGTCGCTTCGCGTCTTGATCGACGATGATCTTCCTGGAACCCGGAGAAATTCGCGGTTTCTGGTGTTGGGGTCGGCTTCCATCGACCTTTTGAGGCAGTCGAGCGAATCGCTTGCCGGTCGCATTTCACACTTGGAACTCCGGCCATTCGATCTGAATGAAGTCTCGGCGGAGTTCCCGCAAGAGCAATTGTGGAATCGCGGCGGCTTTCCCCGGAGCTTCCTAGCGAGCTCGGATGCGAAAAGCATGGTGTGGAGAACCGATCTCATTCAGACCTATCTTGAGCGGGACATTCCGCAACTTGGGCCCCGCATCCCGGCCGAGACGCTGCGCCGCCTGCTGACAATGCTGGCGCATTCGCAAGGCGGCATGTTGAACGCGGCGCAGTTGGCGCGCTCGCTTGCAGTGGACGGCAAGACTGTCTCGCGCTACCTCGACCTGCTGGTGGACCTCCTGCTCGTCCGTCGCCTTCCGCCGTATCACATCAATGTTGGCAAGCGGCTTGTGAAATCGCCAAAGGTTTACTTGAGGGACAGCGGCCTCCTTCATGCGCTCCTTGGCATCAAGGGCATAGACGATGTCCTTTCCCACCCGATCGCTGGACAAAGCTGGGAGGGATGGGTCATTGAGAACGTGTTGGCGCGTGCAGGCAATTTCGTCACGCCGTGCTTCTTCCGCACTTCCGCTGGCGCCGAGATTGATCTGGTGCTCGAAATGCCGGGCGGAGCGCTCTGGGCGATCGAAATCAAGCGAGGCTTGGCGCCGAAGCTTGAAAGAGGGTTTCATCAAGCCTGCGCAGACCTGCATCCGCAACGAAGCTTTGTGGTCCACTCAGGGAGTGAGCGTTTCCATATGAGCCGAGGGGTTGAGGCGATTAGTATCGCCCATCTTATGGACGAGGTTTCAGCGGCATGAGCGCATGCTGCCCATCGGCATTCAAGACCTTCGCTCCCTGCGGGAAAGCGGTGCTCCGTCCCCGCCCTATCAGGGTGGAAAACGCCCCTCCGTCACACCGGCTCCAGTCCCGCATGTGTCTGATCCCGCACATTTAGCTTCAAGCTCGCAGATAGAAGCCTTTCCCCGGCCCCTTGGCGGAATATCCGGGCCAGGACAGGCGAATCAGCGCGAGGGAACCACGCCGATGGCGCTGGCCTCGATTATACGGGCAGCGCCTTCATGCGGCCTTCCGCCGCCATCCGGCCGCGCCGTGCCCGCGCAAGGTCGTAGCTCGCCTGCATCCTCATCCAGTGATCGGCGGTGCCCCAGCCAATGTCCTCCAACGCCAGCGCCATGTTCGCCGACACGCCCGCCTTGCCATTCAGCAGGCGCGACAGCGTGCCCCGCTCGCAGCCAAGACGCGCCGCCGTCTCGGTCACGTTGCAGCCCATGTCTTCCATGCTCTCGCGGATCAACTCGCCTAGGTGCGGCGGGTTCAGCATCGGCCCGACGCGTTCGCCTGCAATATCGTTCATGGTCATCGCTCCCTTTCTGTCAGTGGTAGTCGATCAAATCCACATCCACGGCCTCGCCGTCCTTAAAACGGAACACCACGCGCCAGTTGCCGGAGACGCGAACGCTCCACTGGCCTGCACGACCACCCCTCAGGGGATGCAGCCGGAAGCCCGGCGCATCTGCGCTACGCGGGTGCGTCGCTTCTTGCAGCCGGAACAGGATGCGCTTCAGCCGCGGCACCAGACCGGCAGGCACCCGAACGGGACTGTCCTGCTCATGCAGCGCCCGAAGTCCCTTATGCCTGATCCTCATGCCGCACTGTAACGCGCCGCGCCACACGCCGCAAGCATCTGATGGACGCATCGCGGTTCGCGGTGATAAAGCTGAATGCAGATCCCGTGCTGCTATGCTGCCCGCGATGCAAACAGAGGCATTCTTTTCAGATATCCGGCGCAAGCTTGATGATGCGCAGCGCGACCGCCGGCGCAACTTGGCCGACCTGTTTTGCATACTCGCACCCCGACTAGCCAGCGCCAGACAGTTGGGCCGCGAACTCGACCAGCATCTGGCGCGCCGCTTCAATGTGCTCGATTACCTCGCAACCGATGAGCTGGGGTTATCGCGCATCATCGCCGACTTGCTGAATCCGGCAGCCAGCCACGGCCAAGACACGCTTTTCCTAGGCGAATTCCTTAATCTGCTGCGGGAATGCTCGACGCTGCAACCGCCTGGCATGCGTGATCAGGCCCGCGTCCGGGTTGCTCTGGAACACACCATCGAGAACCAGCGGCGCATCGATATTCTCGTGGAAATCTCCGGGCGCGAACCGCTGTGGGCCTTGGCGATCGAGAACAAGCCCTACGCCGGCGACCAGAAACACCAAGTTCGAGACTACCTGCGCCATCTTCGCAAGGAATACAAGCGCAATTTTCTTCTAATCTACCTCTCGCCCACAGGCGAAGGCCCGTCGGAGCACAGCATCAAGCGCAGCAAACTCAGGAAGCACTGGCGGGACAACTTCGCCATCCTGCCCTACCACCAGCACCCGGTGGATGCCGAGCCCGACGACTCCGGCGCGGAACCGGAAGACACCGGCATGCACCGCCTTTCGTTTTCTCTCGCTGACTGGCTTCAAGCATGCCGCCGCCATTGCGAGGTGGAGCGCCTGCGCTGGTTTTTGGGCGACGCCATTCAATTCTGCCGCACAACCTTTGGAGGCCACGCCATGACGAGCAAGCACGAATCGAAAACGATCCGCGATTTCCTGTTCGAGCACCCGGAGCACTTTGAGACAGCGCTGGCCGTGCACGACTCCTGGGCCGCCATCCGCGACGAAATCTGCAAAACCTTCCTCGAGCGTCTGGCGGAACGAATCAAAGCGGATGCCCGACTCGTGGATTTCGCCGATCTACAGGTCGGTTGCCAGTACGGTGGAAGACTCAAGTTTTCCAGCAAGCTTTGGCTTTATCGGAATCAATGGCACACGTACAAGAATGGCGGAGAAATGACAAGCCAACGCACGGCGATCTTTGTTCAATCGGAGGACTATGGCCCGAACAATTGGTGCGTGGGGGTGCGTTCCCCGCTGTCCAAGAGCAACATGGAAAACGCGGACAGGGAGCGGCGAGAGAAAATCGAAAAAAAGATGAACGAGAAGTTCGGCCCTTCCGCAAAGAGTTCGAAGTGGCCGCATTGGAGCTACTTGAATGCAAAAGCCCGCAACTGGAACTCAATAGTGCGGAACCTGCATAGCGAAAACAAAGCCGATCAGCCGGGAGAGATTACCCGTCACATCGTGGACGAGATAGTGGGTTTCGCGGCCGATGCCATCCCGATCATTGACAAGTTCGATCGTTAGCCCAATCAGGCAAACCGCTTTTAACGAGCTTCGCCCTGCCGGTCGCTCGCAGCCCGAGGCGGCGACGGCTAGGCCGAGGCGGCGATGCGGACGACGGCCAGCAGGCCGAGCAGGCCCAGCGCGATGTGCGCGAGCTTCGACGCGACCAAGCCGGTTCCTGGTCTTAGGGAGCGCCTCGCCGGGCCTCTTGCGCCAGTCGTCCGAGTCTTTGGCCGGAAGGATCAGCTACTACGAATTGAACGGCTTGGGGGCGGATGAAATCGGAGAGGGCCGCCTCAACCGCCGCTGGCTTCGCGGCGGCTTTCCGTGCGCATATCTGGCACGGTCGCACCGCAACTGCTTCGAATGGCTGGAAAGCTTCTGCCGAACTTTCGTGGAGCGCGATTTGGCCCAGTTGGGAGTGCGAACGCCGGGCGCCACCCTGCGGCGCTTCTGGGCCATGCTCGCGCATCGGCATGGGCAAACATGGAACTCCTCGGAATTTGCCCGCTCCTTCGGCGTTGCCGATACCACGGTGCGCAAATACCTTGATATCCTCACCGACACTCTGGTCGTTCGCCAACTGCCGCCTTGGCACGCCAACCTCAAGAAGCGCCAAGTGAAAGCCCCCAAGGTCTATCTGCGGGATTCCGGGCTGGCGCACTACCTGCTGGGCATCCATGACGCGGCCTCGCTTGACGTCCATCCTTCAAGGGGCAGCACTTGGGAAGGCCTGATGCTGGAACTGGTCATGGAGCGACTGGCGGCCACTGGCCGCGAGTTCTACCACTGGCGAACGCATACCGGCGCAGAACTCGACTTGTACAGCCGCTCCGGAAGCGAGAAGCTGGGCATCGAAATGAAGCTGTCTTCAGCGCCTTCCGTCACTCCGTCCATGCGCCGCGCTTTGCAGGACCTCAAGCTGGATGAACTAATCGTGGTGCATGCCGGCGACTCCTCCTACCCGCTGGCCGACCGAATCCGCGCCGTATCCGCGCACCGCCTTCTAACCGACCTTTAAGTAGCGCCCACGCCAGATCATCGCCAATGCGCGGGCTCAAGCAGATGGCCTAAAAAAAGCCACGGCAAATTCACAAGGCTGAGGGAGGCTTGCCATTTCTCTCGGCTTCCCTAGTCAGGACATAGGAGGACAGGGAAAGCCGACTGTACTGTGTCCTAGCTTAGAGCAATCTTGCATCTCTGCGTAAACCGCGTTCTCCGGAGTGCCGGGAAAGAAATATGGCCCGCTATGCGTTTCTCTTAGAACATTCAAAACCTTCACT
>JAPYNE010000053.1 GCA_028285945.1 Candidatus Foliamicus numerosus | reverse complement strand
CGCCGATCACGACCGGCACGCTTCCGCTTTCGCCTGATCACGCCCAAAACAGACGCGCGCCTCGCAATCCCAGCAGACTCGTGCAATATGCGGGCTAGAAGCTTCCTTATAAGGGGCCCGCAAGGATGTGCTTGCCGGCGTCTTCGGGGAAGCAGGACGGCGAAGCAGCCGAAGGGTGGGCAGCTTCCCAAGGAGATGGCGGGAAGCTAGGGTAGTGGGTAGAGGCAGGCGAATGCGGGCTAAGCGGTGCCCCAGCCGGGGCGGAACCCAAGGGGGAGGCCGGCTTCGGGGGTGAAGCCGTACATTTCGGTGGTCGGGAGCGCGGCGGTTACCACTTCGCGCACCTTCAGCAGCCGGTCGAGGTCGATGCCGGTGTTCAGCCCCATGGATTCCAGCATGAAAACGAGGTCTTCGGTCACGATGTTGCCGCTGGCGCCGGGGGCGAAAGGGCAGCCGCCGATGCCGCCCAGCGAACTGTCCAGGGTGGTGATGCCTTCCTCCAGCGCCGCCACGGCGTTGGCCAGTCCTAGGCCGCGGGTGTTGTGAAGATGCACTCCCGTGAGCTTTTCCTCGCCGATCTCGGAGCGAACCAAGCGCACCAGGCGCCGGATCTGGGCGGGATTGGCGTAGCCGGTGGTATCGGACAGCCCCACTTCCTTGCAGCCTGCCTCCACCAGCGCATGGGCCAGTTCCAGCACCTTGCTTTCGGGCACCGGCCCTTCCATGGTGCAGCCGAACGCGGTGGCGATACCGGCCTCGAAAATGGGGCGGCGCTCCTCGGGAAGCTCATCCAGCATCTCGGTGATGCGCCGGACTTCCTCCAGCATTTCGGCGTGATCCTTGCGGACGTTCGAACGGCTGTGCGTTTCGCTGGCGGAGACCGGAATGCTCACCTTATGGGTGCCGGCCGCCACCGCCCGTTGCACGCCCTTGAGGTTGGGCGCCAGCGTGGTGACGTGCAGGCCCGGGATGGCAACGGCGTAACGCACCAGTTCCTCGCAGTCGGACATTTGCGGCAGCAGCTTGGGAGGCACGAAGGAGCCCACCTCGATTTCCGGCACGCCTGCGGCGGCCTCCGCCTTGATCCAAGCCTTCTTGGCCTCTGTGGGCATGATGGCTTTGAGGCTCTGCAGGCCGTCGCGCGGCCCCACTTCGCTGACTAGCACGTCTATGCTCATTGATCTGCGCCCGCGATTATTCGGTCGCGCTGAACCGTCGCGCCGCTGTGCGCTGGCGCCGTGTCAGTTGCTGCCCGCCGGAGCCTGTGCGCGCTGCTGGCTCTTGCGCCCGATGCGCGTGAGGTGAACCCGGCTGGTTTTGCCGGCGCGGCGCTCGTTGAGACGCGAAACCAGGCTGGTGACCTCTTCGCGCACTTCTTCTGCCTCGCCCTGCTTGTAGCCGGTGATGGTGGTAGTGCCTTGAGTGAGTTCGTAGCGATACCAGTCATCTGCTTCCGAGCCATCGGGCGATTCGGTCTGTTCCAGAGCAACGATCTCGAACGGTCGGGCTGCGGGCATTGCGTTGGCATCATCGGTCATAGCCGCCCCATTCTACCCGGCGGCTCTGCGCCGCACAAATCGGCTATTGCGCAAGGAAGCGGGGAAGGCGCTTGCCCGGCCTGCTGTTCCAGAGATTCAGGGAAGCGGCCGGGGGCGGCGCTCGTATAATCATGTGCTCCCGAACGTTTGCGAACATAGGATTACCGCATATGCCGATCGTTGTTGCCGGGGCCACCGGAAATGTTGGTCGCCCCGCCGTTTCCGCTCTCATTGCCCAAGGTCATTCGGTACGCGCCCTCAGCCGCTCGGAGGAGAAATTCGCCGCCCTTCCCCGGGGCGCAAGCGGCGCTGTCGCGGATATGGAGACCGGCGCAGGCCTGGATGCGGCGCTTGACGGTGTCGATCAACTTTTTATGATTACCGCCAACGGCGAAACCGAGACCGCGCGCGGGCTCAATGCGGTGAACGCGGCACGGACGGCCGGCGCGCGGCGGATCGTTTTCCTGTCGGTGCAGGGTCCCGGCGAGGAGCCTCCCATTCCTCACAACCGCAGCAAGCTGCCCATTGAGCAAGCGATCCGTGAAAGCGGCTGCGAGTACACCATTTTGCGTCCCGGCTACTTCAATCAAACCGACCTCTCCATTGTGCAGGCGGTACGCGAATACGGCGTCTATCCCATGCCCATCGGCTCGATCGGCACGAACCGCGTGGATACCCGCGATATCGCCGATTGCGCTGTTCGCGCGCTAACCGAGGATGGGCATGCCGGCGCCGAATACGAGCTATACGGCCCGGACACCATCAGCGGTCCGGGCGCGGCGGCGGTCTATGCCCGTCACTTCGGGCGCGAAGTCCGCTACGGCGGCGACGACATCGAGAAATGGGCCGAGCCGATCAAGGCGTTCATCGCTCCATGGCTGCTGGAATCGCTGAAGAAAATGCTTCTCTCCATGCAGAAGAATGGACCGGCAGCGGACGCGGCGGCGGTGGCGGCCTCCGAGGAGGCGGTCGGTCATCCGCTGCGAACATTCGATGCCTTTGTCGCCGAACTGGCGGCTACAAGGGAAGCCTGAATCGACCGCGGCGTTTCGCCGCCTGGCGTTCCGCCTCTTCGCGTTTTATCGCTCAGTACCGCGCGCACTGCGGCATCCGGTCGCAGCACGGTCCGCGACCGTAGTCGAGCGCATACGCATCCTGCACATAAACTGCTTGGCAGGTGCTGCAAAAGGTCATGATGAGTTCCTGGGTCTCGCCGATCGCCCGCAGCAGCACGGCAGCCACTTCCAGGTTGATATGTCCCTGCGGAATCAGCGTTCGGTACATGTCGTAGGCATCGCAAAGGCGTAGCCCCATCATCAGCCGGGTCAGATTCCGGGGAACATGGCATCGAGACAGCTCGCCGCGGACGAGCAGTCCGGCATGCATGAAGAGCGCCGCCAGAACTGTGGATTCGCAAAGCCTTTGCGGCGTGCTCAGAAATCGGTCGATTCGGCTCGGCGGCCGCCCGCGCTTGCGGTGCGGCAACTTGTTGTGGCCGTGTTCAAGCACATAGTTGGCATAAGCCTTGCGTATCCGGTCGTTGGACAGCCCCGTATAACGGGCGATGGTACCGGTGCGCGCTTGCAGGCGCAGCATCCGCACCGCCAGCGCGAATCGGTTCAACTCCCCTGCATAACGGCTTTGCGTTACACGCATGTTGTGAATATGTAACGAGTCCGGATCGAAAATGCAAACGAAAAATTGGGTATTTTCGCCGCCTTTTTGGGGTTGATCCTCATAGCGGAGGCTGTCTCAATAGCAGCCGGCCCATGATGGCCACCATGCGGTGGGTCTGGATTCGGCCGGATTTGCATCCTGTCGGCATATGGGGAGGGCAGGAGTGCGCAGCTCAATGTGAGGAGGAGGCTATGGAAGAAGCGCTTGGAGAGGGCAAAAGGCTCAATGAGGTATACGAAATCAACCGACGTTTCCTTGATCTGATAGCGCTGCAGGTTTTGGGCCGCGAAGGCGGCTACTACGGATTGCCCGCAGAGCTGTGTCTGAGAATTGCGGAACTGGAGCCGTCGCAGCGCGACGCCGCGGCCACGGTGCCTATGCTTCTGGTGACTGCCGCGCGCCAGGCCGCGACGGATGTTTCCGCGGTTCACGACCGGCAGGGCGAAAGTTCCCGCCTGACTGAGGACGTGGAGGTTGCGGCACAGAGATTTACTGCTTCTTTACTGACTTGGCTGATTCAGGATGCGCAGCAGAATCATAGTTTGTCGTCGCTATGGCTGGGTGGGTCCGCCTCGTCCGGGGATTCCTTGAGGAACCTGAGTTTTGGGGATATTCAGGTTCTGGCGCTCTATGCGGACAAGATCCTCGCCGCCTGCTTCACTGACAGGCCACAACTCTGGAACGATCTTATTCACGCTGCCAGGACCGGCGATCCCCAGCTTCAGGCTCGCGCGCGCCTTGCTGCGCTGTCTCGCTCCTGCCCTCCGGAGTCCGTCATCAAGGCGCGGGGAATGCACAATCCCCGATAGGGCGGAAGCGGTTGCTTGGCTGGCCGTTCCCGCATCCCGCATCCCGCTGATGCCTGCACAAGGCTTTAGTGGAGATATACTCTATGAATTCATGAGGGCCTGTAGCTCAGTGGTAAGAGCAGGTGGCTCATAACCACTTGGTCGCAGGTTCGAATCCTGCCGGGCCCACCAGCTGCGGCTTGAGTTGAGCCTATGGGATTTTGAGCGCGATGCACTTTGTTGATCAGGCCTTGCATGTTTTGGCCAGCCTATTCCTTGTGGCGGTTGGGACAACGCTTCTCGTTCTGTTCGTTCTGCTGTTCGTGGATCTGGCGCAGACCGGCAACGCCGTGCGCCGCAACTATCCGGTTATCGGTCGGTTCCGGCCTATTTTCGAGTCCTTGGGAGAGTTCATGCGGCAATACATGTTCGCCATGGACCGGGAGGAACTGCCTTTCAACCGGGCCCAGCGCGGCTGGGTGGAACGCGCCGCAAGCGCCGGCTCCATGACTGTGGCCTTCGGCTCCACCCGGGAAACGCGCGTGACGGGCACCTCCATTTTCGTGAACGCGCCTTTCAGCCTTCTGGATGAGGAATGCCGGGACACTTCGGAGGTGACTGTGGGCCCGAACGGGCCGAATCCTTACGCGACCAACCGCATTTTTCATATCTCCGGAA
Source organism: Candidatus Foliamicus numerosus (assembly GCA_028285945.1). Taxonomy (GTDB): domain Bacteria; phylum Pseudomonadota; class Gammaproteobacteria; order Steroidobacterales; family Foliamicaceae; genus Foliamicus; species Foliamicus numerosus. The sequence goes on along the minus strand of JAPYNE010000053.1, from coordinate 29,394 downwards.
TGAGCTTCGGCGCCATATCCAGGCCGGCGGTGATGGCGCTGGGCAAGGGCGCCGCGCAGGCCGGATGCTGGATGAACACCGGCGAGGGCGGGCTTTCTCCCTGGCACCTGGAGGCCGGCAACGATGTGGTGTTCCAGTTCGGCACCGCCAAGAACGGCATTCGCACGCCCGACGGCGCGCTTTGCGAGAAGCGGCTGAAGGGGATCGGCGCCGAGCCGCAGGTGAAGATGATCGAGATCAAGCTCAGCCAAGGCGCCAAGCCGGGCAAGGGCGGAATCCTGCCGGGCGGGAAGGTGACCAAGGAGATCGCCTGGATTCGCGGCATTCGTGCCGGGCAGGATGCGATAAGCCCCAACAGGCACCGGGAGGTGAGCAATAGCGGGGAGCTGCTGGACTTGATCAACCGGGTCCGCGATATCGGTGGCAAGCCCACCGGCTACAAGGCCGTGGTCGGCAACCCGCGGTGGCTCGACGAGTTGCTGGAACTCATCAACCAGCGCGGCCCCGACAGCGCTCCGGACTTCATCACCGTGGATTCCGGCGATGGCGGCACCGGGGCGGCCCCAATGCCCCTTATGGATAACGTGGGCATGCTGATCGCCGAAAGCCTTATCATCGTTGTGGACGCGCTGAACCGACACGGCTTGCGCGACCGGGTGCGGGTTGTGGCCAGCGGTAAGCTGGTAACGCCCGCGGAGGTGGCCTGGGCGCTCTGCGCCGGCGCCGATTTTGCGGTGTCGGCACGCGGCTTCATGTTCGCGCTGGGCTGCATACAGGCGATGCGCTGCAACAAGAACACCTGCCCCACCGGAATCACCACCCACAACCCCCGCCTTCAGCGGGGACTGAATCCCCCCGCCAAGGCGGTGAGCGTGGCCAACTATCAGCGCCGCGTTGAGGAGGAGCTCAAGATCATCGCGCATTCCTGCGGCGTGGCCGAGCCGCGTCTGCTGCGCCGCGAGCACTGCCGTATCATGCAGCCCGACGGGCAAAGCGTGCTGCTGTCGGAGTTGTCATGCCAAGGCAGCAAATCATGACAAACACGGCTCGCATATTCCGCACGCTCCTGCTCGGATCGGCCCTGCTTTCCACTTCGCCTGCCTGGGCTCAGCACACCCATGCGCAGTCGGTATTCGGCGCCGATCCGAATCTCAGCGAGGGGGCAATGGCCCTGAGGCTGGGCGACTACGATGAGGGCATTCGCCTGACGCTCGCCGGGCTGCGTTCGCCGACAGGCAGGGCCCACAGCGTGAAGACCCGTTCGGCGGCGCACAGCAACCTTTGCGCCGGCTACCTGATGGCCTCGCAGTTGCAGAATGCGCGCGAGCATTGCAACGAAGCGCTGCGAATCATGAGGAATAACTGGAGGGCATACTCCAACCGCGCGGTATTGTTTGTGCTCACGGGACAGCTCAAGCGGGCGGCTGAGGACCTTGAGCGGGGCAAGCGCATCAACCCGAGCTCCAGGCGTCTTGTGGAAGTTGAGGGGCTCCTGGCGGCGCGCGTGGCGGCGCGCGGAAACTAGTGTCGTGGCAGTCAAAGGGCTGATCGCGTTCCGGCTTTCGGATGGCGCGCTGATTGACCCGCAGCACCCCGCTGGTTAGGATCAGGCATTCGGCTTTATTATTGGAAGAAGGGCATGTGTGTGCGCAGGCATCGTGTCAGGTTTAGTTCTGAACATTAAGCTCAGCAGAAGGCGTCTGGTCGAATCGGGCTTGGCGGCGTTGCTGACGGCCCCTTGGGCGGTTTCATTGCGCGCGGCCACCGTGTTGCCGGGCATCGACAGCGGTGCCGATGGCGCGGAATCCGATGACATTGTGCTTGGCGTGTCCGCGGCGTTTTCCGGGCCGTCGCGGGGTTTGGGCACCGAGCTCTACCGCGGCGCTGCCGCCTGCTTCGCGCACGTCAACGCCAGCGGCGGCATCAACGGGCGGCGGATCGCGCTCAAGATGTACGACGATGGCTACCAGCCGGACCCGTGCGTGGAAAACACCATGCAGCTGATGCTCGAGGATCAGGTGTTTCTGCTGTTCGGCTACGTTGGCACGCCCACCGTCACCCGCGTTCTGCCGATTCTGAAGAAGTTCCAGAGCGAAAACATCTACATGTTTTTCCCCTTCACAGGCGCGCAGCCGCAGCGGCAGCCTCCGTACGGGGAATTCGCATTCAATCTTCGCGCCTCCTACGGTCAGGAGACGGCAGGACTGGTGGATAACTTCGTGCGCATCGGGAGGCGGCGCATCGGCGTCTTCTACCAGATGGATGCCTACGGACGCAGCGGCTGGGCAGGAGTGCGATCCGCGTTGGCCCGGCACGGGGAACGGATCGCCGGCGAGGCAACCTACGGCCGCGGCGCGAAGTTCACCGGCAGCATGCGCCAGCAGGTCGAGATCCTCAAGAGCGCCGCGCCGGAGGCGGTCATCTGCATCGGTTCATACGCCGCCTGCGCCGCCTTTGCGCGCGATGCGGTGGACTTGGGACTCGAGGTGCCGATCGCCAACCTGTCCTTTGTCGGCAGCGAGAACCTGCTCAATCTCCTCACCGAAGGGCGCGAGGACAGCGAGCGTTACACGCGGCTGCTGGTGAACTCGCAGGTCGTTCCCAGCTACGAGGATCTCTCGATTCCGGCGGTCAGGGAATACCGGGAACTGATGGAGCGCTACAACCCGCAGGTGCCCGAAGAACTGGTCAAGGAGGAATATGCGGCTCTTCCACAGAGTTTCGGCAGCTTGGAAGGCTTTTTGAACGCCAAGCTGCTGGCGGAAATTCTTCGCCGCCTTGGCGGCGACGTTAGGCGCGCCCGGCTGGAACAGGCGGTTTTTTCGGTGAGTGATTTCGACCTTGGCGTGGGCGAGCGGGTGTCCTTCGGGCCGGACCGCCGGCAAGGGCTGCAAACCGTCTATTACACCGTGGTGGAAGAGGGGCGTTTCGTGCCCTTGGAGGACTGGCAAGCCAAGTTTGCATGACATGAAAATTGAAAAACTGTTTCAGCGCACGCGCTTTGGCATATTCGCCATGTTCGGCGCTATTGTGCTCTCCACCTCCATCCTGTGCGTGATCACGGTTAGCACCGAGATTTCGGCGGAATACGAGATTAACACCAGCAATATCGCCAAGACGGTGGCCAATTCCAGCGTGGACATCCTCCTCAACCGTGACTTGGCCACTCTACAGTCGCTGGTGGACCAGTTCATCGAGATCCAAGGCATACGCTACATCTACATCACCAGCGAAACCGGGGACTACCTAGCGCACACATTCGTGCCGGGCATTCCGGACGAGATCCTCGCCTCGGACCACCGGAGCACCGAGCCTGTGGAGCGCGATCTGCCGGGTCTGGGCATATTCCTGGAAGTGGGGAGCCCAATCCTTGCGGGCGTGGCGGGGCATGTGCATGTGGGAATGGACTTGGACGTGGTCGCGCTCAAGATCCAAAGGGCCATCGGCCAGCAGATCTACCTAGTGGCCGTGATCCTAGTGATCGGAGTGCTGGCCGCCATCTGGCTGGTCAACCTGGCCGCCCGGCCCTTGGGCGAGCTGCTGGCGTATGCGGTCGAGCTTGCCCGCGACGGCGACCCCGAAGCGCTGGCCGACCGAGCCGTTCTGGCCCGCAACGACGAGGCTGGCCATCTGGCCCGCCTGTTCCTCTACATGGCTCGCAACGGCAAGGAGCCCGGCGCCATGAGCCCCGCGCCGCAGCCGGCGGATTAGGGAAACGCGGGCAGCGGAACGACAGGCACGCCAATGCGTACCCCGCGCGTCCTAGTCGCTTTTCTATGCACCATGCTGCAGGTGTGCCTGGGCACGGTCTATGCTTGGAGCTTTTTCCAGACCATCCTGGTGCGCCAGTCGGGATGGACCTTCACTCAAACCGCCTGGGCGTTCAGCATCACCATCTTTTCGCTGGGCGTGGCCGCGGCTTGGGCGGGTCAGGCCCTGCCGAGGCTGGGGCCGAGGCGTTTGGCGCTGACCGGCAGCCTGATGTTCTGCGGCGGCTACATCATCGCCGCCTGGGCGCTGCAACTGGGTTCCATCCCGCTGTTCTACCTCGGTTACGGCGTGGTCGGCGGCGCCGGCATCGGCTTGGGCTACGTGACGCCCGTGGCAACCGTGGCTAAGTGGTTCCCGGACCGCAAGGGGCTGGTCACCGGGATTGTTGTGATGGGTTTCGGCGTGGGCGCGTTGCTGCTGAGCAAGGTTCTAGCGCCGCTGCTGGTGATGCGCACCGGCCAGGAACTGGAGCAGGTTTTCCTGTGGCTGGGCATCATATTCGCATGCATCCTGATTCCTTGTAGTCTATTCCTCAATGATCCGCCGGCGCCTAGCGGCGCTTCGTCAGGACCTAAGCCCTCGTCGCAATCCGCGAGCAGGAGGGCTGCGCCGATCACCCCCTATCTGAGCACCAGCACCTTCATCGTTCTCTGGATCGTGTTTTTCTGCAATATCGCCGCCGGCATATCGGTCATCAGCTTTCAGTCCGAATTGCTGCAGGAGGTGTGGGGGCTTGCCGCTCCTGATATCGAGCCGGCGGTGCTGGCCGAATACGGTGCGACTTTGATCGCGGTGAGTTCCTTGTGCAACGGCCTGGGGCGCTTGTTTTGGGGTCTGCTGTCCGACCGTATCGGCCGGGTGGCGGTGTTCCGGATCCTGCTGGGCAGCCAGATGGTGGTGTTCGGCATCCTTATGACCGAAACCAACCCTTGGGTATTCTCGGCTCTGGTGTGCTACGTGCTGCTCTGCTTCGGCGGCGGATTCGCCACCATGCCCTCGTTCGTTCTGGACGTGTTCGGGCAGAAGCGGATGTCGGCCGTCTATGGCGCCATCCTGACCGCCTGGGCGGCAGCGGGCATTGCCGGACCGGTGTACGTGGGCTACCTGAAGGACACCTATCCCGATCGGGCGGTGCTGTACTGCTTCCTTATCGGCGTGTTCATGCTTGCATGCGGTTACGTCTTCTCCTACCTGCTCAGCGACTCCCGCCTGCGGCGCGGTCGGCCGACCATGCAGAGAACGCTGCAGGAATTCGGCATTCCTGTTCCGCAAGCCCGCTGACTTCTGTCAGCTGCCGTTTTCGGCGCCGTCTCTCGCGGCAAATGCCCGCCACAAGTGGTACCATAAAGGGCGCTGCGCCAGCAAGACACGGGTGAACGCAATGAGTTACGACCAGCTGTTGCCGGACGAGTTTTTCACCGGCGAGGACGAGTATCCTGAAGGCTTCCAGGAAGCAATCGATGCCGTCATCAAAGGCGGCAACAGGTTGCTGGAATCCAATGAGGAACCCGATGCTTGGGACGTGGCGTCAGGGCTTCTGGCCGGCGCCGTGCATTTCTGGCTTTTTTCCCGCCAGCCCTGCGCCGATCCGCTGTGCGAGACCTGCGCTTCGGTGGCCACCGCCGAACTGCGCCTTGGGCGCCTGCTGGAGGAAGTCAAGCAGCATTGCGAGGAGAGCGAGTATTTTCACACTCCGCTGGACCGGAACGCCGGCTCGGCCTGAGTCGGCGCGCTAGCATCTCATGGCACGGATTCATGTGACCGATCGGGACGGCGAGTCCCAAGTTGTGGAGGGTGCCACCGGCATGAGCGTCATGGAGACCTTGCGCGAGCTGGACAACGGCGTTGAGGCCCTGTGCGGCGGCATGTGCTCCTGCGCCACCTGCCACAGCTATATCGATCCTGCTTGGCGGGGCCGGCTGCCGCCCCGTTCGCCGGAGGAAGATGAGTTGCTGAGCGAGCTGGAGCATGTCCGAGATAACTCGCGCCTGACCTGCCAGGTTCGTTTTTCCGAAGACTTGGATGGGCTCACGCTCACCATCGCTCCGCAAGAATAGGGCCGGCAGGCCCTGATTGCCGGCTTGCCGCGGCTCAACTTTCCCGCACCCGAATTGCCTGCGGGCGCGGACGATCTGCGCCGGGAGGTTCGTGCGTTCTTCAATGAGGCGCTGCGCGATGTTCCCGTGGCCGAGCGTGCCCTTTCGTGGGATGCTTGCAACCCGGAATTCAGCCGCCGCATGGGCGCGGCCGGATTGATCGGCATGGGTTTCCCGCACGAATACGGCGGCGGCGGCCGCTCGCAACTGGAACGCTTCGTTGTGCTGGAGGAGTGCTTGGCGGTAGGCGCGCCCACCGGCTTTCATTGGTTCGCCGACCGCCAGAGCGGCCCGCTGATTCTGCGCTACGGCAGCGAGGCGCTCAAGCAAGCCATTATCCCGCGGATCTGTCGCGGCGAACTGTGTTTCTGCATCGGAATGAGCGAACCCGACTCAGGTTCGGACCTGGCATCGCTGCGGACCCGGGCGCGGCGCACCGATGCTGGCTGGATCGTCAACGGGACGAAGGTGTGGACCACCAACGCGCATCGCGCCCACTACATGATCGCGCTGTTTCGCACTGGCGAGGGCGGACGCCGGCACGAGGGGCTATCGCAATTCCTGGTGGACCTGCGCAACACGCCGGGAATTCGCATTGCCCCGATTCGCGATCTGGCGGGGCGCGAGCACTTCAACGAGGTGCATTTCGAGGGCGCGTTGCTGCCCGAGGATGCGCTGATCGGCGCCGAGAACAACGGCTGGGCGCAGGTGATGGAGGAGCTGGCGCTGGAGCGCGCGGGGCCGGAACGGTACCTGTCGTGCCAGACGCTCTTCAACGAGCTGCTTAGGGTTCTCGGGGATCGCGGGGCTAGCGCCGCCGCTGCCGCTGCGGTTGGCGCTGCGGTGGCGCAACTGGGCGCGCTGCGCGCCATGTCGCTGTCGGTGGCGGCGATGCTTCAGGCAGGCGAATCGCCCAATCTTGAGGCTGCAATGGTCAAAGACATGGGGACGCGATTTGAGCAGTCGATTCCCGCGCTTGCCCAGGAGCTGGTCGATCTGCCTGCGGATCCGTCCTCCGACGCGTTGCCTTACCAGCAGGCTCTGCACCTGATGACACTTCTGGCGCCTTCCTTTTCCCTGCGTGGAGGTAGCGGTGAAATTTTGCGCGGCATCATCGCGCGCGGGCTGGGTTTGCGGTAATGAACGCCGATTTGCTGCTGTTGGACACAGTGGAGCGCCTGTTCTCCGAGCAGCTGACGCCCGAATACCTGGCTGAGGCGGAACGCTCGGGCGGGGCGGATTTTCTTTCCTTGGCGCAAGAGATTGGCCTGGATGCGGTGCTGGTTGCGCAAGAAGAAGGCGGCTATGGCGGAAGCTGGTCCGATGCATTCGTGGTTGCTGAGGCCTGCGGGCGTTACGCGGCGCCCGGCTCGCTGCCCGAGGTCATGGTGAGCCGCGGCATCCTTGGGAGCAGGGGAACAGGGGATGTCCCTGTTGGGCATGTCCCCGTCGGGCATTCGTCGGCGGAGCAGCCTTCCTTGCCGCTGCCGGCTGGCGCGCTGTTGCGGTCGGCGCAAATGGCGGGCGCGGCTCAGGCGCTGCTGGAACGGTCCGTTCAGTATTGCGGAGAGCGCGAACAGTTCGGTCGCCCGCTGGGAAGGTTTCAGGCGGTGCAGCAGCAGCTTGCCGAGCTGGCGGGCTATGTGGCCTGCATGCAGGCGGCCTCTCAGCGCGCGTTTGCCGAAGTGCAGCGGCGCGGCATGCCGGCAGGCGAGGAGGATCCTGCTTGGCTGGCCGTGGCCATTGCCAAATGCCGCTGCTCGGAGCTGGCGCACCCGGTCACGCTGATTGCCCACGGCATGCATGGCGCGATCGGCTTTACCGAGGAGTTTGGATTGCAGCACTTCAGCAGGCCGCTATGGCGCTGGCGCGCCGACTATGGACGCTGCTCGGACTGGGCGCAGGCCATCGGCCGGCACGCCATTGCTCGCGGCCCCGAAGCCACTTGGGACGCCCTCACCCGCTAACCCAAAAGCTCTCTTTCTGTCTCTCGCCGAGCGCTTTCCTGCCGCGGACAGCGCTTCGCCCCTGCCCTTGGTTTCTGCGAGGGCCGCTTCGATTCGCCTCTTGCTTGCTCGCTTCTTCCGCGATACGAACCGATTCCGCTCTTGGTTTCCGTGAAGGGCGTTTCGATTCGCCCTTTGCTTGCTCCCTTCCTCCGGGAGACGCATGAATACATCCATGTAGCTTGCTCCGCTCGCGGGAGTGTCGGCGGCAGGACAGCCGCCGCCAAGCCCCATGGATGGGTTCATGCGTCTCCCGCGAGAGGAAGGCGCGCATACAGGCGAACCCGAACCGCCTCCCTCAAGAGGAAAGGCGCACAATCAGGCGGCCCCGAAGCGTCTCCCGCGAGAGGAGAACGCGCAAAGAGGCTCCGGCAGGCGCAGACCCTAAAAGGGCCGACATTCCCCAAGCCCTCTGCTTGCTACCTTCTTCCGGGAGTATCGGAGCCAGGGATGGCGGAGCAAGCTACATGGATGTATTCATGCGTCTCCCGGAAGAAGGTAGCAAGCAGAGGGCGGATCGAAGCGCCTCTGCGAGAGGAAGGCGCGCATGCAGGCGAGCCCGAGTGGGCGAGCAACCCTTGGCATTGCGTTTTTTGTGCCGCCGTCACGCAGGAAAGGCCAAGGGCACCCGCCGTTTTTCATACTTGCGCTGGCAGTAATTTGGAGTATAGTGGCATTTCGTGGGAAATTGTGGGTTTTGCAGATAGTCCATGTTCCAGGGCCCCGCCAATGTGACCCTTGATTCCAAAGGCCGTTTCGGCGTGCCGGCGCGCTACCGCCCCAGCCTCACCGGCATCGCGGAAGACCATGTGGTTTGCACTGTTCACCCGGACCGCTGCGTATTGATTTACCTTCCCCGGGACTGGGCGCGGGTCAGCGATGCGCTGATGCGGCAGACCGGAGTGCGGGATGTGCAGCGGCTGATCGTGGGTTTCGCCTCCGAGACTTCGCTGGATGCGGCCGGGCGCCTGCGCGTGCCGCCGGAGTTGCGGGAGTACTGCGAACTTGAGCGGCATGCCACGCTGCTGGCGCTGGGGCACCGGTTTGAATTATGGGATGCTGGCCGGTGGAGCGAACGCGCGGCGCAAGTCAGCGCCCAGAGCGAATCGCTGGATGCTGCGCTGCGCAGCGTGCAGCTTTGAGCGATCGCGCTGGGCTTGAGCATGAACCCGCGCTTGTACAGGAAACGCTCGACGGCCTGGCGGTGGCGCCAAGCGGCCTGTACGTGGATGCCACTTTCGGGCGCGGTGGCCACAGCCGGGCCATTCTCGAGGCGCTTGGCGGCGACGGAAGGCTGCTTGCGCTGGATTGCGATCCTGAGGCGGTGCGCGAAGCCCGGCTCCTGGAGCGACAGGAGCCTAGGTTTTCCATCGAACACAGCAATTTCCGGCGCCTCGAGCAGATCCTGGAGGAGAAGGGCTGGAGGGGCCATGTTAGCGGCATGCTTTTCGACTTGGGCGTGTCCCTGCCGCAACTCACCGATCCGCTGCGCGGCTTTAGCCTTCATTCCGGCGGTCCGCTGGACATGCGCATGAACCCCGACACCGGATTCAGCGCTTCTGATTGGCTGAACGGCGCCTCGGCAGACGAAATCGCCCGGGTTTTGCGGCACTACGGCGAAGAACCGCAGGCGCGAAAAATCGCGCAGGCGATCTGCCGCCGCCGGCCCATCTCGCGGTGTTCCGAGCTAGCCGGCCTGGTTGCGGGCGTGAAGCGAGCGGGCAAGCCTGGGCAGCACCCGGCCACGAGAACCTTCATGGCGCTGCGCATCGTGGTCAACGAGGAACTCGCCGCGCTTGAGGAGGCGCTGCCTCAGGCCGTGCGATGCCTGCGCGCTGGCGGCCGCTTGTGCGTCATTTCGTTTCATTCCCTCGAGGACCGCATCGTAAAGCGCTATGTCCGCGACGCTTCGCGGCTCCCGCCACAACTTGTCCGCCTCCCGCGCATTCCGAATTCGGCGCAGCCCTTGCTGCGAACGATCGGAAAATTGCAGCGGCCCTCAGGCGAAGAGCGCGCCCGTAATCCGCGTGCCCGCAGCGCGCGCCTGCGAGTGGCCGAAAGGCTGGGAGAAACAGCCGGATCATGAAACGCGGCGGTCTGGTTGTCCTTGCTCTGTCTGGCGTAGCACTGTCAGTCCTCATCAGCGGGGTGCTCTTGGTGTATGCGCGCCATGAGCATCGCACGCAGTTTCGAGCCATGCAGGCGATGATTGCTGAGCGGGATGCGCTGGAGGTGGAATGGGGCGCGCTGCAGTTGGAGCGCGCCACGACCTTGGGCTATCTGCGCATCGATAGGGAAGCGAGGGAACGCTTGGGGATGCGCGAGCCGGAACGTCGCGACATTATGTTTTTACGCTTGGGCCTGCTAAACCGGTTGCTGGAGCGGTCCGGCGCGCGGGCGCGATGAGCCATGGCCCCGGGCGCAAGGTTCATGCCTCGCAGATTCAGGGTCCGCCTGATGATCTGCGTCGTGGCACTGTTCGCCTGCGGGCTGGTCATCGTCGCCCGGGCCGCTCAGCTGCAGTTGCTGCAGAACCGCTTTTTGGAGTCGCGGGCCGATGCCCAGCAGGTGGCCACGGCAACCGTAGTGGCCCGCAGGGGACGTATTTTCGATCGCAATGGCCAACCGCTGGCCGTAAGCGCGCCGGTGGACAGTTTCTGGGCGCATCCAAACAGCTTGGATGCGCTACGCCCGTATCTGCCGCAAATCGCCGCCGCCTTCGGCTCCTCCACGAAGCAGCTGGAGGAGCAGCTGGCCAGAGCGCAGGGCCGCGAGTTCGTTTGGTTGAAGCGCGGCTTGCCGCCCAGCCGCTCCCGGACGCTGACCGATCTTGGAGCACCGGGGCTGCGCCTGCGCCGGGAATACCGGCGCTACTATCCAGCCGGCGAGTTTGCCGGTCATCTGGTGGGTTTTGCCGACATCGACGAGAACGGTCAGGAAGGTCTGGAACTGGCCTTCGATTCCTGGCTTAAGGGGCGGGACGGACGCAAGCAGGTGATTCGCGACCGCCTTGGCCGGCATGTGCGCGACATCGCCGGCCTCGAGCCTCTGCAGCCGGGCCGGGACCTGCACCTCGGCCTGGATCTGCGGATTCAATACTTGGCCTACCGGGAATTGAGGGAGGCTGTGGACCGGCACCAGGCGCGCTCCGGTTCGATTGTGGTGCTCGACGCGCGCAGCGGCGAAGTGCTGGCTATGGCCAGCCAGCCGTCCTTCAATCCCAACGACCGCGACCGGCTGGAGCCCGCCAACTACCGCAACCGGGCGGTCCTGGATCTGCTGGAGCCTGGATCCATCATCAAGCCTCTGGTAGTGGCGGCGGCGCTGGAAAGCGGCACTTGGTCGCTGCATGACCGGATCGATACAGGCCGCGGCTTCGTTCGCGTGGGTTCAAAGACCATCCGGGACCGCACCGCCTTGGGCGTGATTGATTTCGCCACCTTGCTGCGCCGCTCCAGCCAGGTTGGCACCGCCCAAGTGGCCATGTCTCTTGAACCGCAGCGCCTTTGGGGCACTCTGGCGGGCGTGGGTCTGGCTCGCGCCACGGAAAGCGGCTTTCCCGGCGAGGCGGAAGGCTCGCTGCCCAACCACGAGTACTGGCGTCCCGTCGATCAGGCTGTCATGGCCTATGGCTACGGGCTGGCGGTAACGCCCCTGCAGCTGGTCAGGGCCTATACGGTGTTCGCAAACCTTGGAGAGGTGATGCCGGTTAGCTTGGTGAGGCGCGATGACCTGCCGCAAGGAGTGAGGGCGATGTCGCGCGATACCGCGGCCGCCGTCGCGCTGTTGCTGGAAGAGCCGGTAGGCGCCGGCGGCACCGCTACCCGGGCCGGGATTCCGGGCTATCGGGTTGCCGGCAAGACCGGAACTGTTGAAAAGCTTGGCGCTTCCGGCTACGAGCAGGATCGGCATACAGCCTTGTTTGTTGGTTTTGCGCCCGCCTCGAATCCTCGCGTGGCGGCGGCGGTGGTGATTGACGAACCCTTGGTGGACGGATACTTCGGCGGCGAGGTTGCCGCCCCGGTTTTCTCTCGCGTCGTCCTGGGTGCGCTGCGTATTGTCGGCGCGCCCATGGATGGCGTTCGCCAGCCGGTCGAAGCGACGGTTGCGGCGCGATGAACGCGGGCACCGATAATAGCGGCTGGGTGGCGCTGGGCCCGGTTTTCGCCCGGGTCGGTTCCGCAGCCCCGGATATCAGGGTGCGGGGACTGGCGATGCACAGCGGCAGGGTGGTGCCGAAAGGACTGTTCCTGGCTTGCGCCGGAGCGCGCCATGGTCTCGATTTTTTGCCCCAGGCATTGCAACGCGGCGCCTCCGCGGTCGCTTGGGAGCCGTCCAGCGACCGGTCGCCGCCGGCGTGTTCCGACAGGGTGCGGCACTTTGCCGTTCCCGGGCTTCGCGGCAAAGTGGGGCCAATTGCCGATGCCTACTACGCCCATCCTTCTCGGGACCTTTCGATGGCCTGCATTACGGGCACTAACGGCAAGACAACGGTTGCCTGGCTGGCCGCCCATGCCATGAATTCCCTGGGCAGGCCGGCGGCCGCCATGGGCACGCTGGGCTGGGGGCGCCCCGAATGTTTCTGGCCCAGCATGATGACCACGCCGGATCCGGACGAACTGCATCGGCGCCTGCGCGTTCTTGCCGACGGCGGCATCAAGCACGTTTTTTTGGAAGTATCCTCGCAGGGTCTCGACCAGCAACGGATCAACGGCTTGCCGGTCACGCTCGCGGCGTTCACCCACCTAGGCCGTGATCATCTCGACTATCACGGCAATTCGGCCGCCTACGCCGCAGCGAAACAGCGCCTGTTTCTGGAGCATCGACCAGCAGTGTCGGTGATCAACGTGGACGACTCCTTTGGGGCGGAGCTTGCCCGGCGCTGCCGCGGGCCTGTACTGCGCGTTGCCTGCGAGGGACGCAGCCCGGCGGACCTGTCACTCGTTCGGTCGTGTCGGGCGCCTGCGGGGCTGCGGCTGGAACTTGAGGAAAAAGGCAGGCGTTTCGAACTGGCAAGCCGCCTCCACGGAAGCTTCAACAGCGCCAATCTGGCACTGGCTTTTGGGCTGCTCAGGGCATTGGGCATTGGCGGGAAAGAGGCGGCGGAGGCATTGTCGAAATGCCCGGCGCCTCCGGGCCGCATGGAGCACTTCGGCGGCGGCGCGCTGCCCGATGCCTTCGTTGACTTCGCACATACGCCCGAAGCCCTGAGCGCGGTGCTCGGCGCGCTCAGGGCCCGCAAACCCCGGCGCTTATGGTGCGTCATGGGATGCGGCGGGGAAAGAGATGTTGGCAAGCGGGCCGAAATGGGGCGGGTAGCGGGTTCACTGGCCGATGAACTGTTCATTACCTCCGATAATCCGCGCGGAGAAGATCCGCAGGAGATCGCCGCGCAGGTGCTGGCCGGCGTTTCCGGGCAGGCGGTGCTCGAACTGGACCGGGGCGGCGCGATCCGCAAAGCACTGCACGGGGCGCAGCCGGGCGACATCGTGCTGGTGGCAGGCAAGGGCCATGAGGCATACCAGGTAAGCGGCGGCCGGGTGCTGCCGTTTTCCGATGCCTCGGCGGTGCGCGAGGCGCTTGCCGCCTGGCCGGGAGCCCTGCGGTGATATCGGGCAGTCTTTCGGAGTGGGCGGCGGCCATGGGCGGCGAGTTGCGCGGTCCGGACGGCCGCTTTGCGGGCGTGAGCACCGACAGCCGCAGGCAGGCCCGCGGCGCGCTGTTCTTTGCTTTGCGCGGCGAGCGCTACGACGGCGCCGATTTCGTGGCTGCTGCCGCTGCCGGGGGCGCCAGCGGAGCCGTTCTCAATGGCCCCAAGTCTGAAGAAGTGCCCCAGATCATTGTGCGGGACACGCGCGGCGCGCTAGCGGACTGCGCCAAGGCTTGGCGAACCCGGTTCGATATTCCGCTCATCGGGATTACCGGCAGCAACGGCAAGACCACCGTAAAGGCGCTCACCGCCTCGATTCTGCGCGCCGAGTGGGGCGTCAACGCGGTGCTCTCATCTCCGCGCAGCTTCAACAACGAGGTTGGCCTGCCGTTAACGCTTCTTGATCTTTCCGCACGGCATAGGGCCGCGGTGCTGGAATTCGGGGCCAGCCATCCCGGCGACATCGCCAAGCTGGCGGAAATCGCACGGCCCACCATCGGCGCGCTGCTGAACGCATCGCCGGCGCACCTGGAGGGATTGGGAGACGTGGGCAGCGTTGCCCGCGAGAAGGGCGCGCTGCTGTCGAGCCTGCCGCCGGGAGGTGTGGGCGTTGTTCCTGCGGGAACCCCTTTTTCCGGCTACTGGCAGGGTCTGATCGGTTCCCGCAAGACGCTGCGGTTTGGAGGAGACGGGGAGTTCTCCGCCCACAATCCCAGACGCATTAACAAAGGCCTGTGTTTCGAACTGCGCTGCCCCGAGGGAGAAGCGCGAGTCGCAATGAGGCTGATCGGCGCCCACAACCTGCGCAACGCGCTAGCCGCCTGCGCCCTAGCCGCGGCCGCCGGCGCCGGGCTGGCGGCCATGGCCGAGGGGCTGGGCGCGCAAGCGGCGGTTGCCGGGCGGCTGCAGATCCACGAGGCCGGCGCAGGAGTGCGCGTGATCGATGACTCCTACAACGCCAATCCCGCGTCCGTATCGGCTGCAATCGGCGTGCTGGCGGGCCAGGACGGCGAACGCTGGCTGGTGGTGGGCGACATGGGGGAATTGGGAACGGATTCATCCGGCTGGCATCGACGGGTGGGCGAGGAGGCGCGCCGCGCCGGAGTGGACCGGCTGTATTGCGCCGGCCGCGAGAGTCGCCGGGCGGCAGAGGCTTTCGGCTCCAGGGCCATTTGGCGGGAACGCGCCGAAGACTTGTGCGGCGTGCTGCGGCAGGACTTGCACGGCGGTGTGACCGCACTGGTCAAAGGCTCGCGTTTCATGGCGATGGAACGTGCCGTGAGCGCGCTGCGGGAGGCTGCCTCAGAGCTGACAGGGGAGGACGTGAATCATGCTTGAGTATCTTGCGCAGCAACTGACCCAATGGCACTCCGGCTTCGCGGTGTTCGCTTACATCACCTTTCGGTCGGTTCTTGCGGCGCTTACCGGGCTGGTGCTTTCCCTGGTGCTGGGCCCAACGGTCATACGCAGGCTGCGTCTCAGCAGTCTGGCGCAGCCGGTGCGAAATGACGGCCCCAGCTCCCATTTTTCCAAGATCGGCACTCCCACCCTGGGCGGCGTGCCGATTCTTCTCGCGGTGTTCGGTTCGACGCTACTGTGGGCCGAGCTGTCGAACGCCTACATCTGGGTGGTTCTGGGCGCAACCGCGAGCTTCGGTCTTATCGGACTGGCCGACGATTACCGCAAGCTGGCGCTGCGCACTTCGGCCGGCCTTCCCTCGCGGTTCAAGTTTCTGCTCCAGACGATGGCAGCGGTTCTGGTGCTGGTGGCGCTCAGCCAGATCGGCGAACCGCGGGATACTGTGCTGATTCCCTATTTCAAGGATCTCTATCTGCCGCTGGGAATTTTGTTTCCGGTATTTGCCTGGATGGTGATCGTGGGCAGCAGCAACGGTGTCAATCTCACCGACGGACTTGACGGCCTCGCCATCATGCCGGTTGCCATCGCCGCGGCGGCCTTGGGGCTCTTTTCCTGGGTGGCCGGCAACGCGATTTTCTCGGATTACCTGGGCGTGCCCTATGTGGCCGGCGCCGGTGAACTGATGGTGATCTGCGCCGCAATAGGCGGCGCCGGGCTTGGGTTCCTGTGGTTCAACAGCTATCCCGCGCAGGTGTTCATGGGCGACGTGGGCGCCTTGTCGCTGGGCGCCGCGCTGGGTACGGTAGCGATTATCGTGCGCCAGGAAATCGCCTGGGCGATCGTGGGCGGCATATTCGTCATGGAAGCGCTATCGGTGATGGTGCAGGTGGCTTCCTTTCGCCTAACCGGCAAGCGCTTGTTCCGCATGGCGCCCATGCATCACCACTTTGAACTGAAGGGGTGGCCGGAACCGAAAATCATCGTGCGCTTTTGGATCATCTCGGTTGTTCTGGCGCTGATTGCCGTGGCCAGCCTGAAGATTCGATAGGGGCTGGATATGGGCGCGACGCTGGTATTCGGAATGGGCGCCACCGGCGCGTCATGCGCGCGCTACTTCGCGCGCGCCGGGCGTGCCGCTGTCTTCTTCGATACCCGTGCGCGGCCGCCGGCCAAAGAGGAGATACGTCGGGCAATGCCCCGCGCGCGCTGCTTCGTTGATGGCAGCCTGCGTGAGATCCCCGGTTCGGTTAACCGTCTGCTGCTTTCGCCCGGAGCGCCGCTTGAACATCCGCTGGTGCGGCGGGCGCATGAGCAGGGGATGCCCGTGATCAGCGATCTGGACCTGTTCGCAGGCGAAAACCGTGCCCGTCTAGCTGGCGTGACCGGCTCCAATGGCAAGAGCACCGTTGCCACGCTTCTGCTTGGCATGCTGCGGGAGTCGGGGCTGGATGCCCGCGCCGGGGCCAACCTCGGAACTCCGGCGCTGGACCTGCTCACCGACAACAGCGAAATACGCGTGCTGGAGCTTTCCAGCTTCCAGTTGGAACGCGCCGCGCCGATGCGGCTGGAGGCGGCGGTCATCCTCAATATCACGCCCGATCATCTGGACTCCCACAGCACCTTCGAGTCCTATGCGGCCTCCAAGGCCCGCATCTGGCTGCGCTGCGCCCACTGCGTGCTGCCCGCCAACGACTCCGCCGTGCAGGCGCTCGCTCCCTCGCGCAAGGCCTGCGCCCGGCTGGAGTATGGCGCGGGCAGGCCCTCCGGCAACCGCCTGGGCATTGTTGGCAGCGGCTCGCAGGCGGAAATCCGCCATGCCGGAACTCGGTTGATGCGTGTGGCGGACAGCGGCATGCGCCGCGGATTCCAGTTGAGCAACCTGCTTGCCGCACTGGCCATGGGCCGGGCCTTGGGTCTCAGCCCCGCGGCCATGCAGCGCGCGGCCGCGGCCTTTGAGGGCCTGCCTCACCGCATGCAGTTGGTGGGCCAATGGTTCGGGGTGCAGTGGATCAACGACTCCAAGGCAACCAACGCGGCGGCCGCGGCGGCGGCCGTGAGCAGCGTGCCTGATCCGCTGATCCTTATTGCCGGTGGCGCCGGCAAGGGTCTGGATTACGGAGTTCTGCGCGAAGCGCTGCAGGGACGGGACGCTGCGGTGATTGCGATTGGAGCGGAAGCCGCCCGGATCGCTGCCGCTGTGGGGCCAGACTGTAGCGTTTCGCATTGCCTGGCTTTGGACGATGCCGTGGCCGCCGCCCGCGATCTTGCGCGGCCTGGCGCTACGGTGCTGTTGGCGCCGGCTTGCGCCAGCTTCGACATGTTCAACAACTACCAGGAGCGGGGGCTGGCGTTTGAGCGCGCGGTCCGGGCGATCCACTGATGCGTGACCGCGCTGCCGCCGCTAACGCCCCGCTGGACGGCTGGCTGTTGTTGAGTTCCGGCGCCTTGCTGATTGCCGGCTTCATTTCCGTGGCCAGCGCATCGCTGGAACTGGGCCAGCGCAACTACGGCGATCCTTTTTTCTTCCTGACCAACCAGGCTGCCGCCGCGGCGATAGGTCTCGCCGGCGCGGCACTGGCCTACCGGTTTCCAACGCGCTTCTGGGAACGGTTGGGCCTGCTGCCCATCCTGCTGTCGTTCGTGCTGCTGGTTCTGGTTCTGATGCCCGGCCTAGGCCGCGAGGTTAACGGCAGCACCCGCTGGCTCACCGTGGGTTCGATGTTCTCGGTGCAGGTGAGCGAGCCGGTGCGCCTCCTCGTGCTGATGTTCGTGGCCGGTTACGCGCACCGGCATGAGGCATCCTTGCAGCAGGGCATGGGCGCGCTGCTCAAGCCCCTGATTTTGTTGGGCGCGCTGGCGGCGCTGCTCCTGCAGCAGCCCGATTTCGGTTGCGCCGCCTTGATCCTCGCGATGTCTGTTGGAATTCTTTTTGTTGCCGGCGCCCGGTTCCGCGATGTGGGCCTGCTGGCGACCGCCGGCGCGGCCGCCTTTGCGGCGCTGGCCTGGACTTCCGCCTACCGCCTGGCCCGGGTGCAGTCCTTTCTCGATCCCTGGTCGGATCCGCTTCACAGCGGTTGGCAGTTGACGCAGTCGCTGATCGCCATCGGCACCGGCCACTTTACGGGCGCAGGGCTGGGCGCAGGCGTGCAAAAGCTCTTCTACCTGCCGGAAGCCCACACCGATTTCATTTTCGCAGTGATTGCCGAAGAGGCGGGACTGCTCGGAATCCTGGTTCTTCTCGGAGCATTTACGCTGCTGGTGGCGCGCGCGCTCCGCGTGGCGAAGGCCTCGGCCGAGCGGAATAGGATGTTTCAGGCCTATTTCGCGTTCGGTCTGGCCCTGTGCATCGCTTTGCAGGTGCTGGTGAATGTGGGCGTGAACATGGGCCTTCTGCCCACCAAGGGGCTGGCCCTGCCATTGATTAGCTATGGCCGGTCGAACCTCGTGGTGACGCTGGTTTCACTCGGCATACTGTTGCGCATCGACCGGGAGAACGCGGTCTTTGGAACGGGCGTTCCGGCGAGGTCCAAACGATGAGCGCAGGTCCGGTGATGATTATGGCGGGCGGCACCGGCGGGCATGTTTTCCCGGCGCTGGCGGTGGCCACGGGATTGCGTGACCGGGGCGTGGACGTGGTATGGCTTGGGACGCAGCGCGGCCTGGAGGCGAGAATATCGCTTCCTGACGGCGTGGCCATGGAATGGCTGACGATTTCCGGCCTGCGCGGCCGCGGTGTGCTGGTCTGGCTGCTGGCTCCGTGGATACTGGGCCGCGCGGTTTTGCAGGCTCTGCTCCTCATTCGCCGGGTGCGGCCCGCCGCCGCCCTGGGGCTGGGAGGTTTCGTGTCCGCGCCCGGGGGCCTGGCGGCTTGGCTTTTGCGCGTGCCGCTGCTGGTTCATGAACAGAATTCCGTGGCGGGCTACGCCAACCGCCTGCTGGCGCGTTTCGCGCAGCAGGTTCTGGTGGCCTATCCGGACGTTCTGCCGCTCGGTCGAGCGCGCATCGAAACGGGTAATCCGGTCCGCCGGGAGCTGTTTGGCCTGGAGCCGCCCCGCACTCGATTTGAGGCCCGGTCGGGGCCGCTGCGGATCTTGGTGCTCGGCGGCAGCCAGGGCGCCCGGGTCCTTAACCGCAAGGTTCCCGCCGGCCTGGCGCGGCTGACTGCGGAAATTACCGTCCTGCATCAGGCGGGGCGCTCTAACGGCGAAGAGGTGGGATCGGCCTACAGAGATCTGGGAATCGACTCCGAGGTGCGCGAGTTCATTGTTGATATGGGCGAAGTGTATGCCTGGGCCGACATTGTTGTATGCAGGTCGGGCGCCCTGACCCTGGCGGAGTTGGCTGCCGTGGGCCTTGGCGCGGTGCTGGTGCCATTCGCGCTGGCGGCGGACGACCACCAGACGCGCAATGCGCGCCACCTGGCCGGGCGCGGCGCGGCGGCGCTGATTGCTGAGAAGTCGCTTTCCGCGAGCTCCCTTGCCGAAACCTTGGAGGGATTTGCCGCGACCCGTGCGGCCGCGCTCAAGCGTGCGCTAAAGGCCCATCAGCTGTCGCGCCCAAGGGCCACGAACGACGTGGTGGACGCCTGCCTCAGCGCGAGTTCGGCGGCATGAGAAAACTTCTCACCGAACGTGTGCGCTGCATCCACTTCGTGGGCATAGGCGGCACCGGAATGAGTGGCTTGGCCGAGGTGGTGGCCAGTCTTGGCTATGCCGTTCAAGGCTCGGATCGCTTCCCGAGCCAGGCCACCCGGCATCTCGAGAGTCTCGGCGTAAAGGTGTTCTGCGGCCATAACGCTTCGCAGGTGGCAGGTTCGGATCTGGTTGTGCGATCTTCCGCGATTCCTTCCGACAATGTGGAACTGAAGGCGGCCAAGGCCGCACGGCTTCCGGTGGTGCCGCGCGCCGATGTGCTGGCCGAATTGATGCGCCAGCGCGACGGGATCGCGGTGTCGGGCACTCATGGCAAGACAACGACCGCCCACCTGATCGTGGAGATGCTGGATTGCGCGGGCGAGGATCCAACCTATGTGGTGGGAGGGCAGGTGCGCAACGCCATGCGCAGCAAGCTGGGCGCGGGGGACTGCCTAGTGGCCGAGGCCGACGAGAGCGACGCTTCCTTCCTGCACTTGCAGCCGGTGGTGGCGGTGGTCACCAACATTGATGACGATCATCTTGTTGCATACGGCGGCAACCTCGGCAGGCTCCGCCAAGCATTCGTGGAATTCGCCCATAACCTGCCGTTTTACGGCCTGTTTTTGGCCTGCGCCGATGATCCCGGGGTGGTGTCGATTCTGCCCCGGGTGCCCCGGAGGATCCGAACCTACGGCTTTTCGCCGCTCGCCGACTACCGGGCCGTGAAGCTGCGCGCCGAGGGATTGTGGTCGAGCATGGAGGTCAACCTTCCGTGCGGGGAACGGACGGTGTTCACTGTCAATCTGCCGGGACGCCACAACGCCCTCAATGCCCTCGCCGTGATCGCCCTGGGCGACGAGTTGGGGATCGACATGAAATTCGTGCGCCAAGCGCTGGCGGAGTGCAGACCCTTGCGCCGCCGCTTCGAACTGCTCGGGGACATCCGCACGCCGGGCGGGCAGATCACGCTGGTGGATGATTACGCCCACCACCCCAGCGAGGTGGCCGCTACGCTGCAGGCGGCAAGGGATGCTTGGCCCGGGCGCCGGGTCGTGGTGGCCTTTCAGCCGCATCGCTACACGCGCACCCGCGACCTGCTCGACGACCTCGCCACTGTCCTGTCCACCGCCGACCGCGTGATTGTGACCGAAATCTATCCGGCCGGGGAGACGCCGATATCGGGCGCCGACGGTCGGGCCATATGCCGCGCCATGCGCGCTCGGGGCAGCGCCGAGCCGGTGTTCATTGCGGATGTGCGGGGAATCGCCGCGGCCCTGCGCAACATTGTGACCGAAGGCGACTTGGTGCTCACGCTCGGCGCCGGGGACATCGGCGCGGAAGCCGCCAAGCTGCCGGCGCGGCTCAGGGGGCCGACGATCGCCGGCGGCATCAAGAAAAAGGAAAGCTTGCCGTGAGCTCCGCCAGCGCCACCTTGTCCTCGCCGCAGCCCTTTCGGGGCATTCTTCGCTATGACGAGCCGATGCGCCTGCATACCCACTGGCGCGTGGGCGGTCCGGCACGGATGTTCTTTGTGCCTGCTGATCGCTCCGATCTCGCGGATTTTCTGCGCGCCTTGGACTCAGCGCTGCCGGTTCACTTTATCGGCCTGGGAAGCAATCTGCTTGTTCGGGACCAGGGCATAGACGGCGCCGTGATATGCCTGGGGCGCGCCTTTCGCGGTGTTCGGCAGCTCGATTCCGGCGCCGTGGAGGCCGGCGCCGCCACGCCCTGCGCCGCGCTGGCGAAGTCCTGTGCATCCTGGGGGGTAGGTCCCGCCGAGTTCTTCGCCGGCATACCCGGCACGGTGGGCGGGGCCTTGTCGATGAATGCCGGCGCCTTCGGCGGGGAAACTTGGGACAGCGTTGAGGCGGTGGAAACGATCGATCGCCAAGGCGTTGAGCACACCCGCCCGCCGAGCTGCCGGTAGCCAGGCTGATACCGGGCGGGCCTCACGGCGAGTGCTTCCTGCTGGCTCGCTTCCGCTTCGAGGCCGCGTCGCAAGCGGAGCGGATGAAGTCGCTGATGGCCGAACGCCGCCGCCGCCAGCCTCTCAGTATTCCCAGTTGCGGTTCCGTGTTTCGCAATCCGCCGGACGGCTTTGCCGGCGAGCTGATCGAACGCTGCGGCCTTAAGGGGAAGCGCGCGGGCGCCGCCGAGGTGTCGCGCAGGCACGCCAACTTCATTGTCAACCACGGCGGCGCCACGGCGGACGAAATCGAACGGCTGATTCTCGAGGTTCAGGCCGGGGTGCGCGAGGCCACCGGCGTGACCCTGCAACCCGAGGTTCGAATCCTGGGCGGATCAATGGAGGCGCAGGGATGACCGCGCCGGCGCGCCACCAGGTTTTGGATGCCGCCGACTTTGGGCGAGTCGCGCTGTTGCTGGGCGGCGATTCCGCCGAGCGCGAGATCTCGCTGTTGACCGGCAAGGCCGTGGTCGATGCGTTGCTCTCCAAGGGCGTGCAGGTGGAGCCGGTGGATGCCATCGGCAGGGGCCTGGCGGAAAGACTGCTGCAAGGCGGCTACGACCGGGTGTTCAACGCATTGCATGGTGCTGGCGGCGAGGACGGGGTGGTTTCCGGACTTCTGCAGGTGCTCGATCTGCCCTGCACAGGTAGCAGCCACGCGGCGCTGACCCTATCGATGGACAAGCACTTCAGCAAGCTGGCGTTCGCCTTTTCAGGCATTCCCACGCCCGCCTGGCGGCTGGCGCGCAGCCTGCCCGAAGCCCGGGCGTCGTCGCGGGAGCTGGGACTGCCGGTGGGACTGAAGCCCAACAACCAAGGGTCCAGTCTCGGCATTTCGCGGGTGGACTTGCCGGTCGAACTCGACGCGGCATACCGCGATGCCGCGCGATACGGCAGCGAGGTGATCGTGGAGTCCTGGATCGAAGGCGGGGAGTACACGGCCTCCATGCTGCAGGGGGAAATGTTGCCGCTCGTTCAGATTGTGCCCCCCGAAGGCGACTTCTATGACTTCCATACCAAGTACGAAAGCGCCAGCACCCGCTATCTCTGCCCCTGCGGGCTGGCCCCGGATCGGGAGGCGGAAATCAACCGTCACGCTCAGGCGGCGATCCGTGAGCTGCGCGTGAGCGGCTGGGCGCGCGTGGATCTGATGCTCGACAGCCGGCGGGACTTGTGGGTGCTGGAGGTGAACACGGTTCCCGGAATGACTTCCCACAGCCTGGTGCCGATGGCGGCTGCCGAGGCGGGCATCTCTTTCGGGGAATTGTGCTGGCGGGTGCTCGAAACCAGTTTCGATCGCGATTCCTCGAGCTCCGGGGAAGCGCAATGACCCGCGCGAGGAGAACACGCGGGAGAATCGCCTCTCCGGTCTTGGCCACGCTGCTCCTGGTTGCGGCGGGCGCCGCCGCCATCCCGGGATTGTCCCGCGTGCCGATTCGGGAAGTGAAGATTCACGGTGCCTTTGAGCGGGTATCGAAAGAGGACATCGAGGCCCTGGTTATTCCGTACATGGGTTGGGGCTGGTTGCGGCTGCCTGCGGGCCGCCTGCGCGAACAGCTTGAATCCCTGCGCTGGGTGGCGACCGCCGAAGTCCGGCGCGAGTGGCCGCTGAACCTGAGCGTGGAGATTGCCGAGCGCCGCCCGGCCGCGCGCTGGGGACACAGCGCCATGCTCGATCATGCAGCCGCGATATTCGAGCCGGGCGATTCGATCGACCAGGCACTCCCCATGCTGCACGGCCCCGATGGCGCCCAGGCCCAAGTGCTGGCGCGCTACAGGCAGTTCTCCCGTCGCTTAGGCGAGCAGGCGGCGGTGCTGGAAGGGCTCAGCCTCAATACGCGCGGCGGCTGGACGCTGCAATTGCGGGACGGGCCGACGCTTCGGCTGGGGGCCGAATCCGTTGACCGCAGGTTCGAACGCGCCTTGCAGGCGCTGGAAACGCTGCCGCAGGGCGAGAGACATGAAGTGGCCTATGTCGATATGCGATATCCCAACGGATTCGCTGTCGCTTGGAGGCCCCAAGGCAGCGACCAACGCAATCCTGGAGGAATTTCGCCATGACACGCAGGCGCGATCGCGAAATCGTCACGGCCCTGGATATCGGTACCTCCAAGGTGGCGGCCATCGTGGCGGAAATGGACGAGGAATCAAGGGAACTGGAGATCCTCGGCTTCGGCTCCAGTCCGTCGCTGGGAATGAAGCGCGGGTCCGTAGTCAATATTGAAGCAACGACCCGCTCCATCGACCAGGCGGTTGGCGAGGCCGAGTTGATGTCCGGCGCGCAGATCGGCGACGTGATCGTTGGCATATCCGGCGACCATGTGCAAAGCCTGACTTCGCACGGAATCGTGGCCGTGGGAGGCGACGAGGTTTCCGAGACGGACGTGGCGCGCGTGATCGAAGCGGCGCGAGCCGTGGTGGTGCCCTCGGACAAGCGGGTGCTGCATGTGCTGCCGCGCGATTACGTGGTGGACGATCAGGACGGCATTCTCGATCCCAGCTCAATGTCCGGGGTGCGCCTGGAAGCGCATGTGCATATCGTTACGGTGGGCGAGAGCGCAGCGCAGAATATCGAGAAGTGCGTGCGCCGCTGCAATCTGCGCGCCGAGCGCATCGTGCTTGAGCACCTGGCCTCGGGAACCGCCATCCTGACCGAGGATGAAATGCAGCTCGGCTGCTGCGTGCTGGACATCGGCGCGGGCACCACGGATATCGCCGTGTTCGAAGGCGGATCACTCCGCTTTACCCACGTCATTCCCATTGCCGGCGACCAAGTGACCCACGACATCGCCCAGTCGCTGCGCACACCGACGCAGGCTGCCGAGCAACTCAAGATCCGCTGCGCTTGCGCTCTGGCGCAAATGGTGGAAGAGGACGACGAAATCGAGGTGGTCAGCGTGGGCGACCGGCCGGCCCGCAAGCTTTCGCGCCAAGCGCTGGCCAGAGTGGTGGAGCCGCGTTACGAAGAGCTGTTTCAGCTCGTGCATAACGTGATGCATCGTGGCGGCTACCTCGAGCGCGCCGCTGCGGGGGTGGTGCTGACCGGTGGCACCTCGGCGATGCCGGGTGCGGTGGAGCTTGCCGAAGAGGTGCTCAACGTGCCGGTCCGTCTGGGCCATGCGCAGCGGGCCCGGGGGCTCAACGAAGTGGTGAGCAATCCGGCGCACGCCACGGGCGTGGGGCTGCTGCTCTACGCGCTCAAGCCGCGTGACGGGGGCTTGGTGCCGGACGCCAGGTCCGCCAAGGGCGGCCTGCGCTCGGTTGTCAACTGGTTTAGGGGTCAATTCTGACCGTAGCTGTTTTAGTCGCGCGCGGGCGCGAAGGAGCAAACTTGATGGAGGCAAAAGATATGAACATCAGGCTGGTTAAGTCCGAGCCCGGAAGCTGCCCACGGCTTAAAGTAGTGGGCGTGGGCGGGGCCGGCGGCAACGCGGTCAACGAGATGGTCAAGTCCAACGTCCGCAACGTGCAGTTCGTAGCGGTCAATACCGACGAACAGGCCCTATCCGAGTCGGGCGCGGATGTAAAGGTCACGATCGGACGCATGGTGACCCAGGGCATGGGTGCGGGTTCGGATCCGCTCAAGGGCCGGGAGGCGGCCATCGAGGATCAGGAACGCATTGCGGCCATTATGGAAGGCGCCGACATGATTTTCGTGGCCGCTGGCATGGGCGGCGGCACGGGCAGCGGCGCGGCGCCGGAAGTGGCCCGCGTGGCCCGCGAGGCCAATCTGCTGGTGGTTGGGGTGATCACCACCCCCTTCGAGTTCGAGGGGCCTGCGCGAGTGCAGATCGCCAGCGAGGGAATAGCCGCGCTGAGCGAGTCGGCGCATTCCATCATCAAGGTGCCCAACGAAAAGCTGTTCGAGTACTTTTGCGACCAGGACGATGGCGACGTGACTATGAAGGAGGCCTTCAGCGAGTCGAACAAGGTGTTGCGCAACGCCGTGCGCGGGATTGCCGAGCTGCTCACCTGTCCGGGGCGCATCAACGTGGATCTGGCGGATGTGCGCAAGGTGATGCACGAACCGGGCCGGGTGGTGATTGGCGCCGGCGAGGCCAAGGGCAAGGACCGGGCCCGGGAGGCACTGGAGCACGCGATGCAAAGCCCGCTGCTGCAGGGCGTGGATGTGCGCGAGGCGCGCGGGCTTCTGGTGAACATCACCCACGCCAACGATCTGGGCATGCGCGAGTTCAAGTCGCTGGGCGACTCCCTGCAGAACATGCTGGCGCGCGAAGGCATGGTCAAGTTCGGCGAAGTGATCAACGAGTCCATGAAGGGCGCCGTGCGGGTCACGCTGGTGGCCACCGGACTCAGCCCCTCCGGCGACGAAACCGACAGCCCCGCGCCATCGGCGCCGCAGCATATGCGCGTCGAGGCGCGGCGCGACGGCACCTATGGAAATGCGCCGCCTGGCGCTCCCGCCGGCGCGCCGCAACGGAGCATACTCGGGCTTGCGGCCCAGCCCAGCTACGAGGGCCTGGAGCGCCCGGCGGTGATGCGGGCGCGAAGCGGCAGCGGCGACTTGTTCAATCCGGTGCCCAGCCATCTCCGCAAGCAGGTGGACTAGCGCCGCGCCGCGCTGCTGCCTAGCCAATATAATGTCCGCTGGCAGTGGCCAATCTGCTTTTGCTTGGCGCAGCGGAGAAAAGGGGAAATCATGCGTGCAGCCTGCATTATTTTAACTTTGATGGTGGCCGCGCCGCTTGCGGCCCAGGATGAACCGCGCGGGACAGGCACCCCGGGGATGGTGATCGAAGAGATCATCGTTACAGCCACCCGGCGCGAACGTTCCCTCATGGAGGTGCCGCTGGCCGTTTCCGCCTACGGCGCCGATCGGCTTGAGCTGAGCGGCGTGACCGATATCGCGGAGCTCATGCGCATTGCGCCCAGCCTGCACCTGAGCTCAGGGCAGGCGGAAACAGTAGGTTCCACGGCGAGGATCCGCGGCATCGGCACTAACAGCGATAATCCCGGCTTTGAACCGGCTGTGGGCCTGTACGTGGACGGCGTTTACCGCAACCGCGCCGGCGTTGGCTACAACGAGTTGGGGGCCATTGAGCGCGTGGAGGTGCTGCGCGGCCCGCAGGGCACCCTGTTCGGGCGAAACGCATCGGCCGGCGTGGTGAGCATCATCACGGCGGCTCCCGATGCGGACGGCTCGGCATACGGCGATATCAGCATCGGGTCCTATGATTCGACCCGGATCGAGGCCGGCCTCAGCGGAGGGGATGCCGCCAGCGGATTCTCGGCGCGGCTTGACGGCGTGCGGCACGAGCGGGACGGGTTCCTGGAAGATGCCAATGACGGTCGGACCTTCAACGATCGCGACCGCCTGTTCCTGCGCGGGCAATTGATGTACGAGCCCAATGCGGACATCGGCCTCAGGCTGATTGCGGACCACACCACCCGAGAGGAGCAGTGCTGCGCCGCGGTGGGCTTGTTGCGAGGCCCCACGGCCGCCATCATCGAGGGCGTATCGGTGCTGCAAACCGGCAATCCCGACATCATCGGCATCGCATTCGCCCCCGATGAACGCAAAGCCACGGTGACCGCCAGTTCCGGCTACCGCCAGAACGTGGATGAAAGCGGCGTTTCGGCGGAAGTCAACGCCAGCACCGGCATCGGCCGGGTAACCAGCATCACGGCCATCCGCGACTGGCAGACGGAGCGGGGAATGGACATTGATTTCTCCGTTGTCGATGTGGGCGAGCGCCCCCAAGGGGAATCCACCACCGGTTTCACGACCTTCACGCAGGAGATTCGCATCAACGGCGAGGCGGGCCCGGTGGATTGGCTGGCAGGCGCTTTCTATGCCGACGAGAAGCTGGAATACACCGATGTCATCAATTACGGCATTGGCTATTCGGCCTACGCCAACGCGATCGGCAGCGCGGCGGCGAACGCATTGAGCGGAGGCATCGCGCCGCTGGCTGCGGGAGCGCCGGCGCTTGCCGCCGGCGCCGCCCAGGCGGCGGCGGGCGCGGCGGGCTTCGCCGCGGGTGTTGCGCCCTTTCTTCCGCCGGGTTTTTCCGCTCCGCAGCTAACCGCTGCCTTGCCATCGTTCCCGTCCTTTCCGTTTCATCCCTGGTCCAGCTATGAGCAATACTCCGGCGGCGTCTTTCCAGGTAAAGGCAGCCGCGACGATTACGAGCAGAGTTCCGAAAGCTGGGCGCTGTTCACCCACAACAGCATTGCCTTGGCCAACGAATTCGAGATCACCGTGGGGCTGCGCTACACCTCGGAGAGCAAGTCGATCGATGCCGACCTGAAATCGAACGACCAGGTTTGCCAGCCCTTCTCCGGGCGCGTGCTCGGATATATTCAGTCCATGCAGGCTTATGTGGGCGGCTTGCAGGCCTACGTCGGCGGCGTCAACCAGTACTTGCAGGATCTCGACGGTTTCGTTCAGCAGGCCACGCAAGCAATTCCGGACCCCGCTGCGAAGGCGCGGATTACCCAAGGGGCTGCCCAGGTTGCCGCCGGCGCCCGGCAACTTCTGCCCGGCGCCACGCAGTTGGCGCAGGGCGGGCAGGCGCTGCTCACCAATCCAAGTGTGGTCACAGGCCTCTCGACAATGACAGCCCTTGGCTGTCTTCCCTTTACGGATCCCTCCTTGAACGGAGTCTATTCCGGCTCCCGCGACGAGAGCGAAATATCGGGCACGCTGCGCCTGTCCCGCCAAATGGGCGACTACCTGCTGTACGGCGGCTACGCCCGAGGCTACAAGGCCGGCGGCTTCAATATGGACCGCTCCGGCCTGTTCAGCCCCATTCTGACTCTGCTGACCACCGGAACCGCCAACGTGCCGGGAGTGCATGAATGGGCTTTCGATCCCGAAACCGTGGATGCCTTCGATCTTGGCGCCAAGTTTGAATTCGAGAACCGGCGCGCCATGCTGGACGTTAACCTCTTCTACGAGAAATTCGAGGATTTCCAGCTAACATCATTTACCGGCTTGGCGTTCGAGGCGCTGAACATTCCGGAAGTGACCAGCAAGGGTGTTGAGATTGAGGCCCGCGGCGCGGTTTTTGGAGGCGTTGAAGTGTTCGGCGGCGTCACCTATGCCGACGTAAACTACGGCGAGGGGCCGGAATACGGGGTGCGCTCCGGACGGCAGATGACGCACGCGCCGGATTGGACCGGCGTGGTTGGCGCCACGGCGCGGTTCCCCGCCGGCGCGCTTGAAGGCGTCTTGCACCTTGATGCCCGCTACATCGGCGAGCACAACACGGGCTCCGATTTGGACATCGAAAAGCAGCAGGAGGCCTATACGGTGGTCAACGCCCGGCTGATGCTCACCCGCCCGGGTTCGCCGCGCTGGACTGTGGATCTTTGGGCGCGCAACCTGTTCGACGAGTTGTATTCCCTTACGATCTTCGATGCGCCGCTTCAGGGTTCCGGCACCGGCCCCGGCGCCACGCAAACCTTCAACGCCTTCCTCGGCGCTCCTCGCGAGTACGGAATCAGCCTCCGCTACGAGTTCTAGGCCCGGCACTTCCTAGGAAGCCTCCACGGCGCTTCGAGGCCGCCTGTATGCGCGTTTGCCTCCCGCAGGAGACGCTTTGGGGCCGCCTGTTTGCATGCTTTCCTCTCGCGGGAGGCGGTTCGGGGCCGCCTGTATGCGCGCCTTCCTCTCGCGGGAGCCTCAGGGCAGGGCGCTCGGGGTCGCCTCTTTGCGCGTTTGCCTCTCGCGGGAGCCGCATGAACCCATCCATGGGGCTTGGCGGCGGCTCCTGCCGCCGACACTCCCGCGAGAGGCAAACGCGCAAAGAGGCTTCGGTTGGCGCAAGCCCCTAGAGGATCGGCACCCCGCAAGCCCTTTGCTTGCTCCCTTCCTCCGGGAGTATCGGAGGCAGTGCGCGCCAATCGCTTGGCGCGCACACCGGAGCAAGCTACATGGATGTATTCT
>JAPYNE010000052.1 GCA_028285945.1 Candidatus Foliamicus numerosus | reverse complement strand
CCCTCCCGGGCCGCGGCTGCGCCGCCCGCTCCGGCGGCGGCCCAAAAGTTCCCCTCAGGCTCCGGCGCGCTGCCGCCCATCGACGAGGAAGGCTTCTCAAGGGCGCATGCCTCGCCGGCGGTGCGCCAGTTCGCCCGCGAGCTGGGCGTGAATCTGGCGGCGGTTACGGGGTCCGGCGACAAGGGCCGGATCCGCAAGGCCGACGTGAAGGCCTGGGTGAAAATGGCGCTCGAAGGCGGCGCGCCCGGAGCCGCTTTGCCGCCGCTGCCGGAGGTCGATTTTGCCGCCCACGGAGAAATCGAAGTGGTGCCGCTGGGCCGCGTGCAGAAAATTTCCGGGCCGCGCCTGTGGGCCAGCTGGGTGAACATCCCGCATGTCACCCAGCACGACGAGGCCGACATCACCGAGGCGGAGGCCCGCCGCAAGGCCATGAAGGCGGCGCTCGCCGCCGATGGCGTGCGGCTGACGCTGCTGGCTTTCGTGGCCCGCGCCGCGGTGCTGTGCCTGAAGGAATTCCCGGCGCTGAACGCCTCGCTGACGGAAGGCGGCGCTTCGCTGGCGCTGAAGAAGTACGTGCATTTGGGCTTTGCCGCCGACACCGAACGCGGCCTGCTGGTGCCGGTCATCCGCAACGCCGACAGGCTCGATGTCGTCGGCCTTGCAGGCGCGTTCGAGGATTTGTCCGGCAAGGCCCGCGAAGGCAAGCTCGCCCCCGAAGAGATGCAGGGCGGCTCGTTCACGATTTCCAGCTTGGGCGGGATTGGCGGCACCGCGTTCACGCCTGTGATCAACGCGCCGGAAGTGGCCATTCTCGGCGTGTCCCGGGCCCGCATGACGCCGGTTTACGCGAACGGCGAGTTTGAACCTAAGCTGCTGGCGCCGCTGTCGCTTTCCTACGACCACCGGGTGATCGACGGCGCCACGGCGGTTCGCTTCACCACCCGCCTGCGCGCCTTGCTGGCGGACCCCGAGCGGCTGCTGGCGCCTGTCACCGACGATAAGGAAGCGGAGAGCGAAGAATGAAAACCCAACTTGCAGTGCTGGGCTCGGGCCCCGGGGGTTACACGGCGGCCTTCCGCGCTGCCGACCTCGGCATGGACGTGACGCTGGTGGAGCGCTATCCCGCGCTGGGCGGCGTGTGCCTGAACGTGGGCTGCATTCCCTCAAAGGCGCTGCTGCATATCGCGCGGGTGATGGAGGAGGCGGAACAGCTTGTCGAGGCGGGCATCGAATACGCGCCGCCAAAGGTGGATGCCGCGGCTTCGCGCGCTTGGGTGGAGAGCGTGGTCGGCCGCTTGACCGGCGGACTGGCAGGCATGGCCGCCAAGCGCAAGGTGAGGGTGCTGGAGGGCACCGGGCGTTTCGCAGGCGAGAACGAGCTGACCGTGGAGACCGCCGAAGGCGCCGAGGCCCTTGAATTTGAGCAGTGCATCATCGCCGCCGGCTCCCAGAGCCGCGCGCTCCCCGGTTTGCCGGACCATCCGCGCATCATGGATTCCACCGGCGCGCTGCTGCTCGGCCGCATTCCCAAGCGCTTGCTGGTTATCGGCGGCGGCATCATCGGCTTGGAAATGGCCACGGTCTATGCGGCGCTGGGCAGCGAAATCACGGTAGTCGAAGCGCTGGGCCGGCTGATGCCTGGGCCCGATGCGGACTTGCTCAAGCCGTTGGAGCGGCGCATCCGCAAGCAGTACGCAGCCATCCATACCGGCGTGATGGTGGCGTCCGCGAAAGCATCGGCCAAGGGCGTGGCGGTCGAGTTCGAGGGCGCGACGCCTTCGTTTCCGGCGGGCAAAGTTCCGCAACCGGACACCTTCGATGCCGTGCTGGTGGCGGTGGGCCGCGTGCCGAACGGCGCCAGGATCGATGCCGGGAAGGCCGGCGTGAATGTGGATGAGCGCGGCTTCATTCCGGCGGACAAACAGCTTCGCACCAACCAGCCGCACATCTTCGCGATCGGCGACATCATCGGCCACCCCATGCTGGCTCACAAGGCCACTCACGAAGGCAAGGTGGCGGCCGAGGCCGCCGCCGGCATGAAGGTGGCCTTCGATGCCCGCGTGGTGCCTTCAGTGGCCTATACCGATCCGGAAGTCGCCTGGGTGGGCCTCACTGAAGCCGAAGCCAAGGCGCAGGGCGTGGATTACGGCAAGGGCGCGTTCCCTTGGGCCGCCAGCGGCCGCGCCATCGCCATGCAGCGCTCCGAAGGCATGACCAAGCTGCTGTTCGAGGCCGCCAGCGGCCGCGTCATCGGCGGCGGCATCGTGGGCGTGAACGCCGGCGACCTCATTTCCGAAGTGGCCCACGCCATCGAAATGGGCGCCGAGGCCGAAGACCTCGCGCTCACCATCCACCCGCACCCCACGCTGTCCGAATCCGTCGGCCTGGCCGCCGAGGCCCACCTCGGCACCATCACCGACCTCTACCTCCCCCGCCGCGCCGACAAGCCGTCCTGATCCGACAGCCCCCCGCACCATTGCGGAACCTATATAGGCGCCAGTATGGCGAGGCTTTCAGGATCCACAAAAGGGGCTTATATCCCAAAGTCACAATTCCTCCCTTTCCGATATTTGATATGCTGGTGGGGCGGGCTAATGATCTTGGCCGTTCGCCGGGGGACGAGGCAATGATGAATAGGAAATTACTGGTTGCGGTATTGGCCGGCGTGTCAATGGCGCTGATGGCGGACGAAGAGCCATTCGAGGCCGAGGAGGTGTGGAATTGCGGCGGCGATCTTCGGCTTGTTGACGGCGATACTCTTCCGATATTGCAGAAGGAGGGCATTTGATGGCTAGAGGCTACCGTCAGCTGACCTCCGAATCAGGAGAGAAGCACCCCCTCCTGATGCGCCATGTTCAGCACCGTATAGCCGTTGTTGTTCTTGGCATTCACATCAGCGCCCGCTACTAACAGCAACTTCACTATCCCCGCATGGCCCGACCATGCCGACCACATAAGCGCCGTATAGCCGTCATCCTCTGTTGCGTTCACATCAGAGCCCGCAAGCAGCGCATCCCGTGCGGATGAAACGTCGCCTCTGAAGATGGCGGCCCTCAAGTCATAATCAATCCCGGCAGCCAGCGCCGGAAGCGCCAGTAGCGCGGCAACCACTAGCGCCGCCCATCGGTGAACCTCATGCCCCATCGTCACCAGCCCTGTATGCGCCTAATCTCTGCAAGCGAGTAGGGAAAGGATTGCGGCTTTGGTTTTCATGCGGTGTCGTCGGGGCTTGGCTCGGAAGGCTCGGCTTCCTCGTCGGCAAGCCGTATATCCTCCCTGTTGCGTTCCAGCGTTTTCGGCCCAATCCCTTTGACCTCCAATAGATCCTCCACCGACTCGAAAGGCCCATTGCTTTCGCGATAATCCACGATGGCTTTGGCCTTGACCGGTCCTATTCCCTGCAACTCGCGGGCGATCGTGTCCGCATCGGCCTGGTTGATGTTCACCGGCCCCGCGAATAGCAGGCAGGGAGCCAGGACCGCAATTAGCGCGGCTATCCATCGGTTGGTCTTGGGGTTCTTCATGGTGAGGTTCCTCGTTCAGGTGGTGGGTTGTCTGCGGAACGGATGATCGCACATTCAGCGCCGGTGCCCGCGAGCCTTGCTGAACCGGTCTTTGAGTTCCGCATGATGGCCGTTCTTGGGAGCGAGGGAACGGCGCTTTTCATCCTCAATGGAACGTTCCAGTAGTCGGATTTCCTTGCTGTGATCCGGCGCAGGACTGGCCGATGTAGTGACCGGCGGTTTGTCTTTGGCCAGCACCACCACCACGATTAGAACGCCGATTGGACCGAGAATCCCACCGGCCAAGAATCCCATGCCGCCGCCTACTCGCGGGTTTGAGTTTCCAACCAATGCTCCGATTGCGCCGCATACGAGCGCAACAACGATTATGGTTAGGCCGATCATCTTCCCGCCGCGCCCGTCGTTGTTCCTGTCAGCCGGTCTGCGAACTGCATCGCCGTCTCACCGGGCTTGCCCCAACTTGGCATCTTGGTCAAAACCAATAGCACGTTGTCGTAAAGAGATTGCTTGTTGGATGCCATGCCCCCCAACCATCCACATCAGGATACGTCGTTATGATTTCAATAGCGGCTATATACGTCACAATATCCAAGATTGCCTGCCCGGCCTTAGAATGAAGCGCCGTAATGCCGTAGCTGTCCCTCGCGTTCACGTCAGCGCCCGCTTCAATCAACAACGCCGCCGCATCCGCGTGACCGTCCCCGCCCCATCGGCTTCGTGCATTGACATGCCCCCCTAGCTAATAGAATAGGCCCAATGTGCAAGGCACACAGCCTTGCACACCACGAACTCAACCAAAGATGGAGGATGCATGCCCAAAAAGAAAACAAGTTGGAAAGACGCAGTGTTGCAGGTCTTGAAAGAAGCAAACGAGGCCTTGCACTACAAAGATATTACCGAAAAAATTGTTGAACAAGGAATACGGGATCTCTCAGGAGAGATCCCGGAGAAAACGGTGGCGGGTACTTTGTGGCGCCTTGTCAAAGAAGAAGAGAGAGTCATGGCCGAAGGAGGCGGCAAGTACAGAATCATCGAAGATGGCGCTCAAATCCCTAGTGGAGAATCTAATGCGCAATCCGACCGGGATCTCAAGTACGCCACTTTCGCATCGTATGGCCTCTATTGGAAGAGAAATTGCGTTGACTGGCACAAGCGTCACCTGTGGGGAATAGCTCCAGGAGCCCGCACGAAAGTTGATTTTTCCGGGCAAGTAGGTGTGTATCTCTTACACCACCACGGACGGATCATGTATGTGGGCCAAACAAACGAGAGCCAGAAGCGTGAGGACGCTAAAGGTCTATTTGATCGCCTCAAATATCACCACAAAGATAAGCCTCTATGGGACGCATTTTCCTGGTTCGGTTTTCGAAGAGTAGATGACAAAGGAGAATTAGTGAAGGATCAAATCCCCCCATGTGAGGCGAGAGAACTGATCGACATTCTAGAAGCTGTTCTCATTCAAGTCGTCCTTCCGCCTATAAACAAACAAGAGGAGAGAAATAACTTGGGCTCCTTGTATCAGCAAGATTCGAAATAGTTGTCAATACTGCGGCTCAGAGCCGCCGATAACCTTCTTGGCATCTAGGCTAACACCACTTCCGCGTAGTCCGGTTGATCGCAAAATCCAGCGGCGGTATTCCCGTCCCTAGCGCCTTCGCGGTGTAAGCCTCTACGAGCCTCTCTTCCTCCGAAGGCCCGCAGCCCGCCAGCATCAGCGCGGCAACCGCCGGCGCCGCCCATCGGCGATTGTCGATCCCCATGGGGTTCCCCTTGTTGCGAAGGCGCGTATGCTACCGCAGGGCCGTCCGGCGAAGGCCCGCCCCGGGCCCCTGGGCACTTGTGGCGTTATGTAAAGCGCCAGGCCCGGAACCGGCGAACCTATGGGGTTTCCGGCAACGGCGGTAACGCGGGCCCGCCCCCTCCCGCATAAAACAGCGGAATCCGGCGGTTTATGCGCCGTTCCATGCGGAAACCGCGCCCCCCTACTCCTTCGCGCCCGCTTCCCGAAGCAGCGCCGCCACCTCCGCATCGCCGTCCTTCGCCGCATTCATCAGCGCCGTTCGGCCGGTGTCGTCGTCCTACTCCTTCGCCCCCGCTTCCCGAAGCAGCTTCACAACCTCCGCATGGCCACCATCTGCCGCCACCATCAGCGCCGTAAGGCCGTACGTAAAGCGCCATTCGGACTTCGCGTTCACGTCCGCGCCATCCTCGATCAGCAGCTTCACCGCCTCCGCATTGCCGCGCCACGCCGCACTCATCAGCGCCGTTCTGCCTTTGCGGGTTTTCGCGTTCACGTCCGCGCCCGCTTCCAGCCGCATGGCCGTTCAACGCCGTACGCATCAGCGCCGTATAGTCGTCGTGCTTCGCGTCCACGTCAGCGCCCGCTTCGATCAGCAGCGCCGCTACCTCCGCCTTGCCCGCCCCCGCCGCACCCATCAGCGCCGTAGTGCCGGATTCGTTCTTCGCGTCCACGTCAGCCCCCGCGTCGATCAGCAGCTTCACCTCCTCCGCATTGCCGCGCCACGCCGCCCACATCAGCGCCGTTCCGCCGTAGTCGTCCTTCGCGTCCACGTCAGCCCCCGCGTCGATTAGCAGCGCCGCCACCTCCGCATGGCCGTTCAACGCCGTACGCATCAGCGCCGTTTCGCCGTAGTTGTTCCTCGCGTTCACGTTCGCGCCCGCATCCAGCAGCGCCCGGACTTTTTCAACATCGCCATTGTCGGCGGCATCGTGAAGGCCATCCCCATCCGCCAGTCCCGGCAGCGCCATCAGCGCGGCAACCGCCAGCGCCGCCCATCGGCAATTGTTGATCCTCATGGGGTTCCCCTTGTTGCAAGGTGCTCATGCTAGCGCAAGTTCATCGAGGCAAGGGGAATAATGCAGATTATGCAGCCCTCTTTTGCCCCTCAATCCCAACAGGTATGCGGGATTCGGGCGAAGGGACGGGGAGGCTGGGGAATGACGCACATTTCACACAGCGATCTTGTGCGCGTGCATACAACTTACTAAGAATGCCGGATGCCGCCGGTTTGGATGCGCCGCGCCTTCGGCGCATCCATTACCTTTCGGAAAGTCAGCGATAGTCGGCGTTCGCGCGGAATGCGCTTTCCGTCACTTGATTCGTCCGCAGGCTCCGATTTGCGCTTGCGGATGCCGTGCTTCCATTTGTACCTCGCTTCTCCCGACAAAACAGCCACGCTGCGCCGATCCAATCTCCGCGTCAATTTCCGCCGATCTTTGAGAAAATCCATCTCCCAAGCTTCAAGAAGGCTAATCATCGCCACCCCATCGGCGAAGGCACTGCTGTCAATATGAGGTGCAATGCCTTGGTTTTTCACGTATTCGTTAACGATCACCTGGTCTGGGAGATGTTGGACATGGCCTTCTTCATGCAGTCGGCGTCCTAGTTTTCCGGCCCACTCCGGCAGCTTTCCGATATATGCCGCCTGGTTGACTCGACGCGACCCATAGTCGTAGCGCCAGCCATAGTGTTGAGTGCGGCGTGCGAGTTCGGAGTTCCACCGACCGGTCTCGTCGATCATCTGAACGAGATATTTTTCTTCTTCCTCAGTGATGAAATCGTGCATGAGGGCGAAGCCGGGAATCTCATCGGTTCCTGCTTTGCATGAATCTGCGGTTGGCGGCGCAGGCAACCGCCCGCGTTCTTTTTCTCGCTTCTCGGCGAAGTCCTGTCCGCCCCAAGACAAAATATACTTATTCAATCTGCTTTCCTTGCGCCAGCACGGAGCTTCTTTGGTGATGGCAGGCCATGCAAAATCATTGCGGCGGGAACTTATGCGCAGCGCTTGAACGGCGACGATTTCCTGCTGCGTAAGCGACCCGCGGAAGGCGAGGTCTAGTCTTCGGTAGCCGTGAAGCAGACCACACAATGTGGCAGCCGTCCATATGACGGCCGGAGAAGGTTGGGTGTCGTCATGCAGCCAAGTCTTGAAATCGGTGGGCTCGGGCCGTGCGAGCAGCAGTTGAATAGCCAAGCCGACGGGCATCAGTCGCCAATCGTCGTGTTTAATTAACGCCTCTGCCCGCTGGATTTGATGCGTTGTTTGCTGCCAGTCTAGGATGGCGCTCTTGTGTTCTTCAGATGTGGCCTCCTGCAATGCAGTCTGGGCGATGGCATCCACCGCAGCTTTGGATCGAAGTTCGCTTCCCGCCCCGAACACATCAATTGCTGCAAGCCACAAACACTCCTGCGCATCATTTGCGACCGCGTCATCGCAGTTTTTTTCTCGGACCAGCCGAGACCATGGAGGGAACCGCCACCAGCTTGCGTTAAGTTCCTTGGCGTATCTGGTTAGCTTTTTCGGTTCACCGGAAAGGCTGGCCACAAGCAAGTCCAACCAAGGATCGATCCTAGGCACCCCCCACAGTGCCATTGTCATGGCCCCCCGGATTCCATCCTCAGTATCGGGAATCACGATGCCGGCAGGTATCGGCTGGGAAAGTGGCGGAATGTCAGGAAGCTGATCATTGGGTTCGGCGCCACATTTCAGGTTATCCGGAACGAGGATGTTCGACGCTCGCCTCGCCAGCGCTTTCAATCTTGCGCGGTGCTCGTCGCACGCGACGGTTATGTTGCGGATGCTGGATGTCGGCAGGACACCCGGCCATAGAACCAGCGAGTCGGGTTGCGCCACATGCGAAAGCATGAGGGCGAGCCATTCGTTGTTCCGGAGGACGCTGACCTCCAAATCAGGCAACTTGGCAGTGTCAATCCGCAGCCATACCGGGATGCGGTTATCGACAGACGAGCCTGCCGTGCCGCCGAACGACTCGACACCGGCGACCATGCCTTTCTCCTGCGCTTCCGGGCGCAACCACCCATCTTGTAGGGCATCAAACAGCCGCCGGTTATCAATGACTATGCCCAGCCACTCGGGTTTGCCTGTTCTCCCGGGTTCCGAGACGGGACTTTCTCCAAACAAGCTGTGTTGCACGATGTCGTTCATTGTTCCAAAATTGCCGAATCCGGAAGCGATTTCCGCGCTTGCCGTGACAGTGGGTCGGGGCCATGCACCAGAAACAGCCGGTCGCGAGCGCGAGTGCATATCATGTACATAGCCCGGTACTCTAGTATGGCTACGGCAGGGGATGAAACATTCGAGTTCCAGTATAAACACCGTGTCGAACTCTTGGCCTTTCACGGATTTTCTGTTCAGCACCGTTACCCCCGGTTGGCGGACATCGATGGAATTCTCGTTCCGATCTGTGCTCGAATAGATATCGATTCGACTCTCTGGCAGGCGATCTCTCAGCAGCTTGTGAATTTCTTTACCCGTTGGGTTCTGATCGACGATCACGCCGATGCTGCTATTGGCACGGTTGGTTAGTTCGGTGGCAATCCGCTCAACGGTTACTTCAGGGCGGCTCGATTGCACAAGCTGAGGAATATCCCCCGAGCCCGACCGCATGACTGTCGCCATCGGCAGCCTTCCTTGATGAAACCACTCGGCCAGACGAGCGATCTCTGGCGTGTTTCTATGGTTCTCGGTGAGGAGAATGGGATCGGGAAGTCCGGCTGCTGACTTGATATCCTCTAGCGTCGAGCGGCGTTTCCCGATCGCCTGATCGTCGTCGGCAAACACGGACAGCCTATGAGCGACGCATTGCGATGCATAGGCGAAAAAATCTTTTGGCAAGTCCTGCCCTTCGTCCACAACTAGGACCTCAATATTTGGTCCGTTCGTCGATAGCCGTGCGATCATGGGTTTCCAGTTGTAATCATATTGATCCTGATGTGTGCGTGGAGGCTTCTCATGGGCACGACCAAGCATTTAACATCCAAAGACGTACTGGCTAAGAGGAAAGACACAATCACTAAAATGGGACGCCAACCGGGCGGTTGCGGCCATTTGATGTCAGCCATTGAAGATGCCCAGTAATGATCGATATTCGGTAGGCCATTGGTAGCATTAACTTTGCATGCGAATCGCTCACCAAACCTGCGCATGGCCTGCGAGCGGTCGATGCCGATGTAATCGAACGAAGCAGTAGGCGGGAGTTGGCCAGCAAGAGCCAGCCCGCCTGTGAACGGTCCACAGCCGAGGTCTATGACGATGAGTGGTTGGTCTGGCCAGCCATCACTGAAGATCTGGCGGAAAGCTTCGGAGAGCTCTTCGACATGCCGCTTTTGGTTCCAGTAGGCGTAAAGCAAGCCTCGGTCTTCGGCGGATAATGCTCCGAAAGGCTCGTCAAAGTCGGCTTGACCCCAGTTGATCGCCTCCCTGGCCTTTTGAGCGTTCAAGCCCAAAGGGGATCCGGGATCGATGGTTCTGGAATCTGCGCGCAAGGGATCCACCACCATGCTTTTGCGAATATCCTCAATGAGTGGCGGAATCGGAGGCATTTGAACGGGCGGAAGGACTTGGAAGTTCAGGGCCGGTGCGGACACTATCGTTATTTTAGCGAGCGGTTAATTGAATCTTACTGAGGAAATCATACGGGAATCAGTTCTTTTGCGAACCGCAGTTCGTTACTAAGGCGTATAAGCCCTGCGGTCTTTGCCTCCCCCCAAGAGGGGTGAGGCAAAGACCGCAGGGTTTGGCAGCAAGCAGATCAAGCTTTCCCCTCGCCCTGCGCTTGCCCGCGCCTCGCAGGAGACGCATAAACCCATCCATGGGGCTCGGCTGGGGCATCCTGCCCCAGACGCTCCCGCGAGGCGCGGGCAAGCGCAGGGCTTTAGCTGGCGAGAAGCTTATGGGTTAGTCGGCGAGCCAGCGGAGGAGGGGAAGGATGGTTGCGGCGAGGGCGGCGGTTGTCAGGAAGGTGATGGAGCGCGCGGCCTTGCCGAGAAGATCAGCGATCAGGGCGGTGGACTGATCCAGCCAGCCGCCGACGCCGTCCAGCGCGCTCGCGTCCACGCTGCTCCAACCGGCCACTAACTCCGCTAAGGCACTCGACAATTCCCAGAACGCAGGCAGGGCGAAGATCAACGCGAGCGCGGCGCTGCCGCCCAGCATCCACAACCGCATCCGCTCGCGGCGGCGGATTTGCGCGATCACTCGCGCGACGAACCGCAGGTCCGGTTCCGGCGACGCGTCGGCTGCGGCGAACAGCGCCGCGAGACCGCGATCGTTCATGGGTTCGTTGTCAGGCTTTCGCATCGAAATGCTCCCTTGCCTTCAGGCTGCCGCGATGGATCAGCGACTTGACCGTTCCCAGCGGAAGGCCGGTCAGTTCGCTCACCTCGCCGTGCGAGTAGCCGTAAGCATAATTCAATACCACGGCGGCGCGTTCCTTCTCCGACAGAACCGACAGAACGCGCTGCAAATCCAAGGCATGCTCCGGCGCATCCGCCGGCGCGGCGCTCCCGAGCGCTTTGCGGTCCAGCGCATACCGTTCCATCATCCGGTTCCGGCGGTCCGAAGAGCGCCGGCTTTGCAGGAATTCGTTGTAGGCGATCTTCATCAGCCAGGAGCAGAACCGGGCAGTGTCCTTGAGGCCGCCGAGCCGCGTCCAGGCCCGCACGAAAACTTCCTGGGCCAAGTCGTCCGCCTCGGCGTGATCGCCGCACAAATGGCGCAGCCAGCCCCGCACCCGGCCCTGATGCCGCGCGACCAGTTCGCCGTACGCCGCGTGGTCCCCAGCCAGCGCTTGGAGCACGCACTGCTGGTCGCTTTTCCGCATGGCATGCGTGGCGCAAAATTACTGACCGCGGCGCGTGCGCAGTATCCATAAGGCGGTCAATGCCACTCCGATCAAAAATGGAATCGACCCGATGCCCATTAAGGGCCTTACGGCATCTTCCTCTCCCGCAAGAGCGCCAAAGGCCGCTATTCCCAAGCCCACCGCGATCAGGACAACGCCCCGGCGCAAGTCCTGGTCCTTGCGGGGCCTGGCTGCTTCCTGCGGGCTTTGGATCGTCTCAAGAAACTCCGTGGGCAGTTCCTGCCCTTTCTCGATCGCCACGCGGATCGTTTCCTGCACGTCGCGGCGCCGGCGAAACCTGTAGTAGGTGACCAAACCGACAACTCCGCCGAGAACCAGCAAAGGCACCGTGATCGCCAAAATCGGAATTAATAGGGCTAAGTGTTCAACGTCCATAAGGATTTTCCCCGCAGGTTTGCTTATACATCCTAACGATGCCCGCCCGCCCCCGTTTGGATGCGCGAGCGCGGCACGCGGGGGCCGTGTTGCGCGGAAATCGCGCCGAAGCCGGGTTACTGGCTTGGGCGGCGGCGCCAGGCCTGGGCGATGTAGTGGTCGAGGCTCGCGTGGCGGCCGCCGCCCAGATAGAACAGCGCCAGCAGCATCACGAAGTAGGTGACGCCCAGCGCCACGCCGTTATTGAGAATGACGATGCTGCCGAATTCGGTGAACCAGCCGGCATCGCCATGCAGGGCCTCGCCCTGTTCGCTCAGGATGCGCCGCGCTTCGCCCAGGCGCTCGCGCGCGGCATCAATATCCTCGCCCGGGAACGGGCTGCGAGGGTCGGCGGTGATTTGCCAGCCGTTTTTCCAATGCACGGTCGTGACTGCAATCGCCATCACGAACATCAGCGGAATGCACGCCAGGCGCGTGGCCAGCCCCAGCAGCAGGGCGATGGCCCCGCCGATTTCGGTTGCGGTGGCCAGGAAAGCCATCAGGTCGGGGAGGGGGTAGCCCAGACGGTCGAAATACCGCGCGGTGAATTCGAGGCCCCGCTCCGGATGCCATTTGTTCCAGCCGGCCACCCAGAACACCGGGGCCAAGTACAAGCGTATCGCCACAGGCGCCAGCCAATCGGCCAGCCGCAGGCGCTGCATGGCGCTGCACGCCCAGCGAATGACGGAGTGGAGCCCATTGCTCATGCCGCCGCAGAATAGCACAGCGTTTCCGGCTTGAAGCCGGCCCGCGCCGCTAATGCCCGCCGCTGCGCGGGCGGCATGGCTTTCAGCGCGGCAACGAGCGGCGCAATGCGTGTGTTCAGGCGCCAAGGCGCGCCGATGCCGGGTGTTTCGAGGCGCTGCCGGCGCTCGTTGCGGAGGGGGCGTCGGCGCTGCGGCGGGTTCCCAGCAGCACGCCGGATCGATGGAACCGCCGAAGCTGTTCCCGGCCTTGCTTGCTCAGGGCGTCGCGGGAGTCCGGCGGGGCCTGCCGCAGCATGGCTTTTAGAAGCGCGGCGCCCGTTTGCCGGGTGTTGTCCAGCGCCAGAGCCAGAAGCCCGGCGGTGAGAACCCCCAGTTCCTGGGTCAGCACCCGACCGGCGCGGTCGCGTCGGAGAAGCAGGAAGGCGGGTGTTTCAGGCGGCGCATCGGCGAGGGCGCCGTCCTTGCTTTTATGGACGGGGTGGCGAAGCGTGAGCAGGCGAAGCAGCGGCGAAGGCGCCGGAATCCCGGCAACCACATCGCCTTGCGGGTCGATTGCCGGCTCCGCCGGCGGTTCGGGCATGCGTTGCAGGGCGCGCTTTTCGGTTTCGTAGAGGATCAGATCGCCGAGCCAAGGCGGGTCGTTCGGACGGCTCGGCTGCGCCTTCTCGTGCCACTTTCTGAATTCGCCGGCCAGACGCGGAAAGTAGGGCGTGGCGGCGCGATGTCCGCGCAGGAAGTCCCGCACCAGCAACCCGAAGCGCTTCTTGCCCAGCTGCTCGCGGGTGAGCGGCAAGGCCGCGCCCAGCAATCGCGACAGGTTGCCGAACACGAGCCGGCGGTAGATGCCGATTCGCCGGTCCTCCGCGCCTTCGGGCGCGGGATGCGCCTCGGGATCGCGCAGATGCGCGGTCAACCGCCGCTGCCAATCCTGAAAGCCGTTCATTTGCCGCTGCCTGGGAGCGGACGCATTGCCCTCACGGTGTCTTGCCGCCGCTTGGGGCTGCAATCCCTTGGCTCTTCGTTCCCAGGGCTTGCTGGATGTCGCGGATGCGCGCCACCTCGGCCAGCAGCTCGGGCAGCGGAGGCTGGTTGAAGTCGCGCTCCAGGACGGTTGGGCGGGGCCCTAGGCGCGAGTAGGCGTGCTCCAGCAGCGCCCAGACTTCGTCCTTGACGGCGGCTCCGTGGGTGTCGATGAGCAGATCCGGCGCTTCGTCGTAGTGCCCCGCCGTGTGCAGGTAGAGCACCCGCTCGGCTGGAATGGCATCCAAAAAGGCGCGCGGGTCGTAGCTGTGGTTCACGCTGTTGACGAACACGTTGTTCACATCCAGAAGCAGGCCGCAGTCAGCCTCTTCGAGCACGGCGCGCAGAAACTCCGGCTCGTCCATCTCCGCGCCCATGGACGCATAGTAGGACACGTTCTCCACGGCGATTTGCCGCTCCAGGATGTCCTGCACGCGGCGTATCCGGCCGGCAACGTAGCGGACCGCCTCGGCGGTGAAGGGAATGGGCAGCAGGTCGTAAAGCTGGCCCTCGTCGCTGGTGTAGCTCAAATGCTCGGAATAAAGGCGCACGCCGTGCTCGTCCATCCAGGCGCCCACATCGCGCACCAGCGGCTCGTTGAGCGGGTGGGGGCCGCCTATGGACAGCGACAGCCCGTGCGCGATGACCGGCCAGCGCTCGGTGAAGAACCGGAGCTGCCCGCCTAGCGCGCCGCCCACGCCGATCCAGTTTTCCGGGGCCAGTTCGAAGAAATCGACCGCCTCGGGCGGCTTCTTACTGAAAGCTTTGAGGTACGGGCGCCGAAGGCCCAGCCCGGCTCCGGAGATGCCGTCGATCAAGGGTGTCATGGCGCGTTCTCAATCCATGATGTGTTCGGGTTGCGGCAGCGGGGGGAGCATGCCTCCCAAGCCTTCGCTCCGATTCTACTCTTTGGGGCGCAGGCGCTTGGGGTATTCGCAAAGGTCGGCGATCGCGCATTCGGCGCAGCGCGGCTTGCGCGCCTGGCACACGTAGCGGCCATGCAGGATCAGCCAGTGGTGGGCGTGCTTTAAGTATTCCTCCGGCACCAGCCGCATCAGGCGCCGCTCCACTTCGAGCACGTTCTTGCCCGGCGCGATCCGGGTGCGGTTGGACAGCCGGAACACGTGCGTGTCCACGGCGATGACAGGCGCGCCGAAGGCCGTGTTCAGAATCACGTTGGCAGTTTTGCGGCCCACGCCCGGCAGGGCTTGCAGCGCCTCGCGGCCGCGCGGCACTTCGCCGCCGTGCTCCTTTAGCAGAATGCGGCTTAATGCGACGATGTTGGCGGCTTTAGCGTTGAACAGGCCGATCCGCCGGATGTGTCGGCGGACGCCTTCCTCGCCCAGCGCCAGCATGGATTCCGGCGTGCCGGCCTCGGTGAACAGAGTCCGGGTGGCCTGGTTCACGCTCACGTCCGTCGCTTGGGCGGACAGCACCACGGCCACCAGCAACTCGAACGGCGATCCGTAGTAGAGCTCCGTGGCGGGGCGCGGATTGGCCCGGCGCAGCCGCCGGAAGATTTCCGCTCGCTTCGCGGCGTTCAGCGCTTGGCGGTGGCCAGCCCCGGCTGGCTGGCGTAGTACTGGACCAATTCGTCCAGCTGCTCGTCGGTCAGCAGGTTGAGAAAGGCGTTCATCGAAATATCGCTGCGCTCGCCTTCCAGATACTGGCGGATGGTTTCGTGCATGTAGTCGGCGTGCTGTCCCGCCAGATGCGGAAACTCGGTGGTGATGCTGACCCCGTTAACGCCATGGCAGGACATGCAGTAGATGCCGGATTCGGGCGGGGTGGCGTCGGCGTTGGCCTCCACGGTCGCTTGGCCGGAGAACCAGGCGGCGATGTCCCGGAGGTTTTGTTCGCTGAGGTCGGCGGCCTGCGCGTGCATGCCTTCGTGCGCGCGGTCGTCGCTCGCGTAGCCCTTGAGCGCTTTTACGATGTAATTCGCGTTCTGCCCCCCCAGCCGCGGCACGTGGTACGGCGGATAGGTGGTCATGTTGCCTTCAATGCCGTGGCAGCCCAGGCAGGAATCAGCCAGCACGCGCCCGCGCTCAGGATCGCCCGCGCCCGGGGCGCCCGCATCGGCGCCGTCTTCGGCGGTCGCTGGTTGCGAGAACAGGGCCGCCGACAGCAGCAAGGCGGCCATTCGCAGTTTCTTGGTCATGCGCACTAATCCCTCTGCTACAGCACATATACGAAAATGAACAGGCACACCCACACCACGTCCACGAAGTGCCAGTACC
The DNA here is from genome assembly GCA_028285945.1 of Candidatus Foliamicus numerosus. Taxonomy (GTDB): domain Bacteria; phylum Pseudomonadota; class Gammaproteobacteria; order Steroidobacterales; family Foliamicaceae; genus Foliamicus; species Foliamicus numerosus. The sequence goes on along the minus strand of JAPYNE010000052.1, from coordinate 34,104 downwards.
AGGACACGGCCTGGAAGCCGAAGTGCTCGTTGGGCGTGAAGTGGCCGCGCAGAATGCGCAGCCAGGTGACGATCAGCATGATCAGGCCCAGGGTGACATGCGCGCCGTGGAAGCCGGTCAGCATGAAGAACGTGGAGCCGTAGATTCCCGTGCTGAGGCGCAAATCGAGATCCTGGTAGGCGTGAACGTATTCCACCGCCTGGACATACAGGAACACGCCGCCCAGAACAATCGTAAGCAGCGTCCCGATGTTGAGCAGCGGGCGGTTGTTGTTCTTCAGCGCATGGTGGGCGATCGTGATGGTGACGCTGGAGGTGAGCAGCAAAGCGGTGTTTATAAGCGGCAGGCCCAACCAGCTGATGGTGTCGAAGCTGCCCTCCGCATTGCCGCCGATCGCGCCGGGGCCGTTGGTGGGCCAAGCCGCCTCGAACCCCGGCCAAAGCACGCTGTTGGTGCCCGCTCCCGAGCCTTCGCCGCCCAGCCAAGGCACCGCCAGCGCGCGGGCGTAGAACAGCGCGCCGAAGAACGCGAAGAAAAACATGACCTCCGAGAAGATGAACCAGGCCATGCCTTGGCGGAAGGAAGCGTCAACCTGGCCGCTGTAAAGGCCGGCGATGTTCTCCCGGATCACGGCTCCCAGCCAGCCGAACATCATGACGGTGAGGCCCGCCAGCCCCAGCAGCAGCACGGTCCGGCCGGCATCCGATCCGTTCAGCCACAGCGAGCCTCCCAGGGCCATGACGAACATCGACACCGAGGCCACAATCGGCCACGGGCTGCTATGAGGCACGTAGTAATCCGCCTTCGTGTCGGCCATTCAATCCTCCTCAACCGGACTTCGCGGTAAACAGGGTGTAAGCCAGCGTCACGGTATCGACATGCGCCGGCAAATCGGGGTCAATCGTGAAACGCACCGGCAGCTCGCGTTGCTCGCCGGCCGCGAACGGTTGCTCCTCGAAGCAGAAGCAAACCTGCTTGCTGACATGGCTTACGGCCTCGATGGGCCGCACCGCGGGGCGAGTGACTGAAATCACGTCGTGCGGAAGCAGGTTGCGGGCGAGAAAGCGCGTTTCGGCGGCTTTCCCCGGCGTGGCCTCGACGCTGAGATCGACGGGCTGGAAATCCCAGGCCGCCGGATTGGGCGTGTTGGCGAGGAATTCCACCTTGACCACGCGGTTCTCGTCGATTTCCGCCGCCTGCGCCAAGCGGACGGGTTCGCTGGCCTGGCTCAGACGCGCCGAGTCGATTCCCGTGATTTCGCAGAACACCTCGTACAACGGCGCCAGCAGGTAGGCGAAAGCGAACATGCCCGCCACCGCCCCGCCGAGCGTCAGCACCAGCCGCCGGTTGCCTCCGCGCTCGCTCATGCGCCGCTCCTCACCCACTGCATGAGGATGAAGCCGCCGTAGAACGCGATCGCCAGCAGCAGCAGAGCGGCTGCATGCAGGCGCTTGCGGAACTTGGATTGCATGGCCGCGGGCAAAAAGCTACACCTTGGGCGGCGTGTCGAAGGTATGGTGCGGCGCCGGCGAGGGCACGGTCCACTCCAGGCCCTGCGGCTCGTCCCAAACCTTGGCGCTGGCCTTTTGGCCCCCTTTCACGCACTTCACGAGCATCCACACGAACAGCAGCTGCGACAGGCCGAAGCCGAAGGCGCCGATGGTGGAGATCATGTTGAATTCGGCGAACTGCACCGAGTAGTCCGGAATCCGCCGCGGCATGCTGGCCAGCCCCAGGAAGTGCTGCGGGAAGAACAGCACGTTCACGAAAATGGCCGATAGCCAGAAGTGCCATTTGCCCAGGGTTTCGTTGTACATGTGGCCGGTCCATTTGGGCAGCCAGTAATAAACGGCCGCGATGACCGAGAAGATCGCCCCCGGCACCAGCACGTAATGGAAGTGCGCCACCACGAAATAGGTGTCGTGGTACTGGATATCCGCCGGCACCAGCGCCAGCATCAGCCCGGAGAATCCGCCGATGGTGAACAGGACCACGAAGGCGACGGCGAACAGCATGGGGGTTTCAAAGCTGATGGAGCCGCGCCATAGCGTGGCCAGCCAGTTGAAGATCTTCACGCCGGTGGGCACCGCGATGAACATGGTGGAAATCATGAAGAACAGCATTCCCGCCTGCGGCATGCCCGTGGTGAACATGTGGTGCGCCCACACGACGTAGGACAGAAACGCGATCGCGGAAGTGGCGACCACCATGGAGGTGTAGCCGAACAGCGGCTTGCGCGCGAAGGTGGGGATGATTTGCGAAATGATGCCGAAGGCCGGCAGGATGAGGATGTACACCTCGGGGTGGCCGAAGAACCAGAAGATGTGCTGGAACATGACCGGGTCGCCGCCGCCGGCCGCGAGGAAGAAGCTGGTGCCGAAATAACGGTCGGTCAGCAGCATGGTGATGGCGCCGGCCAGCACCGGCATGGCGCCGATCAGCAGGTAGGCGGTGATCAGCCAGGTCCACACGAACATCGGCATTTTCATAAAGCCCATGCCGGGCGCGCGCATGTTGGTGATGGTCACGATGATGTTGATCGCGCCCAGAATCGAGGATGCGCCCAGCAGGTGCAGCGAGAACACCACGAAGGGGAAGGCTTCGCCGGTTTGCAACACCAGCGGCGGGTACAGCGTCCAGCCGCCCGCCGGAGCGCCGCCCGGCATGAACAGCGTGGCGATCAGCAGCAGGAAGGCCGGCGGCAGGATCCAGAAGCTCCAGTTGTTCATGCGCGGCAGCGCCATGTCCGGCGCGCCCACCATGAGCGGGATCTGCCAGTTGGCCAGCCCCACGAAGGCCGGCATCAGCGCGCCGAAGATCATGACCAGCGCGTGCATGGTGGTCATCTGGTTGAAGAAGTGCGGGTCCACCAGCTGCAGGCCCGGCTGGAACAGCTCGGAGCGGATGACCAGCGCCATGGCGCCGCCCACTAGGAACATGACCAGGCTGAACACCAAGTACAGCGTGCCGATGTCCTTGTGGTTGGTGGTGGTGAGCCACCGCCGGATGCCCTTGGCGTGCGGGCCGTCGTGATGCTCGACGAGCGCGTGCGTTGTTTCGCCCATGTTCGCTTTTCCTGGTTACCGGGCGGCGCCGCCGCCCGTGGCATCTGCCGATGCGTTGCTCATAATGGCCCGGGGCTCGTCCGGCTCGGCCGAACGCGCCGCCCAGGCCTCGAACTCGTTGGGCTCGAGCGCCTCCACCACGATGGGCATGAAGCCGTGCCCGCGCCCGCACAGTTCCGCGCACTGGCCGCGGTACACGCCGGGCTCATCCACCTGGAACCAGGTTTCGTTGATGGTGCCGGGCACCGCGTCGCGCTTGACGTAGAGCTCCGGAACCCACCAGGCGTGGATCACGTCGTTGGAGGTGAGCTGCAGCTTCACTTTGCGGCCCGCCGGAACCACCATGGGATTGTCCACGTCGCGCAGGTAGTGCTCGTGCAGCTCGCCGCCGGCGCCCACGATCGCCGCCGCCTTGCTCTTCTCGGCCATGTTGCTGAAGAAGCTGATGCCGTGGTCCGGGTACTCGTAGCGCCACTTCCACTGGTACCCCGTCACCACGATCCTGAGGTCGGCCGACTGCGTGTCCTCCATTTCGATCAGCACCCGCGCCGAGGGGATCGCCAAGCCGATCAGGATCAGCACCGGGATCGTCGTCCAGATGATTTCCGCCTTGGTGCTGTGGCTGAACTTGGCGGGCCGCGCGCCCTGCGACCTGCGGAATTTGACCAGCGAGTAGCCGAGCAGGCCGAAAACAAGCACGCCGATCACAACGCAGATGATGAGCGCGAGGTGGTGCAGGCTGCGTATGTCGCCTCCCAGCCCTGTTGCGCTGGCGGGGAAGTCCAAGGCCCAGTCCGCGGCCGCCGGGCCGGCCGCCGCCAGCGCCGCCGCCGCCAGCGCCAGGATGGCCCAGCCGCCGTGTGCGTTACTCCGATTCATGCAAGAGTCGCTCCTTATTGTTCCGGGGATGCCGGAGCGCGCGTCAATTCGCGCAAACGCCAGCACAACGATTGCCTTTCTTTTTCCGTGAGGCAGGCGGCCAACTCGCAATAAGTGCCGCTTGCCCCTAAAAAAAGGCGCCCAGGCATGGCAGGTCCCGGTCCAGGTTCCATCCAAGCCCGGGTCCAAGGCCGGGGGAATTCTACATGCTCCCGACGGCCCGCATAACCCCGCTGCACGCGAACGCGCCGCCGGTCGAAACGAACGATCTCGCGGTAGCGCCCGCGGCGCACGGTGATCGCCAGCGCGATGCCGAGCGCGAGCAACTCAAGGCCGGCGAACGGCAGGATCAGCCAGTAGCCCTTGATCGACCAGGCCCCGGCCACGCCGAGCACCGGCAGCGTCATGGCGCAGAAAACGAGCACGGCGCTGCGGCCTGAAAAATTGCAGTTAGGGCGGATTACGATGCGGGGCGCGGGATCGCCGGTTTTCATCGCCGGCGGATTATACCGCCATCGACAACGAGGGCCCCGCGCCAAGGCCGGCGCCGTGCGTGATGTAAACCGGTTGCCGTTCCTGGTTTCGTTTTCGGCGGGCTAGTCCGCCTATTGCGCCAAGGGGCGTGGAGGCCCGCGCGGGATTTTGCCTGTTCCTCGCCTTTTCCCGCCCCCTCATCAGGGAGACGCATGAACCCGTCCATGGGGCTTGCTCGTTCGCGCCGGGACATCGGCGCTCACCCTGCCTCCGATACTCCCTGAAGAGGGGGGCGGGGAAAGGCTTCACCCGTGTGCTCAAGGCATAGCCGTGCCTTGAAGCGCGCGGAAGCGGCGCTCGCAGTCCCGCGCTTGGCGGCGGGTTGATGTAGCATCCGCCTTGTTTGGGAAGGAGCGGGGAACCGTGTTGGCGTTAAGAATCAGCAAAATCCTGTTCGTGCTTTCGGCGGCGCTGTTCGCCGCCCTCGTCGGCATGAACAACATACTGGATTACCAAATCAATTTTGCCGGAGTCCGGCATGTCATGCTGATGGACAGCGTGTTTCCCGGCAACCACTCCATGTGGCGCGCGGTGGCGGCGCCGTGGCTGCACCACCTGGCCTACTGGCTGATCATCGCCACTGAGCTGGCCATCGCGGTGCTGGGTTTTTGGGGCGCTTTCGAGCTTTGGCAGGCGCGCCGCGACGCCGCCTGGTTCAACCGGCGGAAAACAAAGGCGGTGCTGGCGCTGGCTTTGGGCATTTTGCTTTGGTTCACCGGCTTTGTGGTGCTGGCCGGCGAATGGTTCCTGATGTGGCAGTCGGATGACTGGAATGCCCAGCAGCCCGCTTTCATTTTTGCCGCCTCGTTTTTTCTCATCCTGATTCTGCTGGTGCGGGAGGATCAGGACGGCCAATCCACCGCCCCGCCTTAGCCTGGAAGCCAGCCACGAAATCGTTGCCGGCCTTGTCCTCGCCCTGGACCAGCCACAGCGGCATGCGCGCGTAGTTCAGCAGGGGGTGCCGCTCCGTGAGCTGGCGATGCGGTTTTGCGGCCGGGTCGCGCAGGTAGCGGGAGGTTGCGGGAAAGTAGCGGATGACGTATTCCCAAGGTGGCCCGGGGCGTTCGATTGCTGCGGCGACGCGGTAATTCAAGTCCATGCTGTGGCAAATGATATGGCCGACGCGGTATTCGATCGCCTGGTTTCCCGATCGGTCCGGCTTGAAGATGAATTGCGCCCTTCCATCCGCCGGAGGGGCGAAGGGAATCCGAACCACCAGCCCTTGAAGGGGCCTTGCCGGGCAGCGCAGCCGGTCGTTTTGCCACGATGGTTCCGATGGGCCCGCCTCGTGCAGGCCCGGCGAAAGCTGGCTGTCGAAAAGAATGATGTCCCCGCCGATGAACGGCGTGATCAGCGATAGCAGCCCCGGCGACTGGCACAACTCCAAAAATTTCCAGCTATCCGCAACGCAGGCGGAGCGGCTCCAGGGGTTGTGCAGCTCCCATAGCAGCCAGGGCCGCTTGTTCCGCGCTGATCGATCAACGGCCGCCGACTGCTCCCGCAGGAAGGGAAGGCAGTCCTCGACAGGCCCCGCCGGAATGGTCGCCGCGCCCTTTTGCCGGCCATTCAGCATGCCGATACATCCAAGATGTTTTCCAAGCTTTTGATCGCGGCGCGCTTGCTGAAATCGCTGGTGATGAAGACAAGACCCGTGGCCGCTTCGCCTTCGGGCCAGCCATCGAGCTTCACCGGCGGGTAGAAGGAATGCTGCACTCCCTGTATCACCGTGGGCCGCGATTCCCCGGCCACGTTCAGCAGCCCCTTCACGCGATGGATGCTGTCGCCGCGAACCACGAGTATCGCTTCCAGCCAGGCCACGAAATCGTCCCAAGCCACGGCCTCGGGCCAGGTCAGGGAGAAAGTGGCGAAGCGATGATCGTGCGGAGAGGAGGCGGCTTCCTGCCCGGGCGCGTTTTGCCGAGGCAGCCGCTTGCCTTCCCAGCCGGGCGCCGCGCCGCCGCCTTCGCCGCGCAGAATATCCGGATCGACGGGCTCGAGCCCGGAATGGGACCGCGATGCCAGAGGGTTCAGCTGGCGCAGTCTCTCCCCTATGCCGTCTAGTTGCGGCGGGTCGCACAGATCGGTTTTCGACACGATGATGTGGTCGGCCACGCTGACCTGCTTGACGGCCTCTATGTGCTGGTCGAGGTTGCTCTGGCCATAGACCGCATCGACCACAGTGACGATTTTCCGGCAGAAGTAGCGCTGGATTATTTCCTTGTCCGAAAGCGCCAGCTCGCTGATGGCTATGGGGTCGGCGATGCCTGTGGTTTCCAGCAGCACGCGCTGGAACGGCGGCGCGCTCCCTTGGGCGCGCCGGGCGTGGAGCCTGAGCAGCGAGGCGCTGAAGTCGTCGCGCACGCTGCAGCAAATGCAGCCGGACTCCAGCAGGAAAATATCATCGTCGATGGATTTCACCAGCAGGTGGTCGAGCCCGATTTCGCCGAACTCGTTTACCAAAACGGCCGTGTCCGCCAGCGCGGGCGAGGAAAGCAACTGGTTCAGCACCGTTGTTTTTCCGCTGCCGAGGAAGCCGGTGACGATGTTGATCGGTATTTGGTCTTTAGTCTTTAGCATCAACCACTTGTCATTCACTTGGCCGACATTGAGCCGGGAATCGCCGCGTCCGGTTCGGGCAAGCCGGAACGGCGGCGGCGCATTGCTATACTACCCGCATGCCAGCGGCAACCGGCGCAACCGCAACGCGATCCGGCACAGCCAGCAGCCGCTTCGACTTGTTCCGCGAGCCGCAGCTGTCCGATCCCTATCCTTTTTTCCAGCGGCTCCGGCAGGAGGCGCCGGTTTTTTACGCCGAGGATATCGGCCACTGGGTGGTGAGCCGCTACCAGGACGTGAAGCAGGTGCTGAGGGACCACGAGAATTATTCGGCGCAAAACACCATTGCGCCCATCCATCCTCTTTGCGACGCCGCCCGCCGGGCGCTCGCCGACGGCGGCTGGGGCATAGTGCCCGCGCTAGGCAACGCGGACCGGCCGGAGCATACAAAAACCCGCAGAAGCGTGGTCAAGGCGTTCGCTCCGCGCCGCATCGCCGATCTGGAGCCTTACGTGAGCGCCATGCTGAACGCCGCCATTGACCGGTTCGAGCCTAAGGGCGAGGCCGAGCTCATGGCCGAGCTGCTTTTCGATTTGCCGGCTTATGTGATTTTGAGGCTGCTGGGCTTTCCGGACGAGCAGGCGCCGGCCATCAAAGAGGGCGCGAAAAACCGCATCCTGTTTGTTTGGGGGCGGCCAAGCGACGAGGAGCAGACCCAGCTCGCGGCCGGGCTGGCGGGCTTTTTCAGCCTATGCCGCCAGCTGGTGGATGAGCGTCTCGCCCGTCCCGCCGACGACCTCACCAGCGAGCTGCTGCGGGTGCGGGCCGGGAACGACGAAATCCTCAGCCTCGATAGCATTGCCAGCATCTTGTTCGCTTTCTTCACCGCCGGCCACGAAACCACCTCCAGCCTGCTGGGCAACAGCATGGTCCAGCTTCTCCGCCACCGAAAAGCATGGGAGGGGATCGTCGCCGAGCCGGCCTTGATACCCGGCGCCGTGCAGGAAATCCTGCGTTACGACTCCTCGGTGATCAGCTGGCGCAGAAAGGCGAAGCGCGAAATGGAAATTGCCGGCGTGAAGGTGCCTGCCGCCGCCGAGTTGCTATTGCTGCTCGGCGCCGCCAACCGCGACGGCGAGGTGTTCGATGATCCCGAACGATTGGATATAACGAGGCGCAACGCCGGTCGGCATCTGTCCTTCGGCACCGGCATCCATCGCTGCCTGGGCGCGACGCTGGCGCAAATGGAGGCCAAGCTCACGCTGGAGGCGCTGAGCCGCCGCCTTCCCGGAATGCGGCTCGCCGCCGGCCAGCATTTCGATTACCTGCCCAACATCAGCTTCCACGGTCCGCGCGCGGTGCGCGTCGAATGGCCGGCGCAGGGCAGCGGCCGGGCCGGGCAATGAGGCGGTGCCGGCTGCCGGGGCGGCCGGAAAGCGGGGGCAGGGGAGCAGCCAGGCAAGGAGCACCGGCATAATCAGCGCCTCGGGCATCAACTCGGCAACCTGGAGCCATCATGAAAATTAGCGGCTGCGAGATATTCCTAGTGGCGCTGCCCAACCGGCGGCACCACACCTGGGCCAGCAAGATGACGGCGCCTATCGGCCGCCACGCGGTGGTGCGGGTGGATACCGACGAGGGGCTGAGCGGCTGGGGGGAAGCGCCGGCCGGCATCTCCTGGGGCGGCCCCCACGGGCGCTATTGCGGCGAATCGCCCGAAACCGTCCGGCATGTGATCGCCGAGCATTTGATCGAAGCCGTCAAGGGCCTCGACCCGCGCGATATCGCGGTGATCCACAGCGCCATGGACAAGGCGGTGAAGGGCAATCCTTACGCCAAGGCGGCTTTGGACATGGCCAGCTACGACATCGCCGGAAAAGCCGCGGGCGTTCCGGCCCACCGGCTGCTGGGGGGGCAATTCCGCGACCGCATCGAAGTGGCCCACTCGCTGGGCATCATGCCGGTGGAGAAATGCGTCGATGAGGCGGTGATGGCGGTGGAGGAGGGCGCGAAAACGCTCAAATGCAAAACCGGCCTCGACCCGGAGCGCGATGTGGAGGTGGTCAGGAAGCTGCGCGAGCGCCTGGGGGGCGAGGTCAAGATCAGGGTGGACGGCAACGAAGGCTACCGCAATGTTTGGGAAGCGATCCGCGTGACCCAGCGGCAGGAGGAATACAACATCCTTCTGTGCGAGCAGCCGCTGATGGACAACAGGCAGCTGGCATTCGTGGCGGAGCGCATCGGCTGCCCGGTCATGGCGGACGAATCCGCCTGGACCGTCCACGATATTCTGGAGCTGCACGAACTCAAGGCCGCTTCGTGCTTTTCCTGCTACGTGACCAAGCCGGGAGGCTTGCACCGGGCCAAGCAGCAAGCGGATATCGCCGCCGCCCTGGGGATGTACAGCGACATCGGGGGCTCCATAGAGTCCGGCATCGGCAATGCGGCCAACCTGCACTTGGGGGCCGCCTCGGAGCGCGCCATTCTGCCTAGCGTGTCTCCCGTGTCCAAGCCCGAAGGCGCTTCGGGGCCCTCGGTGGCAGGCGTTTATTACTTGGACGACTTGATTGCCGAGCCTTTCAGATTCGAGGATGGCTGCGTGCTGGTGCCGGACGGCCCCGGTCTTGGCATCGAGGTGGATACGGACAAGCTGGAAAAATACGCCGCGCCATGATCGTGGCTGTGCTGGGGGCCGGCAATGGCGGCGCCGCGGCGCTGGCGGGACTGGTGCAACAAGGCTGCAAAGCCCGGCTTTGGAACCGCTCCGATGAAACGCTGCGGCCTTTCCGGCAAGCCGGGGGCGTTCGCTACACAGGGGTTCTGGGCGAAGGCTTGGCGGCGCCGGAAATGATGACGGCGGATTTGGCCGCCGCTATCGACGGCGCGGATATTGTTCTCAGCTGCCTGCCCACTTTGGCGCACGGCCGCATCGCCGAGGCATTGGCCGGGCTTGGCGCGAATTCCGCGCCCGTGGTTCTGAACCCGGGGCATACCGGCGGCGCCTTGGAGTTCGCCGCGGCGTTCGCCCGCAACGGCATGGCCCCGCCTCCCGTGGCCGAATTCTCCACCTTGACGCACGTGGCGAGAAAATCTGAGCCGGATACGGTTTCGATTACGGGCGCGGCGAAACAGGTGCGGGTGGCGGCGCTTCCGGGCGGGGAGGCGGCGCTGGGTGCCGCCCGGGCCCTTTACCCGGCGGCGCGGGCCGACGCCGATGTGCTCGCCACCGGGCTGGCGAATGTCAACATGGTGCTGCATCCGCCCGGCGCCATTCTGGGGGCCGCCTGGGTGGAGTCGAGCCGCGGCGATTTCACGTTTTACGTGCAGGGCCTGCCGGATGGCGTGGGCCGCATCATGTCCGCGCTGGATGGCGAGCGGCTGGCCGTTGCCCGGCGCTACGGCCATGACTTGCCGGATCTGTTTGCTGAAATGCAGTCCATAGGCACCATTGAAAGCGGCGCGGATCCGTCCGCCGGTCTGGCGGCCGCGATCCGCGGCGGCGAGGCCAACAGCCGCATCAAGGCGCCCGATTCGCTGGCCCACCGCTACTACCGGGAGGATTTCTGGTACGGGATCAAGCCGTTTCTCGACCTTGCCCGGATTGCCGGCGAGAAGGTTCCGGTGGCCGCCTCGTTGATGAAGCTGGCGGAAATCCTGGCGGGCATGCCGGCGGCGCCTGAAGGACGCTCCGCCGCGGCCATGGGCATCGACGGGCTCAGCAAGGACGAATTGCTTGAACGGGTGCGCCTTGGCGCGCGGGAGTAGAACCTTGTGAGGAAACATGCGGCGTATGTGGCCGGGGAATGGGTGGATGCCGGCATCGGCTGCAACGCCATTATCGATCCGGCCTCGGGCAAGGCGGTGTCCGGGGTGCCCGCGATGGCTTCGCGGCATGTTGACGCGGCGGTGCAGGCCGCCCGGCGGGCCTTGGCGCGGAGCCGCTGGGCCAGCGATGCCCGGCTGCGCGCCGATGTGATGCTGCGGTGGGCCGAGCGGATCGAGAGGAACGTGGATGCCTTGGCGCGGCAGCTGACGCTGGAGAACGGCAAGCTGCTGAGCGAGGCGCAATTTGAAATCGGCAACCAAGTCAACGTGATCCGCTTCAATGCCGGGCTGGCCCGCGCCTTGAGCGGCCACAGCCATAGCCTGGGCCCCAAGGTGATGGGCGTGGTCGCGCGCGAGCCCATGGGCGTGGTCGCGGTGATCTCGCCGTGGAACTGGCCGATCAGCCTGCTGGTGCGCGATTTGGCCCCGGCGCTGGCGGCGGGCAATGCCGTGCTGTCCAAGCCCGCTTCGCAAACGGCGGGCGTTAGCGTGGAGCTGCTGCGCCTGCTGGTGGAATGCGACGGCCTGCCGGAGGGCGTGGTGGGCATGCTGACGGGCGCCGGCGGCAGCGTGGGCCAAGCCTTGGTCGAGCACCCCGGAATCGATATGATCGCCTTTACCGGCGACGGCTCCACCGGCAAAGGCATTGCCCGCGACGCGGCCCCCACAGTGAAGAAGGTTGCCCTTGAACTGGGCGGAAAGTCGCCTTTCGTGGTGTGCGCCGATGCCGATATGGACAAGGCCGTATCCACCTTGGCGCGTTTTATTTTCCTGACCACCTGCGGGCAGATCTGCACGGCGCCTTCGCGCTTGCTGGTCGAGTCGTCGGTCGAAAAGGCGGTTTGCGGGCGTTTGGCTGAGGCGATCGACGGCATCAAGGTGGGTCCCGGCCTGGATCCGGCCAGCCAGATGGGCGCCATCACCACGCGCGGCCAGTATGAGAAAATTCTGGGCTTTATCGAACTGGGCAAAAAGGAGGCTGTTTTGATGGCCGGAGGCGAACCGGTGGCCGGCGTCGATCACGACCAGTGCAATTTCATTGCGCCGGCTATTTTTACCGATGTGGATCCGCAGTCGCCGCTGGTGCAAGAGGAGATATTCGGCCCGGTGCTGACCGTGCAGTCCTTCGCCAGCGACGAGGAGGCCGTGCAGCTTGCCAACGACACGCCTTTCGGCCTGGCGGCGGGAGTGTTCACCCGCAATCTGGACCGGGCCTGGTTCCTGTCCAGGGGAATCAAGGCCGGAACGGTTTGGGTCAATAACTACAACCGCTTTTACGCCGAAACCGAAGTGGGGGGCTACAAGGAAAGCGGAGTGGGCCGCATGGCCGGCTTCGACGGCCTGCATGAGTTCACCCAAACCAAGCACATCAATTTTGATTCCACTTGAATGACATTGCGATGCCCGATCAACACAACGCCCCCGGAAAGCTGAAATCGCTGAAAATAGCCGTGCTGGGCGGCGATGAGCGCGAGCAGGAAATCGCCCGCCTGGCGGTCGCCGCCGGCGCCCGCGTAACGGCCTTCGGTTTTCCTTGGCCTGAAGGCGGAGTGGCCGGAGCCGCTTTGGCGGCCACCGCGACGGATTGTTTGCAGGGCGCCGATTTTTGTCTCATGCCCATACCCGGCATCGCCGTCGACGGCAGCATTTTCGCCGACGAAAAAATAGTTCCCAGGGAAGATCTGCTGTCGGTCATGGCCGACGGCGCGCATATCATTCTGGGCAAGGCGGATGAAGGGCTGAAAGACGCGGCGCGGCGCCTAGGCATCGGCATCCACGAGTACGAGCACGATCAGGAGCTGATGCTGCTGCGAGCCCCGGCCATTGTGGAAGCCGCCCTCAGAATCATTATTGAGAACACCGCCATCACCATCCATAACGCCTCCGTGTGCGTGGTCGGCCACGGCAACATCGGCGCGGTGCTCACGCGCTCCCTGGTCGCCCTCGGCGCCCGGGTCACGGTGGCGGCACGCAATCCGGCGCAGCGCGCCATGGCCTATACAGCGGGCGCCGAAGGCTTGCCTTTGGAGCGCCTCAACGAAGCGGCGCCGGGTTTTGACATGATCCTTTCGACCGTGCCGGCGCCTCTCGTCACCCCGCGGCTGATCGACGCGCTGCCTTCAACCGCCTTGGTGATGGACTTGTCCGCGCCGCCGGGCGGCGTTGATCTCGATTACGCGAGGCGCAGCGGTCGCAAGGCGGTCTGGGCGCGGGCCCTGGGTCGCCGGGCGCCGGTCACGGTGGGGGCAAGTCAATGGGCGGGCATTGCTAGGATCATGGGCAGGGTGTTGGCGGGGAAGGCCGGATGAAGGCGGATCTGGCGATTCGCAACGCCCGCGTGGTTGACCACTCGGGCGAGTTCTTCGGCGGCATTGCCGTGAAGGACGGCAAGATACTCATGGTCGGCGCCAGCGATGCCTTGCCGCAGGCCAAGCGCGTGATCGATGCCGAAGGCCGGTGCTTGTTGCCGGGCGTCATCGACACGCATTGCCATCTTGGAGTGGCCTATCCCTACGATGAGGACATGCGCACGGAAACCGCCCAAGCGGCCTGCGGGGGCATCTCCACCATCTTTTTGTACATCCGCAATAAGAAGGAATCCTATCTGCCGTTTTACGACGAGCGCCGCGGCATCGGCGAGGAAAACGCCTGCATCGATTTCGGCTTCCATTTCGGCATACAGCGCGAAGAGCACATCCGCGAGATTCCGGCCATCGTCGAGCATACCGGCGTGCAGTCCTTCAAGCTGTATTTCGGCTACGAGCCGGACAACCCCATAGGGATCGTGCCGGCCAACGACGGCTGGGTTTACGCCACCATGCTGCAAGTGGCCAAGCTGCCCCAGGGCGTGGTGTCGGTGCATTGCGAGAACACCGCCATCGCCTCCTGGGTCAAGCGGGACATGCTGGCGTCCGGGCGCCAGGACCTGGGCGCCTACACCGAATCGCGGCCCGCGTTCTGCGAAGTGGAAACCATCAAGCGCATGATCTTTCTGGCGGAGCGCACCGGCTGCGCCCTGCAACTGGTGCATACCTCCGTGGGGGCCGGGCCGGATCTGGCCGCGGAGGCCCGCGCTAAGGGCCTGGACGTGACCGTGGAAACCTGCCCCCATTACCTCACCCGCACCTGCTACGACGAAGACTTGGACATGACGGCCAAGATTTCGCCGCCTTTGCGCGACCGTGAGCAACTGGAATGGCTGTGGCGGGGGGCGCTGGCGGACAAGGTCAATTCCATCGGCAGCGACCATGTGCCTTTTTTGCCCAAGAAGGGCGAAGACCTGTGGACGGAGTTTCCCGGCGTGGTCAGCTTCCCTTGGGAATTGCCGCTGCTGATTACCCACGGGGTTATCAACCGGGGGCTGTCGCTGCAGCAGCTGGTGAGGATGAACTCCTGCGCTCCGGCCAAACGTTTTGGCTACTACCCGCGCAAGGGCTCGCTGGAGCCGAACACGGATGCGGACCTGGTGCTGGTGGATCTCGAGGAGGAGCGTGAGGTGGAGCATGAAGGCCGCGGCACCTGCATCTACGAGGGGATGAAGCTGAAGGGCTGGCCAGTTATGACGGTCTCGAACGGTCGCGTGGTTTATGAAAACGGCGAAGTGGACGACCGGCAGCATGGCCAAGGCGTTTGCATTACCCGCCCCGGGCGCTAGCCCGCGTATCGCGCCAAGGGGCGTGGGGCCGTGCGCGATTTTGCCTGTCCTTCGCCATTCCCCGCCCCCCTCTTGCGGGAGACGCATGAACCCGTCCATGGGGCTTGCCCGTTCGCGCCGGGACATCGGCGCTCACCCTGCCTCCGATACTCCCGCAAGAGGGGGCGGGGAATCGCTTCAGCTGTGCGCTTGAAGCGTAGCCGTGCTTGGCGCAGCGAGCCTATGTGCGATAAGCGGGCAAAAGGCCGGCGGGAACGGGCTATGCGTGTTTTGCATTGGGCGCTAAGCGGGCAATCCGGGCATCAGCTGTTGAATAGGCGGGCTTATGCCCGCAGGCCTTGGGAATAGCGATGCCTGCCAATCCCGTCGCGATTTCCGGCAATGGCGATGCACTCATCCGCAATGCCGCCTTCCCCGGTTCGACCCAAGCGCTGGAGATTGCCGTTTCCGCCGGGGAAATAGCGGCAATCAAGGAGCTTGACGCAGCGGTCGAGTGGGTTTGCCTGCCGCCGCTGGTGGATAAGCATGTTCACGCCAACAGGGCTTTCACCTTGGAGGGGGTCAAGCCCCGCTCCTTTGAGCATGCCATTGCCTTGACCTTGGAGATGCTCGGCGGCTTCGATGCCGGGCAATACTGCCGCCACGCACGAAAACTGTTTCAACGGGCTTATTCGCATGGCACCACCGGCATCAGGACCCATGCCGACATCGATTCCTCCACCCGCTTCGAGGCGGTGCAGGGCACCTTGGACGCCGCGGCGGGCATGGCGCCGGAAATGAATATCGAGGTGGTTGCCTTCGCCACGCAGCGGCTGGACCCGTCAACCGCCAACGGCAGGAGCCTGATCGCGGAGGCGCTGGCTAGGGGGGCGAGCCTCATCGGCGCGGCACCCGCGCTATATGCCGAGCCCAAGCGCTCGATTGATGCCGTGATCGAATTAGCGATCGAGCAGGGCGTGGCGCTTGACTTGCATCAGGACGAGCACTTGACCCCGCAGCTTGCATCCGTCGATTACCTGGCCGATGCGGTGATCGGCAATGGCTTGCAGGGGAAACTCACGCTCAGCCACGGCTGCGTCTTGTCCGTGCTGGAGCCCCCGGCGCGCAACAAAATCATTGAAAAACTGCGGCGGGCGCAAATCGAGGTGGTGGCGCTTCCGCTCACCAACCTGTACCTGCAGGACCGGGGCGGCGGCACCCCGCGGCAACGTGGATTGACCTGCGTCCATGAGATGCTCAACGCAGGCATTGAAGTGCGCTTTGCCAGCGATAATGTTTGCGATGCTTTTTATCCCTACGGCGATGCGGATTTGCTGGACACGCTGCATGCCGGCATGCTGGGAGCGCAGCTGGATTCAACCACGGCGCTGGTGAAGTCGGTTTGCGACGGTCGCTCAAAGCCGCGCGCCGGCGAGCCGGCGAACCTGGTGCTGGTGCAGGGCGCGGACTTCAGCGACATCCTGTCGAGGCGCCCCGCCGAAAGAATCATCATCCAGAACGGAAGCCCCATCGAACCCGAGGAGTAGGGGAAACGCAGCAGGCCGCTGGTGATTCGCTGAGATGGGGGTCTGGAACGAACCGGATCAGGGAATTGACTGCAATCCCGCCGGCAAGCCCAGCTCTTGGCCCGCTTCGGTCGCTGCGCTCCCTTCGCGGGGAGCGCGAAACGCCCTTGGGGGCAAACTTCCGACCGGACACTTCATGTGCTCTAAAACCGGACACTTCTATTTGTCCGCAACAACTTCCTCTTTATGATGTTGTCGGAGCGTCATTATGATGATAAGCTCAGATGAAACACAATAAGGAGAATCCTATGGCGCAGAGCGTTGGCCACTCAGCCCTTCAGCCGATGGCGGGCATAGACGTTCCGATATCGGCCTTTGGCAATACCAGCGCGTTTATACGCGTTGTGCGAGAGGGAGTCCCTGGAAAGGTTGTGAAGCAGGCCGTGGATGTGGTGGGTCAGCGCGATTTGTTCGTTGGTCTGGTGGGAGTCTCATCCGGAAATCTGAATCGCGTCTATCGGCGTCCCAGCCTTAGCGCCGCCCAGTCGGAGGCGCTTTTGGATGCGCTGTGGGTGTTTTACCGCGCGTCAACGGTTCTGGGCGGGCTGGATGCTGCGCACGAATGGCTGGAGACGCCGCTTCCCGCTATGGGCGGACAACGGCCGCTTGAGTTTTGCGACACCTTCAGCGGTCGCCGTTTGGTACAGCAGGCGATCGCCAAGATCGAACACGGCGAATTTCCCTGATGCGGATCTACCGGATATGCCCGGTCGAGCATCTTGAGAATTTTGAAGGCCGCGGGGCCAGTTTTAGAGACGGCGGGCGCTGGAACATAGCGGGCGTTCCCGTTCTTTACTTCGCCGAGAGCGCAAGCGTGGCGATGCTGGAAATGGCAAACTATTTGCCGTCGCCGCGCATGGTGCCCGCCGCCTACCGGCTCGGTGTCTATGAGCTTGCGTCTTCCGCATCCATGAAAAGATGGCGGGCACGCAACCTGCCGAAAGACTGGAATGAATTTCCGCACTCGCAGTGGACCCGGAAAGAGGGAACCGAATGGCTGCTTCGCGGCAAGGAATCGCTTCTCTCCGTGCCCAGCGCCGCCGTGCCCGGGGGTTTGGGGAATATCGTGCTGGCGAGTCCGCAAAGACTTGCGCCTGCCGAGATCAAGATAATCGAAGCGCTTGACGACCTCTACGATTCGCGAGCGTTTGCAGAACAATAGATGCCGGCCTTCTCTCGGAAGCCTTCCCCATTCCAAACGGCTCGGATTACAGGGAAACGGTCAGGAATCTTGTTCTCTGCGTTATGGGTTCCTCCTTCCCAAAGGATCAGGTACCCACGAAATCGGGTCAACTCCATTTGCAATAATTTGGACAGCGCTTGGTCTGCTGGAGCTTGGATTTGATCCAAAATCGTTTATGGCTCCACAATGCTTAAGATGGCTTGAAGTTTGATGCTCAATCGGCCCATTGCACCTCAAAAGCGAGGCAAAGTGGCCGAAATTTTCTTGGCTCGTGCTCCTGACCTCGAATCACCGGTTCGTCGGCGGCTGGGCGCGGTGCCAAAACAAAAGCCTTATCGATGTGGGACGGCTTTGGTAAGCGAATATGCTCCATGTGGTCCTCAATGAGACTGGGGAGCAATGCCGGTTCGTCGGTCGGGATGACAACGTAGAGTTGGTGAAGGGACTCGACGAAATCCTGCCGTCCCAATCTCAGCGCGACTTCATTCTTGCGTTCAATTTTCTTATTCAAGTGATAGCGGAATCGTTTAACGGGCCAAGGCCCGCAGACATTCATTCCCTCACGTAGTTCAGTAACCTCGATACCAATCTCCCTGCCGTCTAAATCAGCCAGGCAATCGGGAAATTCCTTATCCGTATCGTCGGGTTGCCGATACTTTCTGATGTTGCGAATATCTCCCTTGCTTTGAGCGAAGAGCGAACGTCCCAATTCGATACAGACATTTTCTTCCATATCGTCTTGATGCTTGAAATCCCAGAAAAGCCCCGGCCTGTTCATGGCGTAAGGCCGCCGCGAATGCTCAACCTCTTCCTCAAGCATCTTGATCAGGGCACTGCCTTCCGATCCTGTGTCTTTACTCATTCTTGATTTGTCCGTTTCTAACTGAATCCATTGAAGAAGTTGCTGCCGCCAATTCCTTCATCTCTTGCCTTTTCGAGCACAGCGATGAGCACGGCGCTCTGCTTATCTGAGGGGATTCTGGCCGGAATCTGCTGTGCGATTCGGAGGATTTCCACCTCCTTTGGCGTGAGAATTTTCCTTTTCATTCCCTGCTCCAGGATGAGCGTCCAATACTTGACGGGAACATCGAACACTTGTTGCTGTAGGGCGATTCCGTCATCGATTTTCTGTGTTTTCTTTGCGTCCCGAGCCTCCGCCTTGTGCTCCTCAAGCGATACGAGATCATCCCAAAAAGCCTGCGAAAGCTTCGACTCCAATTGCGTTCCCTGCGCCTGAATCCTCTGCCAGCATGCATCCTTCTTGCACCACTCCGTAATGTTTGCAATTCCGTGTGGCGGTTGAGTGATATGGTCATTCACAAACAGGGATGAAGCCGTGAGAGCGTCAATCAACGATGGATTGAGCATCTGCGTTTTCCAGATACTCATGAAATCCACCTCCTGGTTACGCCGTTTGCAGATTTCGCTAATCGCGGCTATTGCGTAGGCGACAATATTGGCTCGGTATCCACCGTTGTACCAGGACTGGCTGGAAACGAGCCTCTCGGTTCGCCGAAATATGATGCCCCGCGCGATGGCGCGACGAAAAAAGAGCTCGTTGAAACTCTCCCGCGACTTGACCCATTCCTTTCCTATACGGTTCGCAAAGCGAGCAAAGTTCTTCTGTGCGCCCAGGTTCACCCACTTCGGATGATCTTCCCAGACGTTCTCGAACTTGGCGAGGTCGGTTTTGGTGAACATCTGTGGCCGCGGATACTCCGCCTTGAATCGCCGCCGTTCAGCCCGTGTAAGTTTCGATTGAGCATCAGCGTACTGACCCCGCGCTCTTTCGTAGAACCATTTCGTTTCACGTTGCGCGCCTTGTTGCGCCGGTGCCCAGATTCGCCTTGAAAATTCTTCCATTCTCCTGTGAAACGGATGATTCGAAAAGAAATCGGCGGCGTTCACCCTGTTTTGGGTATTGGCGTATTCCGAAATGCGGGGAACAACCTGCGCACTGTCTTCGCTTTCGACGACAGAGAGCTTCATCTGCACGAAAACCTGCTCGAGCGACGCGTTATCCCTTCGTGCCGTGTGGAAAAGAGAAGCGGTGGTCTGGCCACCATTCACGATCTGAAGGTCCAGGATACGAGTGATCTGCAGTCCCGAATCTGTTGTTCGAGTCTTCACCTCCTGCGCCGTAGCCGTAATTCCGTTGTTATAGGCAAAGAACATGCCGGGTTCTGCAAGGATAGTGGTGCGGATGCCCTTGTTGACCTTGCCGCGCGCCTGAAGGAATGTGCGCACGTTTTGCTCAAGCAATCGCGATCCGTACGTGTCGTAAAGCCGCGAGAGCATTTCTCCCGGTATTACGATCAGATAGGACGGGTACGCATCTCTGCCAAAGTGAGCGGGCAAGCAGGAAACTCCATCTCCGAACATGTCCACCAAGTCGAGATCAAGTGCTTCCTTGTGCCCTCTGGAAGTCTGCTGGCGGTGGAGCCGGGACACGTCCCAGACGTGATAGCTAATCGGAACATCCGCAATGGAATCGTCTTCCAAGGCCTGCAGCCGCTCGCTGAGTGTCCGTTCTGAAAAAAGAAAAAAGCGAGCCTGCCGGATATGACTGTGCCGGTCCGCAATCTCGCGGGCAAGCCCATACTCAGGTGATGTCTCTTCAAGGCCTCGATGAAGTTCCTTTTCCTTGCTGGCTTCCAGAAAATTCGCCAGACGTTTGAAAATAGCTAGGACATTGGTTTGTGTCAGCGTGGCTAATTCGGTTCGGCTGTCAAAATCGGCAATGAACAAGTCTAGGATGTCATCGTCGGTAAACCAGTATCCATCAATTCGCATTCCACGCTGAGCGCGGTAATGGCAGAATACAAAACCTTCAATAAATCCTGTTTCGGTTAGTTCGTTGGCCACAATATCCATGAATTCGGCCAACTGAAAAGCACTGTTTGCCTCCGCTCCGGTCATCAGGTCCTGTTTCAGATCGTGGAAAAACTCCTGCGTAGTGATTTCCAATTCAGGCATCCCCCCATAATTCAGGCGTTTCGCATTCAAACTTTTCGATTGACTCCAGCTCAATTGCGTATCCCACACGCGTCAGACCGTCCGGCAATTCTGAGCGGACGATACGCGGGAATTCTTCGCTGACGCGGAAAGTTCTCTGTCCTGTGACAACGAGCTGGGGGGCATCATAGTCGCGTAATTCCACATAGCCATATGCGGCCAACTGAGTAAAGAACTTCTCAAGAGCCGATGCGGCTGACAGCTCTCCTGCGACCTGCCGCACAGCCTCATTCAGTGAGAGAGCATGATCCGACTCCGAAATTGCATTCAGACGGAAGACTTTCAGAAAAAGTCTGTCGCAAAGTGTCTCAAGCTGATCCTCTGAGGAGATCTGCACCATACTGCGCTCCTTCCCGGATAGCGCCTTGATTTCGACAGCCGTATTGCCGAATATGAAATCTTGGTGGACACCATCAGGTCCGCACCAGGCATCCAAGGTTGCTTCTTCCGAAAGATGCTCTCTGTAGAGCAGCCGCAGAAACTGCAGTTCCGCAAACAGTCCGTAGATTTCCTCGCGAGAGAGCAGGCGAACCCGCCGGCTCGCGAGAAAAGTCTTCCAGCGCCCGAGGTGAGTCAGCGCCACCGACAGAGCGCCAGCGGAATCCGGCACGTCGCGAAGGCTTGCCGACAGGGTGTCGCACAGGCCCAGAAACAGATCCTGATCCACATGCTGCTCCAGCTTCAGAACAAGCCCTTGAGTTTCTGTCGGACCAAGGGAGCGAAGGTCGACTCCGATTCCTCGAACGCTGGTTCTGCTTTTCCTGAACTGAGCTGAGTGGTCTCCCGTGAGCTCCACAATGAACAGGCAATGTCCTTCGGAATCCCGGCCCCAATAGAGCGGTATCTGTTTTGAGTTTTCGGTCAGGCGCACGTTATAGTCCGCGCCCGGTGTTCCGATGTCGTCCCAAGGAGTTGATTTAGTCGTCATAGTCGTCTTCTTCACCGGGATCGTCAACGGTCGCGCTATGCATTCGCTCAATCCAGACAGTATTGGCGACCACCTGAATCTCTGTTCCGTATTCTCCGGGCGGAAAGCTTATGCCGAATGCCGGGACACGGTTTTTGGCTTGTTTCGATCCTACCGATCCCAAGACATGGATCATCAGAAGGGGTTTCTTACGAACTTCACGGTAGTGATGATCGGATGGTTGGCCGCGCCCGTTCTCCTGCGCTTCGGCTTTCGCTTGACGTTGTTGCCGGTCCGTCAGGCCAAGCTTTTCGTCGCCACGGCTAGCTACGCGATCCTTGCTCACCCTCCAGGCATCGTCAAGCGATTTCGCGCTCGCGCGCTCCTGCGGCCCGAGACGGAAAGCTGCCTTGTCCTCGTCCTTTCCTTTAATGGAAATCAGGAGCACATCGCCGGCAGGGTATTTCTCCGCGATCTTCTGCAAATAAGCGACGCAAGCTGCTTTTTGCTCGGCAAAGCCCCGATGCGTACGGAACCGGGTTAGAAAGTCCTCAATGATCTCAATGGGAACATCGAGAACTGTCCATCCTTTGTTTGTTTTCTGGACGTTCCCACCGAAACCCGAGCGCCAGAATTCAGCTATCAATTCTTCATTGGCGCTGTTGATCAAATCGTCCTTTGGCAGGATGTAACTCTCACGTAGTTTCCCGCTGAAGTTCTGACTGACCGTTACTTCGTCTCCGGCACGCATCTTGTTGGCCGCCGTGACAAGGAGACTGTCCGGGTGTGCTTTGACATAAAGTCCGAATTGTCGGGGGCTTAATCCGTCTCTTCGCATGGTCCTGATTTGCTGCCGTAGTTCCTCGGATGCCTCTGCTATGTGCGCATACCAATCAATGGAATCCTGCGAGAGATGCACACGGCAGAGGTCTTCGTAGCCTGGCCGATAACCGAACCATCGCCCCATCTGCATGAGCGTGTCATACATCCGGGTGTTGCGATACATATAGCTGATGCACAAACCTTCGATGGTCAGGCCGCGGGAAAGGCTGAGTCCTCCTACTGCGATTGCGGTCAGACCCTCGCCATCGCGCTCATATTTTCTGTAATCGAGAACCTGATCGGACTTGCTGTTCACGACGAACAGGCGGACACTGCCGCAAGCCTCATTCAAAGCAGGTTTCACATCAGTCCATCGGAAGCCGCAACTATGCGCGTAGTCCTTTATGAAAACCTTCTTCAACGCCTGCATGTAGTGGTTTCTCCGGGACACCTCTTCGGGCATCGCGTAACTGGTCTTCACGGCATTTTTCAGTTTCTGACAGTAAAGACTAAGGAGGTATCGCACCGTGTTCTGCACATTCACGAACCGCGATACGTTTACCATCATGGAGCAATGCCGATGCCTTTGGCCGCGAAGACTGCGGATTGCCCGGGCAACTACAAATCGGTTTACTGCCTCTCGCAGGCTTGGCGGAAGCTCCTGAAGATCATGGTCCTTCTTGTGCGTGAATGGCAGATAGTTTTCGCAGTCACGTATCGGTCGCAGGTAGTCCTCGCTGCTCTCGTCATCCAAGAATACCCGCTCGGGTCCAAGGTAAGTATTGGGCGCATCAAGGCAGTAAATGAAGTCGCGTGGAAACAACTCCTCTTCGACTTCAGGATCATACGCTTCAGGATTGATGAAGATATTCGCGAACGGTGTTGCGGTATAGCCTACATAGCTGGATTTGGCAAAAAGCCGGAGTATCCGGCGGATCATGGCGTTGGTTTTCGTCGGATCAATGTCCGGCTTGTTGGTATTGATCGATGCGTGATCCGCCTCGTCATCAATCATCAGCATAGGAACATCGGCAATCTTGCCGTCCCCCTGGGCATTCATTTCTTTCAGCCACCCATGCAGCGCGTTCAGGGTATGCACATTCTTCTTGATGACTAGAATGATCGGCTTACTGAAATCATTGAGTCGCCATCCACTCCGCCCAGCAGTCTGTTTATTGAAATCCGCAAAAACGTTGGTTAGCGTCGCAGGATGCGGATAGCTATCCGTTAGCCCGATTAGTCCTACTCCTGCGGGCATGCGATTCTGCGGATCGCTTGATCGGCCTACGAATCCTTCGTCGATGCGTTCCTGCGTTTGCCGACGCAGGTTATTGTGTATGCCGGCAATCACTATGATGAACTTGTAGCCGGCATCCGCCGCTCGGGCGATGAGTCCTATGTAGTTGGCTGTTTTGCCTGATTGGACATGGCCGATCACCAAGCCTCGCCTGTCCCAGGCTCCTTCGCTTTGAGGGTCCTGAAGGTGGCCGAGAATTCTTGCGCCAACATCGCTCAGCGACTGAACAACGGTTGGACTCCAGCCTGTGCGCTTGAGAAAAGTCTCATAGGAATCCGAATAAGCCCAAGTGATATCATCGCGTTTCCGGGCCCACTCCTCATCGTGCTCGGCCTCTACATCAATGAGGGAGACCCCGGCTCCCATGCGTGTATCAACTTGGATCATGGCGTGGTCAACAACGGGTTTAAGTTCGCCCACATATCCAACGACATCAGCAAGCTGTTTCGCCTTTTCTTCAACAACCGTCCTTGTGGGCGTTTCGGTCGGATCTGCAAGGCTTAATACTAGGAGACTTGTAAAATTCCTCTCATTCTCAACGCGGTTACGCGTCATTTCAGCACCTCTTGAATAAACTCCTCGGCGAGGTCGAGATGATTCTCGAAAAGCTTTGTTGACCGCATGACCTCCCGGAAATGCTCTGCGGTACATTCATTGCCTTGGGAAAGGACACTCTTGAGCGCAGCAAGCTTTTTAATGACCGTGTCCCTGTCCATATCAGACTGCTTTATTTGGCGGGGATGAGTCGAGTAATCGGAATAAATCATCTCCACCGGCAGGGCAGTTGAGACCGTCTCCAAGAGCAGGTCGAGTTTTTGGCCGCCGCCATTTTCCAATCCGCCTCGAAGGGCTTCAACAATGGGATGCGTACGGTTCAGCATATAACGGATTCGGTCCTGATCAGCATAGCGTTCCCATATAGGCACCTTGGTTTCCTCGAAAAGTTTCCTTCCTCGCCCTTGATGAACAGTGGTGCTTCGTCCTGCAATGCGGGTGATGATCTGACGCAACCGCTCACGTACCGCACGGGGAGGTTTCGCACGTGACTTCCTGATATCGATTGTCCAAGACTCATCGAGACTGCTAGGGAAGTCGATTTGAACGCGCGCCAGTTTTGTTGCTTCGCCCTTAGGAATCAGGCGGAACCAGTCTCCCCATGCCATCAATCTGCTGTTGCGGTAAATATAGGCGCCTTGGTTTGAGATGAAATCGCTCCGATGATCCCGGTAGTAGTTGTATTCGCTCGCGGTAAGCCTGTTGTGATGAGGCAGAACGTACGGCTGCATATGCACCGCCTTGCCGCTGATCCGCACGGTTTCCTTCGGCAGAATCTGCGTGGCGCTGTTTTTGAGGCAGAACGGATCGAATGGCTCAAGTTCATGGCCATTGACCGAGATTGACAGTTTCTTTCGTCCCCTGACCTGACCGGCCAGAAATCGGTGGAACACTAGGGAAAGGTGTCTATCAACCACATCCAGTTTTTCGCTGACAATCTCATCCCGCTTCCTGCCGGACTCATCCTCGAAAAGGCGATCCATCATTCTCCAGATTACGACCGTTCCGCTATCCCCGATTCGATCTGAGAATGGCAGGTCGGCAATTTCGTCATCCTCAAGAATAGTGACAATCCAATCGTCTCTTCTGTCAATCAGATCAAGATTCCATTCCGCTCCTGACCGAATGCCATTCTGCGCACTGATTAAGGTCAGCCTCCTGCACTGTGAGAAAGAGGCTGTTTTCAGACCAAGCCCGAACCTTCCCAGATCGTCTTGCGCTCTTGGTTGTTTAGGACTGGTCGAACCGTGGCGCATTGCAGCGAAAAGCTCATCAGCGGTCATTCCTCTGCCGTTATCGATGATGGCAAACGCCGGGTCGCTCTGACTCAGGTCACTCAGGATTTCAATGGAGTTGGCACGAGCCGAGATGCTGTTATCGATCAGATCGGCGATGGCAGTTTCGAGCGAGTACCCGAGATCGCGCAACGACTCGGACAACGACGATGCTCTGGGGGGCAAGCTGCATTCACGAGCCATTACTCTCCTCCATGAACTGTTTTGTTATATCCTGAAGCACCTCTTCAGGATTCTTTTCAAGTTCACATTCCCACACGGTAATGACTCGCCAGCCCAATTGTGTTAGCTCGTCGGCTTTGCATGGGTCGCGCCGCATGGTTTCATCAAATTTGGCCTGCCAGAAACGAGTTCGCGTTTTTGGTGTAGCTGCCAGAGCGCATCCCTTGTGCCGGTGCCAGTAGCAGCCGTGAACGAACACTGCGGCATGATACTTGGCTAGGACGATATCCGGATGTCTTGGGAGCCTCGGATTGTGAAGCCGAAATCGGAAACCGGCACGATGCAGCAGAGAGCGTAGTTGCACCTCCGGCTTGGTGTCCTTCCCGCGAATCCGGGACATATTCCAGCTTCGCCGTTCCGGTGAAATTCTGTCTCCCCATCATGCTTCCCCGTTCATTGAATCGAGCATATCGGCGATAATTTCACCTATCTGCCTCGCTAGGTAAGGCGGTACCGCATTTCCAACCTGATGGTACTGCTCGGTTCGCGGCCCCTCGAACTTGAAGTTGTCTGGAAACGTCTGGATCCGCGCGGCCTCGCGTACGGTCAGGCTTCTGCACTGAGTGGGGTCGTAATGGATGTAATAATGACCATCCTTTGAGATGTGGGAAGTTACGGTTTTTGAGACACTGTCTCGAAGCTGTACGCGGAAGCGGTCAGAAAATGTCGCGCCAAGCATAGCCCTGTCGACATTCTTGTGGTTGGGCCACAATCGGACTGGAAAATCTTGTAGTTTGGGGCTTCGGCTCGTCTGCTCGGCGAAGGTGGCTGCAAACATGTATCGCCGAAGGTCTGAGGGCATGTGTGATCTGGCCTCATGTCCATTCAGCACGTTCAGCCTCCTATCAAACATACTTCGTAGAGTGTCATGGTCAGAAAAACACTTTCGAGGATGCTTGGAGGATGATCGTTCTTTCGGAAATTTCCCTGTTTTCAAGTGGGACCGGATTGCCTTGCTTACATCAGTTCCCTGCGTAGCATCGCCAAGTTGGTTCTTCCGGTCCATAACTGCCAGGCGATTAATTTCTTCCAGCCATTTTTGGTGGCCATTATCGACTCGGGAAATGCCGCTACGAATTCTTGGCAGATCAGCGATCGTTTCCGAAACCGACGGTGGTTTGTGGTTGCGGAGCGGAATGGGTTTTGAGTTTACGTCACTTCGGATGCCGACAATGAACATGCGATGCCTAGCTTGAGGGATGCCATAACGCTCGGCCCGCACGACGAAGAATCTCGGTGGCATGTCACGATCAGGAATCTGATCTTCTGAGAGCGAGAAAAGCTGATAGTGCAGGTTATTGGCATTTTTTTTCAGCGCGTTCGACGGATCCTTTAGATCCCGAACTATCCGGTCAATTGTGGATTCACCGTTGATCTTTGCAGATAACAGTCCCTTGACGTTCTCCATTACAAATACGGGCGGTCGGTGATCAATAATGATCTTCAGGTATTCCTTATAGAGGAGGTGCTTTTTGTCCTCACTGAAGTCCGGGTCGCCTGTCCTGCGGGACCGCCCAGCCATCGAATAAGCTTGGCAAGGCGGACCGCCTACGAGCACCCATTTTCTTTTTCCGGAGAGCCGATCAGTGATGATCTTTCGCACTTTCTCACGGCTTTCCTCGCCAAGAGAAATCTCCAATGCGCTCTCTTGAGCTGCGCTTAGCTGCTCTGGATGGGCACTAAACAGTTCCTCCGCATCAATGTCCCCCCCAAGGTAATCGTAATAGGCAGACGGAGCCCCTCCGGATGGGAACGTGCGAAAAAAATGCCGGAGAAGCAACGTCCTGTAGGCGAATTTATTACTCTCTATCGAAGCGACGCTGCGAAACCTGGGCCTCCCTTCTCTTTCACCGACGCCGGCAAAGCCTTCGCCAAGCCCGCCAGGCCCGGCAAACAGATCCACAATCGGATAAGTTGGCAAGTGTTCTTGCATCTCTACCAACTTTCCCAACACTTACGTCGCGGTTAGAGGCCTTGGAGAAGTTCAACTCCGGCAGCTTTAGGCTGTCAATTTCTACAGGTCAGAGCCAGTTTTCAAAAGAAAGCCCCGGCACTAACCTGAAGTGCCTAACATTGCCTGTTACGACGATCAGCCCCCGCACAAGCGCTATTGAAGCTATCTTGAGATCACTATCCCCGGTTTGCCTTCCGCGACGCTCCATTGAGGCTCTAATATCTCCGTACCGAGTAGCCGCTTCGGCATCGTAGGGAAGTATGGGGAGATTCTGCGTTACATGTTCTCTAATCTTTTTCTCAAGGCGCGCAGATACCTTTTTCTTAGCGCCGTATGTCAATTCCCCGAGGGTGATACTGGATGTGAATTGTTGATCAGCAGGCACAGATCTGACTTTATCCAACAACTCTCTCGGCGGTGTTCGCTTCATGAGGTTGCTGAGGATGTCTGTATCAAAAAGGTACATCAGTCTTCAAGTTCCACTTTGCGTCCCGTATCGGTCCACCTAGACTCGTAAATCTCATTTACTAAGGTGTCTATATCATGATTGTCGGTTGCGCCCCAAACTCCAGCCAAGGCTAGCCCCCCTTGGGAGGAAACCCAGCCCTTGGCCAACTCATTTACTGCTTTTATCAATTCCGCTTCGTCTGTTACATTTCCCTTGCTGTCGAGGTGATCGGCCTTTGCCAGCGCAAGAACCGCAGTTGGCTTTGGTACATCATTTAGCCGCTCTAAGAATTTTTGTAGCGCGGATGCCTGATCGGGGTACATTGTCCACAGTAGCATCAGGTACGGCCCTGTAGGTCTGATGGAGTCTTCCAGAAGAGTGCCTAGCACGCTGAAGTCGGTTGTTGGATCGGAGCCGAGGATGCCGCTGCCAAGATGAAGATCAGCGAAAATTAGCCGTGCGTACGGGCAAGGCTCGATTTTCTCCGGTTCACCCGTGTAGTGAATTTTCTGGCACTGTACGCCATGACTTTTGAGACTATTAGCCAAACCGGTCAGATGTGCCAGTTCGTCGTCGATGGCGATTACTGTTTGGTAATCAGGCATTATGCTGCCCTCTTGAAAATCATGGCGGCTACTGCGCCGCCAAACTCGTCTGGAATCTCGACTTCCCCGAGTTGAGGAAACAAAAGTTGGCCACCATTTAATTCCATGGCTAGGCCGGCATAGTACAAGCCCAAGCCCATACCATCCGGTTTGCGCGTAAAGAAGGGGCGAACCAGATGTTCGGGTGTATCTTCAAAGCCGCAACCGTTGTCGGCAACGATAATTGCTGGCCCTGCCTCGAAATCGTTTGACAAGCCAATGTAAAGCTTTCGAGCGGACACCCCCCCTGACTTAGGCCATTTGACCCGCAACCAGTATAGGGCGTTGTCCACAAGATTGTTTAGCGCTCCGAGAACTAGGTTGAACGTAAATCGGGCTTTGAACCCATCGTCCGCGTTCTGAAGCATGGGGCATACGACCTGAATGCCATGATGTTGAAATCGCAGCTTGTTGAATTTATATGCGGCCTCCACAAGCTTTTTGCCGCTGTGTTGTTTCCTGCTGTCTCGTCTGAGCAATACCGCAAACCCATCGAGAAGATGCATCAGTTCCTGCGCCTGATGAGCTGCACGTTCAATGTCCGCGCCTTCCAGAATCACTTGGTGGAGTGCCCGCACACCTCGCTCGACTTCATGGAATACGACCGCCAGATTCAGGCCGGACATGCCCGCAGAGAGCAGCGTCTCCTGCATGCTGCGGTAGTTTTTCTCAATCCGGGTTATGTAGCTCTCGAATTTTTCGTGCATTCCTTGGCGTTTGAGCGCAAGCCTGAGGCCCCGTATTGGTTTTTCGATTCTGACAGCGCTCGAATCCTTAGGCTTCAAGGTCAGTTGCCTTATTCGTTCTTTGTCGAGTTGGCGTTCCGATTCAAGCGCATTCAGAACACCAAGGACGATGCGTCGCAACTCGATTAATGCACTGTTTTCTACGAAGCCTTCTCGATTGGTTTTTTCGATCAGACCAGTTGATTCCGTCAGCGACAAGTGGATTGCTCCCAGAATAATGTTGTTGCTGATTCGGTGTGCCGGGCGTTTCACGCGACGTAAATCAAGACCAAGCCAGTCGTCTCCGCGCTCACCATAGTTGTAAATTCTTATGCCGTCCCGATAGATACGCACTCCCCCAGCCTCGTCAAGAAGGCTTGAAATGGCTTGAATGTTGGGCAATATTCGGCGAACTGCCTTGTCACGATCATAGACGTAGAACACACCGCTAATGGGGCCGATGCCGTCAAAAGTTTTTTGGTCAGCTACAACTTGCTTCTCCATTCGATCATCGCCTGACTTGGCAGGAAGCCTCAATTTTTCTCCTGACTTTTCGACCGTTCTACTTTCGAGATCAAGCGTTGGGATTTTGCGGAACTCATACGTCCAATCGAATCGCTCCTTATCAGCACGGAAACTGAATTTCCAGAAGGATGTCCTTAAAATCTCGGAAACGTCTGGAAGATCCGCGATCCAGTCTTCTCGGCCTGGAATCTGTAGTATGACCTTGAAGTCGGCAGGTTCTTCAAACGGTGAGCAAAGGGACGTAATCTGATTGTGGAGACGCCGTGCTTCCCCGCGCAACCATTTCTCTCGCAACTCTCTGATTTCGATACGTGTTCCGGTTTTGTTTCCTGTAAACACTTCGGGCTGGCGTTGTCTGATTGTGACCGGCGCTTCATCCAGGTATGGCTGACTAACCAACTCGTTCCAGTTGATATCCACCACAAATTCCTGGGCACCCTGAGCGCGCGTGATCAGAGTGATGCGATTACCAAGCTTGTGGGCGGCGAATCGCCCGAGACCTTTCTCACCCAACGGCAGACGCTTATGCCGGGATGTTCTTCGATGGGCAAGCCTGTCCTGTTGGCGGTGATCGTCTCCTGGAACAAGCCAGACCGACCGCAGTACATCGAGTGTCATGCCCTCTCCATCATCGGTTATGGTAATTCCAGACTCGTGTTTAATATCCATGTCTCTAACAGTTAGCTTGCCATCACTGAAGTTGAGTTCTTTCTTAGAGGCGAGTTCGAGACAGATCACGACCGCATTGGCATCCGCGTCGTAGGCGTTCTTTACAAGTTCGAAGACCGCCAGACGCGAGCTTCCAATCAGCTCATCGCCAAGCAACTGCAACAAGCGAGCCTTGGGCCGGAATGGCTGGCTAATCTGATCAGAGACGGTGCTGCTCAATGTGTTGCTCCCGTTGCATGCTGCTGGCCGGTAGTCTTTGGGAAAAGGTATTTTGCAACAAACAGCGTGGCCTCCGTAGCAAAATCGGGGGCGCAACGGAGGATTGCAGTAGATTCCATCTCAAGCGCGGCTCCGTATTATGAGCGAAAGAGTTGGCCGCGATTGCTTCAAAGCGTTCGTGAAACGCTCGGCGGTGTTTGTCGGCGGCGGCGATTCCTCGCTGCCGTGCGCCGTTACGTTGGCAATGCTCATTCTTGGCATTAACACGGTGAATTGGAGGCTGATTCCCGCGCATGCCTTCGTGCCGCTGTTGCCTCGGAGAAATTGTTTCGCCATGCTCCTTTGGAAAGTTCATGCTGCCGCCTGCCGCTGGCGTTCGCGTGCCAAGTCGTGGCTTCCTTGCATGCGCACCCAGTGTTCAGCCGTGCCCCAGCCTATACGTTCCAAGGCAAGCGCCATGGACGCGGAAACACCCGCTCGGCCATTCAGCAAGCGTGACAATGTGATCCGTGAAACGCCCAGCCTTGAGGCGCATTCGGTAACGGTCCAGCCTTCCGCTTCCATGTTGTCGCGGGCAATTTCTCCGGGATGCGCGGGGTCTATCATCTTCATGTTGCCTCCCAATCGTTGTTAGTGGTAGTCGACTCAAGCCGATATCCACCGCCTCGCCGCTTTGAAAGCGGAAAACGATTCGCCAATTGTCGGATACGCGCATGCTCCACTGGCCCGCCCGCTGGCCCTTCAGCGGGTGCAGGCGGAAGGATGGATTTAAATCCGCAGGCTAGGATTACCACCGGCTGGGCAAGGTGACGGGGGTCTCAAGAGCGCAGTTGACGCGCCTGATCGCGCAGCACCGCTCCACGGGCCGGAGCCGCACGCCTAAAGCCATTCGTCCAAGTTCTGTTGTCCAATGATTGCCATGATTTCCGGCGTCTCGTCATCAACCCGAAAATAGATGCTGTAACGCCCCATCACGCTGCGACGGTAACCTTCGCGAATATGGCCAACAGCCGGGAATTGCAATGGGTTGGCCGCGATCGCTTCAAAGCGTTTGTGGAACGATCGATGGTGGTTGCCAGCAGCGGCGACTCCCCACTGCCGCACGCCATAGAGCCATATTCGGTATAAGTCGGCTTCCGCTTCGGGAGCAAGTTATAGTTCGCCATCTCGACGGGCGCTCTCCTTGAAGCCGTCCAGCATTTCATCCGGCGTTGTTGTTATCCAGCCACGCTCTTTAGCCGATGTTTCCGCCAACTTCAGCCGTTCTCGGATCGCTTCGGTTTTCCGCGCCTGACGGATCAGGTCGTTGAGCACTTCGCTGCGACTGGAAAATTCCTTGCTGCCGATCTGTGCCTGAATCCACTTCTCATTGGGCTCGCTGATCAACAGGCTTGCGCGTTTTGCCATGTCCTCTATGCTCCAATGGAAAGCTGCAATTTTGGCGATTGCTTGGCGATTGGATCAGATCGTACTTATATCATATCAACTCCGCCCCCCCGTTCAGGCTCATGTCCGTATTGGATGAGGCTCCCGGACATACAGCCAATTCCGGTTGATGTAGTATCTGCGCGCACTGGGGGCGCGGAAAAGGCGTAATCAATGAGCGAACGGGGTCGGCATGCGCGATGAAATAGTGCGGCGGCTGGTTTCCGCCATGGTCGAGCGCGGCCTCGACGCTGTGGTGTGCTTGTCGCCGGAGAACTTCGCCTACCTTGCGGGCTTTGTGGTGCCTTCCCAGTCCCTGATGCGCTGGCGGCATGCGGCTGTGGTGGTGACGGCGGATGGCGGATACCGGTTTCTTGCGGTGGATATGGAGGAAAGCACGGTAAAAAACAGCGTTGACGCCGCGAAGGTGCGCGTGTGGGGCGAGTTCACCGACAACCCCATGCAGGTGTTGGCGGACCTGCTCAAGGAAATGGGCCTTGAGAGCGCAGCCATAGGCACGGAAATGGACTACTTGCCCGCCTGCGATTACGAAACCTTGGCCCGGGCGCTGCCCGGCGCCCGATTCGTGCCCGCCGAAGGCCATCTCGCCCGCTTGCGGCAAATAAAGACGGCATCGGAAATTAAGCTGATGCGGCGCCTGTCGCGCATTGCCGACGAGTCCATCTGCAACGCCCTCAACGAGGTCCGGGCTGGAAGCACGGAAATGGATATAGCCGCGGGGCTGACTCGGAATATCTACAGCCTGGGGGCCCACGACTACAAGCTGATGATCGTGGCCACCGGGCCGCGCAGCGTGTTTCCGAATGTGGGGCCTACCATGCGGCGGCTGGAGAGGCAGGATATTTGCCGGGTGGAGATATTCTCCGTGATTAACGGCTACCACGCCGGGGTGTGCCGGACCGCTTATGTGGAATCGCCGCCTGCCCGCTCCGAGGAAATCTGGCAAAACCTGGTGGAATGCAAATACAAGGTGCTGGATATGATCAAGCCCGGCGCCCGTTCCAAGGAGATCTACGAGGCCTTCATCCGGCATCTCGGCAAGCTGGGCCTGCCGCCCATTCAGTTTATTGGCCACGGCATCGGCCTGCATCTGCATGAGGAGCCTTATCTGGGCATGTATTCGGATGTGCCCTTGGAGGCGGGGATGGTGCTGGGCATTGAGCCTTTGGTTTATGACACGGGCCACGGCTTCGGGATGCAGAACAAGGACATCGTGCTTGTGACCGACACCGGCGCGGAATTGCTGTCGGATGTTGCCGATACCGATGCCTTGCTGAAAGTCGGCTGATTGGCCCCGCTGAAGACTTGAAAACTCTGATTGAACATCTTGAGTTCATCCTGACCGTGGACAGGGAGGACACGGTGCTGCGGGATGCGGCCATGGTGATTGAAAGTGACAGGATCATCGACCTGGGGCCTTCGGACGACATCTCGCAAAGGCATGCCCGCGACGGCTTCGACCTTGTGAAAAACGGCGCGCTCAAGGGGGTTTGCCCCGGCTTCATAGATTCCCATGTTCACTTGTCCGAAACCCTCTCGCGCGCGGTGTTCCCGGACAACCTCAACACCCGGGCCTGGGTGTTCCACTGGGCCAAGCCGTTCTATGCGCATATCAGCGCGGAGGACGAGTACTGGGGCGCCTTGCTGGGCATTACCGAGATGCTTCGCTGCGGCACCACCTGCTTTCTGGACATGGGCTCGCAATACGACCCGGGCATCACGGTGCGGGCCATGGAGCAAACCGGCATCCGCGGCATCACCGGCCGGCATGCGGCGGACAACCCCCCGGAAATCGCGCCGCGGGGCTGGTCGGAGGAAATGATGAAGCATCATTTCTTTCCGAGCGCGAAGGCGGCGCTGAAAACGCTGGAGCAATGCGTCGAGACCTACCACGGCGGCTTGGGCGGGCGCGTGCGCTGCTGGGTGAATATCGAGGGCAAGGAGCCGTGCTCGCTCGACCTCCATGTGGGCGCGCGCGAACTGGCGGAGCGCCTAGGGGTGGGCACCACCTACCATTTGGCGACCAGCATCGAAGAGGCCCGGGTTTGCGAAGGCAAGCATGGCGCATGGCCGATCACCCGTATCGAGCGGGCGGGCGG
>JAPYNE010000051.1 GCA_028285945.1 Candidatus Foliamicus numerosus | reverse complement strand
ATACTAAGACGGATGAATGCCTGCTGCTCCTAAATGCCCGGTGCGGAGTCGCTCAGTCTTTGCTGCATGGCGGCGCAGGCATTTGCCGATGCTTGGCCCGCGTGTTCGGCGCAGATTTCGGCGAAGCCGCTGTCCAAGGCGGCCAGCGAAAGGCCGGCATGGTGCTCGGCGCGCCACGCCTCCAGCGCATCGACCAGCCAGCCGAGCGAGCGCAGGTTGCGGTTCGCGAGCGCGTCCGGCTGGCCGTGCATTTCGGCCAGCGCTTCCTGCGACACGCTCAGTATGGTTTCGACCTCCCCAGGCATCCACAGCATCATGCGGCGGGCGTAGTTCACGCCGTGCTGCAGGCGCGTGGCGGGGCCGTAGGACTCGCGGTAGTAGCGCTCCATCCAGCGCACCGCGCCCTCGATATCGCCGGTCTTGTGACTGAGCGTGGCCAGCGGATACATGAAATAGTAAGGCTCTTCGGAAATTTCCAGTTCCTTTTCGAGCAGGATGCGCGCCCGCTCATATTCGCCGGCGTTGCTCAGCAGACTGTAGGCGTAGTAGATCAGGCTCTGGCGCTCCTGCTGGCTTTCGGCAGCCCTATCCGCCTGCCGGGCCGCGGCGACAATCCTCTCGAGCAGCGCCGGCGAAGGCGGGGCTTCGGCATTATCGAGCCGCTCCAGCTCCAGCAGCATTCCCAAGGAGAAAATCGGTGCCGACTTGTTGCCCGCGGGGCTGGCGAGCACCGCCTCGATCGCGCTGCTGAACGCTTGGCGCAGTTCCTCTTGCTTCGCGGAATCCGCCGCCAGAGCGTCGAAAACGCCGGCCAGCTTGCCGGAAAACATCATCAGGTTATCCAGATCGTGTTTTTCCGCATCCAGCACGAACAGCAATTCGGAATAGCGTTCGGCATCCAATGCGGCATCCCCGGAACTGACGGCTTCGGACAGCCGCAGCGAATGCGCGCGCCGCGCCAGCGCAGGGTCGTGCTGCGGGGCCTGGGCGGCGAGCCGTTCGAACAGCGCCAAGTATTGCTCCGGCGCCAGCGTTCGCTTGTCCTGGTACCACGAGTGGTAAGCGAGCCTACGATGCTCGGCGTCCGTCAGGGGCTGGTCGCTATTGAGCGCCGCCTGCACGAGCTCGGTCACCGGCGCCAGGTTGGACATGGCATCGTCCAGCGCCGCCATGAAGGATTCGGCGGCCAATGTGCCGGGCAGCCGAGTCAGCTGATTTCCTTGAGAATCGAACACAATCAATGTGGGGTAGCCCACCGCATCGTGCTTCTCGCCCCAGACCTGCGCCCGCTGCGTGTCGCCGTCCAGGTAAACGGCCACGAAGTCGCGCGTCCTGGCAATGAATTCCGGCTGCTGGAACAAGGTGCTTTTCATCAGGTTGCAGGGCGGGCACCAGATCGCGCCCCAGTAAAGGAACACGGGCTTGGCGGACCGCTCAGCCTCGACAAAGGCTTCCTCCACGCTGCCCTCGTGCCATGAAATCGCAGCGTAGCCGTGCGCCTCCGCTTGGGACGGCACCCGGTTGGCGGGCGTTTCGGCATCCGGCGCGCCGCCGGAAACCCCCAATCCCGCCGCCAAGGCGACCCAAGCGGCCAACATGCTGGATGAAGCGGCTGCTGAGGGGGACATGGCATTCTCCCGGGTATCTCGCCCGCCTGCCAAGTTCGGCGGCGCTCCGCGAGCGAGTATAGCAGGCACCGTCGCTTGTCTTCGCCCGGCCCGCCGCCGCGCCCTAATCCTCCGCGACCTGGCTTGCACGGCGCAGGGGACCACCCTGTACGCTACGATGAACCAATGCTTTTTTTGATCAAATCACATGAATAAATTGCAATGGGCAGCAGTTTTGGGGATTGCAGCTTGCGTTGCCCTTGCGTTGCTGGTTTTTCTTTCCCGAAATGACGGCAGCCAAGTTTCTTCGGACGCAGCGTCGCCGGAAAGCGGCGGAACTCTGGAGCACACAGTGCTTCCCGCTGCGCCCCCATCGGTGCTTCCCGCTGCGCTGCCCGATGGATTCCCCGTGGTGCATCCTTACATGGGCCCTTCAGGAAGCGTTCTGGAACTAGCGCCTGAGGAAGTCGAAAGCCTGAAGGATTGGGTTAGTGGGAGAATGGCGGCGCAACCGTCGGAAATCCCATTGACTGACGGTCGGCCGGAGCACAAGCCAGCCCCAATATGGCGCGCTTGGAACAGGCTCTACGAAAGGCTTGAGCGGCACCTGAGCCTGCCGGGAGCGCAGCTGGCCAGCCGGTTGCCAAGCTTCACGACTTCCGAAGCCGAAGCTGTGTATCAGTCTGGACAGGATTACATGACGCGACTTTCGGATATCGAGGAGCAAGGGATAGCGGAAATTCATGCTCGCTTCAAGCCGCGCAACGCGCCCCCGCCGCCACCTGGGGTTGATCCTTCGGAAGTGATCGAGTTGCCTTTCGGAGTGAGGCTCAAGGACATGCTGGAGCCTGAAGGATTCCACGAACGCTGGAATGCGCGCAAGCAGGCACTGCTTGATTCGCATCGCGAACACCTAATGCAGCTTGTCGAGCCAGCCAAGTTCGAGTGGCTGGATAACCACGTGAACACCGCCATCGCCCCCTCCATCCGGGTGACCACGAAAGCGCCGCGCATATCACCGGAGGAATTGCCGCGTTTCTCGCACGAGATGGTCGAGTTGGAGCGCAATAGGTAGGGGCCCGCATGATGCCGTTGGCAGCTTTTGCAGTCCTTTTCCTAGTTGCTGCGGTTGCGCCGATTGCGTCGGCAAAGCCGCAGCAGCAGACCGACATACGCGAATTCGTCCGAAGTCCCTTGTTTCCCCGGTCCCATAGCGAGGTGCAGGCGGCCTTTGATGCCTCCGTCACTCCGGATCTGCTCGCGATGCTTAACTCGAAAGCGGAGGAAGAGCACTGGCTCCGGATCGCCGGCATGCTCGGCGCGGTGGGCGACGAGCGCGCGGCGGAGGGCTTGATCGAATTTGTGGAGGAACCGGGAGATGCGCGCTTGTCGCAGTGGCATCATGAAGGTCGCACCGAAGCGATCAGAGCCTTGGGATTTTTGGCGTATCGCACGGGGAGCGAGCGCGCCCTCACGTATCTGATCGACAGCCTGACATCGGGCGTGTGGCGCGAGCGCAAGGTGATGGGCCTCGCCCCGGGCCGGAAGTCTTACGCCGAATACGATTCGCTGCTGAGCACATACGCGATTATCGGATTGGCTTGGTCGGGGCATCCGCGAGCCAAGGAAGCGCTGATGTCCGTTCTGCGTTCGCCCACGCCGGAGCAACGGCCTTTTCGCGACGAGCACGAGGCCACTCTGGAGCATTGGCTCGAGGTTCATGCGCTGGTTGCCGAGTTGGGATACGACGGCTTGAAAGAGCACTACGAGCTGAAGCGCCTGCGGGAACATTATCGGCACTTGAAAGAAAATGTCCGCAAGCGCAAGGCGGAGTTCGAGAAGAAGCAGCGGGCGCTGGAGGCCAAGTTCGCGCGCGCGCGGAGTGCCATGGAGATTGAGCGCATGGATGCCCGCGAGCGGGAGTTGGCGGAGGCCATCCGCGAGCTCGAGGAGCAACAAGCGCGGCAGTGAACGCCAAAGGTTGCGAATTCCGCTGATTGAGCTATTGCTCCGCCGTTTTGCTACACTTCGGTGCCTAAGCCCGACAGAGTGCCAGCGCGAGCGCAACAAGATCCATGGCTCAATTCCTGCTACCTGCCAATTCCCGCGTGAAGCGGGGGCGCCGTTACTCTGCGCCAGCCGCCGGGGATGGCGCTGCGCCGCGCCGCGTCCGGCGGTTCAAGGTCTATCGCTACGACCCGGATTCGGGCGAGAACCCGCGGGTGGACAGCTATGAGGTCGATATGAACGACTGCGCGCCCATGGTGCTCGACGCGCTGATCCATATCAAGGACTCGGTGGATTCCACGCTCACCTTCCGCCGTTCCTGCCGCGAGGGGATCTGCGGCTCCTGCGCCATGAATATCAACGGGATCAACACCTTGGCTTGCACGCAGGCGGTGAGCGATCTGAAGGGCGATGTGGCGATCCATCCGCTGCCGCACCTGCCGGTGGTCAAGGACCTGGTGCCCGATCTGACCCATTTCTACGCCCAGTACGCGTCGGTTGAGCCGTGGCTCAAGACCAAAACGCCTCCGCCGCCGGACCGGGAGCGCCTGCAATCGCGGGAAGATCAGGAGAAGATCAATACGCCCGCTGCCTGCATTCTGTGCGCCTGCTGTTCGACCAGCTGCCCCAGCTATTGGTGGAACGGCGACCGCTACCTGGGGCCGGCCGCCCTTCTCGCCGCTTATCGCTGGCTGGAGGACAGTCGCGACGAGGCGGCCGGCGAGCGGCTGGACCAGCTTGAAGACCCGTTCAGGCTCTACCGCTGCCACACGATCATGAATTGCACTGAAGCCTGCCCCAAGGACCTCAATCCGGCGCGGGCGATTGCGGAAACCAAGAAGCGGCTGCTGGAGCGCCGCATCTGACCGCCGCCGCCTCAAGACTGAGATGGCGCTGCCGCCGCGGCAGCCGCGAGCTGGACCTCCTGCTGGAGCGCTACCTGTCCCGCCGCTACCCTCATGCCGACGCCGCCGAACGGTCGGGTTTCGAGGCGCTGCTGGAACTCGGCGATCCCCAACTGGAGGATTTGCTGGCCGGCCGCGTGACGCCCGGCTCGGCGCGGGAGGCCCGGGTCGTTGAGCGGATTCTCCGCAACGATTGAGCTGCGTTCGGCCCTCCCGCCTTGGGGAGGGCCTGCAATCGCTGCCGGGCTGCTGCTGGCGGCGGCCGCGGTGCTGATTTCCGGGATGGCGCTATGGCTGCGCTTGGCGGTCCTTGCCGCGCTGGCCGCCGCCGCCGCGCGACAGTGGCGGGCGCTGCGGGGCGGTGGCATCGCCCCGGGAATCGCCGCCGTATGGCTGATTCCCGGCGGCGACTGGCGCCTGGTGCTGGACACGGGCGAACTGGAACGCGCGGAGCTGCTCCGCCGGCAAGGCTTCGTGACGCGCGCGCTGGTGGGGTTGACGCTTCGCAGAGGCCGCGCGGCGAAAGGCCGCCGCAGGCGGCTTAGGGTGTGGCTTACGCCTTCGATGCTCAGCGAAACGGATTGGCGCCGGCTGCAGGCGCGGCTGCGCCATCCCTAATCTGTCAGGCGGTTAGAATCGCGCTCCTATGGATTTTTCCTTCGTTCTGGTGGCGATCACGGGCTTGGCGCTGGTCCTGTGGCTTGCCGACCGGCTTGTGGCCACGCCGAAACGCAAGCGCGCCGCGGTCGCCGGCGGGGAGCCGCGCCGCCGGGCCAAGGTGTTCGAGTACGCCGCGGCCTTTCTTCCGGTTCTTCTGATCGTGCTTTGCGCGCGCTCTTTTCTTTACGAGCCGTACCGCATTCCGTCCGGGTCGATGCGTCCCACGCTTGAGGTGGGCGATTTCATTTTCGTGAACAAGTTTGTTTACGGCCTTCGGCTGCCGGTCACCAATACGCGCATCGTCGAGCTGGGCTCGCCCCGGCGGGGCGACGTGGTGGTGTTCAAGTTGCCTTCCGACTCCAGCGCCAATTTCATCAAGCGCCTGGTGGGCTTGCCCGGCGACATGATCGAATACCGCAACAAGCGGTTGAGCATCAACGGCGAGCCGGTCCGGGTCAGCATGCCCATGCCGGTGAACGGCGAATCGCCTTTTTCCGCGCGGCAGGCGGAGGAAACGCTGGGCGGCGTGCGCCACGACATCTATTTCATGCCAGGGCAGCGCGGCAGGGAGGGCGTTTTCGAGGTTCCGGCTGGCCACTATTTCGTGATGGGGGACAACCGTGACAACAGCAGGGATAGCCGCTATCCGGGCGTGGGATTTATCCCGGAGCACCGCCTGGTAGGCCGCGCCGAGCGCATCTGGTTTAATTGGGCGGTCGGCAGCATGCCGGAATGGGGCAGGATAGGCGACCCCATTCGTTGACTGACGTCCGGCAGCTTGCTCAATGGGCCTCCGGCAGGCTCGGCTACGCCTTTTCCCGGCCGGAATTGCTCAGCCAGGCGCTCACTCATCCCAGCGCCTGCGAAAACAATAATCGCCGCCTTGAGTTCCTTGGCGACGCGGTGCTTGAGCTGGTGTCGTCCGACATCCTCTATCGCCGCCATGAAGACGCGCTGGAGGGTAGGCTCACCCACATGCGCCAGCGTTTGGTGCAGCGCGCCACTCTAGCTGAGGTGGCGGGCGAGCTGGGCTTGAGCCAGCGGCTGCGCTATCACGGCGCCGACCTGGCGCCCGGCGGCGCGGCGCACGAAGCCATGCTGGCGGACGCTCTTGAGGCGGTTTTCGCCGCGGTCTGGCTGGACGGCGGAATCGCGCCCGCTTCAGCCTTGTTCATGAAACTGTTTGCGGAGCATCTCGATTCGGTGCCGGAGCAGCCGCGCGACGCCAAAAGCCGGCTTCAGGAGCATCTGCAGGGCTGCGGCTTGAAGCCGCCCGATTACCGTCTGGCGGAATCCGGCCGCGATCCGCAGGCACCGAGTTTCCGGTCTGTTTGCAGCGTGCCGGAGCTTTCGCTGAGCGCCGAGGGCGAAGGCCGCACAATACAGGCTTCCGAGGTCGAAGCCGCCGCCGCGCTCCTGTCCCGGCTGGACCAGGCGAAATGAGCTTTCGGGCAGGAGTGGCGCCGATCATGGGACGCCCCAACGTAGGAAAGTCCACGCTTATCAACCGCATGCTCAAGGAAAAAGTCAGCATCGAAACGCGCAAGCCGCAGACCACCCGGCACGCCATTACCGGCGTGCGCAACGCCGGCGATGCCCAGCTCGTGCTGGTCGATACGCCCGGACTGCACGCGCCGGACCGGCGTTTGCTTTCCCGCAACATGAATCGCGCCGCCCTAGGCGCGTTGGCGGGTGCCGACATGGTCCTTTTGGTGGTGGAGGCCGGTCGCTGGACCCGGGGAGACGACCGCGCGCTGAATGAAGCCGTCAAGGCTCAATTGAAGTGCGTGCTGGTGGTTAACAAGATCGATTGCATGCGGCGCCGAGAGGACCTCTTCCCGTACTTGGAGCGGTGCGCCGGGAAAGCCGATTTTGCCGAAATCGTTCCGGTTTCCGCCTTGCATGGCGACAACCTGGAGCGTTTGCACCAGGTCTTGACGGATTGCCTGCCGGAGGGCGCGCCCCTGTTTCCTAACGGCTCGGTGACCGATCGCGACATGGGATTTCGCATTGCGGAAATGCTGCGCGAGAAGCTCACGCTCAATACCCACCGCGAAGTGCCCTACGATCTGGATGTGGTGGCGACCTCGCTGGAAACGCGCGGTCGGGCGGTGGTGGCTGAACTGGAAGTGCGGGTCAACCGCGCCTCCCAGCGCGGCATTGTGATTGGCCGCGGGGGGTTGCGGCTGAAAGCGGCTGCCCGTCAGGCACGGCTCGAACTGCAGCGCATCTTCCGGCGTCCCTTCCATATTCGGGCCCATGTTAGGGTGCGAAAGAACTGGTTCAATAACCCTCGGTTTTGCCAATGAGTGGTGTTCGTCGCGTGGAATTGGCGGAAGCTTGGGTGCTGCACAGCCGCCCTTTTCGTGAAACCAGCCTGATCGTGGAGGCTTTCGCTCGCGAGCATGGCCGGATTGGGCTGGTGGCTCGCGGGGGCCGCCGCCCCCGTTCTCCGCTCGGCCTTGCCGCGCAGCCGTTCCGCCGTCTGCTGCTTTCCTGGGGCGGCCGCGGAGACTTGGCGACGCTCCATCGCGCCGAATGCGCGATGGAGGAGAGCGCCGAATGCGCGATGGAGGAGAGCGCTGATCGCGCAGCGCATCATCGCGCGGGCGAAATTCCGCAAGGCGCCGGCCTTCTCGCAGCCATGTACATCAACGAATTACTGCTCAAGCTGACCCGCAGGGAGGACCCGCACCCCGAGTTGTTCGACCATTACTGCGTTGCGCTGGCCGGCCTGCGCAGCGGCCACCCGGTCGAAGCAGTGCTGCGGCGCTTTGAGCTCAACCTGCTGGCCTCACTGGGCCTTGGGCTGGATCTGGAACGCGATACCGAAGGCCGGCCGCTGGTCCCCGATGCGGCCTATTGCTACCGCATGGAGGAGGGTGCCCAGGCGCTGCCCGCCGGGGCCCCGACCGGAAAAGCCATGAACTTCAGCGGCGCCGAGCTGATGGGCGTGGCGCGCGGCAAATGGGCCAGCCAGGGCACAAGGCTGGCGGCCCGCCGCCTGCTCAAGACAGCGATCGATTTCTATCTGGAGGGGCGTCCGCTCAATACCCGCCGGGTTTTTGCGGCCATGCGATGACGATTCAACTGCTGCCGGATCATTTGGTCAACCAAATCGCCGCCGGCGAGGTGGTGGAGCGGCCGGCGTCGGTGGTCAAGGAACTGATGGAGAACAGCCTCGATGCCGGCGCGCGGCGGATCGTGGTGCAGGTGGAGAAAGGCGGCTCGCAACTCTGCCGGGTGCGTGACGATGGCGTTGGAATTTCCTTGGCCGAGCTGGCGCTTGCGCTGAAGCGGCATGCCACCAGCAAGATCGCAAGCCTTGACGACCTGCGCACAGTGGCAACGCTGGGATTTCGCGGCGAGGCGCTGCCGAGCATTGCCGCGGTTTCCCGGCTGCAACTGACTTCGCGGATGGCGGGCGAACGCAGCGCCTGGACCGTGAAAAGCGCCGGCGGCCACGCTTCCGAACCTTTGCCTTCGGCACATCCCCGGGGCACCACGGTGGAGGTTCGCGACCTGTTCTACAACACTCCGGCCCGGCGCAGCTTCCTGCGCAAACCGGTCACGGAGTCGCGCCATATCGACCGTGCGGCGCTGCGCATGGCCTTGAGCCGGTTCTCCACAGGACTGCGCTACGAGAAGGATGGGCGCCTGAACTACGACCTGCCGTCGGCGGACGGACGGGCCGAGCAGGAGGAGCGTCTTGCCCGCCTTCTTGGCGCCGAGTTCCTGAACAACGCCCTGTACTTTGAGGAGGATCGGCAGGGGATGCATCTGCATGGCTGGCTGGCGCGGCCGAAGTTTTCGCGCAGCCAAGGCGATATGCAGCACCTGTTTCTGAACGGCCGGGCCATTTTCGACCGCACCGTGGCGCATGCGGTGCGCCAGGCCTACGAGGATGTCCTGTTTCACGGGCGCCATCCCGCATGGCTGTTGTATCTGGATATGGATCCGGCAGGGGTGGATGTGAACGCCCATCCCGCCAAGCTCGAAGTGCGGTTTCGGGAGGGACGAACCGTTCACGATATTGTTCGCCGCACCTTGGAGGCGGTGCTGGCCGATACCCGGCCCGCTGCCCCTGCGGATTCCGGCCAGCCCCCCGGGATTGCCGCTATGTCCCCGGGGATGGCAGGTTCCGGACACCACGGCGGCGGCTATGGCTCCGGCAGCGGGGAACTCTCCCTTTTGCTAGGAGCCTCTCCTCTGCCGTCAGGTTCGCCGCCCGGCGCGGGCGAGATACGCGAACCGTTCCCGGATGCCGGAGAAGATGTGCCGCCGCTCGGCCATGCATTGGCGCAATTGAGCGGAATCTATATCCTGGCCCAGAATCGCGACGGGCTGATCATTGTGGACGCGCATGCCGCCCATGAACGTGTGGTTTACGAGCGCATGAAGGCGCAGCTCGATGAGCAGGGCATCGGTTCGCAACTGCTGCTGGAGCCGGTCCGGCTGCGTGTCGGGCAAGAGGAAATCGCCACAGCCAGACAGCAGCGCGAAACCTGGAAGCGGCTGGGCTTCGTCGTGGATCAGGTGGGGCCGGGCACCTTGGCGGTGCGCGAGGTTCCGGCGCTGCTCGTTGGAGGCGACGCGCAGGCCTTGCTGCGCGACCTGCTGTCCGGAGCGCAGTCCAGGCCGGAGGCCGACAGCGAGGATTCCGCCCACGAGATTACCGGGCGGATCCAT
The DNA here is from genome assembly GCA_028285945.1 of Candidatus Foliamicus numerosus. GTDB lineage: Bacteria > Pseudomonadota > Gammaproteobacteria > Steroidobacterales > Foliamicaceae > Foliamicus > Foliamicus numerosus. The sequence goes on along the minus strand of JAPYNE010000051.1, from coordinate 16,118 downwards.
CATATTTTGGCCACCATGGCCTGCCATACCTCGGTGCGCGCCAACCGGCGCCTGACGCTGGAGGAAATGAACGCTCTTCTGCGGGACATGGAGCGGACCCCGCGGGCCGACCAGTGCAATCACGGCCGTCCCACCTGGCGGGCACTCAGCATCGGGGAACTGGACCGCATTTTTCTGCGCGGCCGCTAACTTTGGTTTTGCCCGCTTAGCGCGCATAGGCTCGCTGCGCCCTAGGCACCCTATGCTTCAAGCCCACGAATTAAGCCATTCCCCGCCCCTCTCTTCAGGGAGTATCGGAGGCAGGGTGAGCGCCGATGTCCCGGCGCGAACGGAGCAAGCTACAGGGATGTATTCATGCGTCTCCCTGAAGAGAGGGGCGGGGAATGGCGAGGGGCAGGCAAAATCTCGCATGGCCTTCCACGCCCCTCGGCGCAATATCCGGACTGAGCTCCTTGCCGCAGGGAAACGCATGAACTCCTCCGCGGGGCTCGGTTCCGCAGCGTGCGCCAAGCGATTGGAGCGCACAAGCTCCAACGCTCCCTGCGGAACGAGGCCCATGGCCACATAGGCTTGGGGGATCGCGAGTGGAGGCAGTGCTGCTCAAGGGGCCGACCTGCGTGGGCAAGACGCGGCTTGTGGTGCGCCTGTCCGAGCGGCTGCCATTGCGGATCATCAGTGCGGACTCGGCTTGCGTTTACCGGGGGCTGGATATCGGGACCGCCAAGCCGGGGGCCGAGGAACAGCGCGTTGCGCCACATCGCCTAGTGGACATCTGTTCGCCCCGGGAGCGCTACTCGGCCGCGCGTTTCGCCGAAGACGCCCGGCGCGAAATTGCGCGCGCCAGAGTTGCCGGACGGGTTCCGCTGCTGGTGGGCGGCGCCATGCTCTACTTTCGCGCGCTGGAGCGGGGGTTTGCGGAAATGCCGGCCGCTGATTCCGCTGTGCGCCGCCGGATTCGCAAGCAGGCTGCGGCGGATGGCTGGCCGGCGCTGCACGACCAGCTCAAGGCGCTGGATCCTGCGGCCGCGGATCGGCTCTCGCCCAACGACGCCGCCCGCATCGAGCGGGCGCTCGAGGTGCTGGAGCTGACCGGCCATTCAATCAGCTCGCACTGGACCGATGCGCCCCGCGCCGGCGCGCCAGACTACCTGAAATTCGCGCTGCTTCCGGGCGATCGAGAGGCTTGGCGCCGGCGTATCGAGCAACGCTTCCACGGCATGCTTGAGCGGGGATGGCTGGAGGAGGCGCAGACGCTGCGCTCAATGCGCTTGGATCCCGGCCTGCCGGCCACCCGGATTGCCGGCTACCGCCAGCTTCTTGAGCATCTGGACGGCCGCTATCCACTTGCCGAGGCCGTTGCGCGCGGAATCAGGGCCACCAAGGCCCTGGGGCGCCGGCAGTTGACTTGGCTGAGGGCCGAAGCGGATATTGAGCGATTGGCTGCCGAGGGCCCCCACTGCGATGCGCGTCTGGAGAGCGCGATTCGGGCGCACTGGAAGATCGGCAGGGGAAGGCTCGCGCGGCGCCGGGCGAAAAATACGACAGGGAGCGCCACCATTTCACGGCAGCGAGACTAATTGCTCATTTGCGGCGCATTTTCCGCTTGTTCCTGCCAGGCAACCGGGGCAGCTTGCAGGGCAAGGTCGGCGCGGCGGTCTTTCCCGCTTCCTGCGGGGCGGTGCAGGCGCCGGGAAAGGAGCGCCTGATGGATACTCGACAAGACCTGCAAAACAAATTCCTCAACCTGCTGCGGCGGAGACGGGCACGGGTGTACGTGTTTCTCGTTAACGGGATCAAGCTAAAGGGTGTGATCGGGGGCTTTGATATGTTCGTGATCCTGCTGCACAATGGGACGAGCCAGATCGTGTACAAACACGCCATATCCGCCATCGTCCCCGTCCGCCAGCAAGACTTGGAGGATATCCTGCGCGAGGAAGAGGCCGAGCCGCTTGAGTGAATTCCTCAGCGCGCCAGCGCATAGCCCCGTGCGGGGGCATTCCCGCTCTCTCGAGGATTGCGCCGCTTGACTGATCCGCACCGCCGCGAGCGGGCCGTCCTGCTGGCGCCGTCAGGCGACGATGCCCGCCGGCGGGAGTTCGAGTCGCTGGCGGCTTCCGCGGGGGCGGAAGTTCTGCGCACCATGACCACGGCACTGCGCCGGCCGGACCCGCGCACGCTGATCCGAAGCGGTAAATTGAATGAGTTGAAGCGGCTGTGCCTGGACGTTTCGCCCACCATCGTGGTTGTGGACTTTCCCTTGAGCCCGTCGCAGGAGCGCAATCTGCAAAAGGCGCTGAACTGCCCCATCGTGAACCGCACGAGCTTGATCCTGGATATATTCGCGATGCGGGCCCGCAGCAGCGAGGGCAAGCTGCAGGTGGAACTGGCGCAGTTGCGCCACCTGTCCACCCGCCTGGTGGGCGGCTGGACCCACCTGGAGCGGCAGAAGGGCGGCATCGGCCTGCGGGGGCCGGGCGAAACGCAACTGGAAACCGACCGGCGCCTGGTGTCGCAGCGCATCCGCCGCCTTGAGTCGCAGCTTGCCGGGATGATGGCCCGCCGCCGCAGAGGACGGGCGCGCAGGCAGCGCTCCGGGGCCATCGTGGTTTCGCTTGCGGGCTATACCAATGTGGGCAAATCCACTTTGTTCAACCGGCTGGCCGGCGCCGGCGTGACGGCCCGCGACCGGCCGTTTGACACGCTGGATCCCACCATTCGCCGGGTGGGCTTGCCGGACGGACAGGTGGTTTTGCTGTCCGACACCGTGGGCTTTATCCGCGATTTGCCGACCGAGCTCGTTGCGGCTTTTCACTCCACGCTGGAGGAAATCGCGTCTGCGGACCTTATCCTGCATGTTATCGATGCCTCGCTGCCTGATCAGATGGAGCGGATCGACGAGGTGGAACGATCGCTCGGACAAATCGGCGCGGGAGATAAACCTGTGCTCCGCGTGTTCAACAAGGCGGATATAATGGCCGACGGGCTCCAAGCGGTCGATTCGGTCGGCTCGGCGGCCCGGATTTCGGCGCTCACCGGCGCCGGCGTGGAACAGTTGCTGGCGAAGGTTGCCGAGCGTTTGTCGGTCAGCCGCCTTCGGCGCACAATTCGGTTGAACGCGGGCCAAGGAAGGCTGAGGGCATTGCTCTACCGCCGCGGCCGGGTGCTCCGCGAACAATTGCTGCCCGGCGGAGGCTGGACACTGGACATGGAAATGACGCGACGGGCCTATGACAAGCTGGCCAGCCGAGAGGACATCGGCGCGGCCTGAGCGCTGCCCCAAGCACACAACACGGAAAACACTGATATGGCCTGGAATGAACCGGGCGGCGGAAACGGTTCCTGGAATCGGGGCGGTCGCCAGCAGTCCGACCTCGAAGACCTCGTTCGGGACACGCTGCAAAAGATCTTCGGCGTATTTGGCGGAGGGCGCGGCCGGCCGACCCGGCAGAGCCTGGTCTGGATTCTTGCCGCCGTGCTTGGCATTTGGGCGCTTACCGGCCTCTATCGTGTCGATGAGGCCGAGCGCGCCGTGGTGCTGCGCTTCGGCGAATACTCCTCAACCCGCGGCGCCGGGCTGCGTTGGCATCTGCCGTGGCCGATCGAGCGGGTGGAGAAGGTCAACGTGGCCGAGGTCAACAAGTTCAGCCAGCAAACCCGAATGCTCACGGCGGACGAGAACATCGTGGTGGTGGACTTGGTGGTGCAGTACCAGCGCAGCGATCCGGTGGATTTCCTGTTCCAGGTGCGGGAGTCTGAAGAGACGCTGGGCGATGTGAGCGAGAGCGCCATCCGGGAGATCATCGGCAAGAACGATATGGATTACATCCTCGGCGAAGGCCGCAACGATATTGCCGAGCGGACGGAGGGGCTGATCCAGCAGACTCTGAACGACTACCGGGCCGGAATTGGCGTTACCCAGGTGAACCTGCGCGATGCCAACTATCCGCAGCAGGTGGAGGCGGCCGTGCAGGATGCCATCAAGGCCCGCGAGGACAAGGAGCGGCTGGCCTTCGAGGCCCAGGCTTACGCCAATGACGTGGTGCCGAGGGCGCGAGGCGAAGCGGCCAGGCGGCTGCAGGATGCCGAGGCTTACAAATCGCGGGTCATTGCCGACGCGGAGGGAGAAGCCCAGCGCTTCGAGCAGCTGCTGGTCGAGTATGAGAAAGCGCCGGCAGTGACCCGGGAGCGCCTCTATATCGAAGCCCTTGAGGACTTTTACGGCGGCGCCAACAAGGTGCTGCTCGAGGCGGAGGGCAGCGGCAACCTTCTCTACCTTCCGGTGGATCAACTGATGAGGCGCGGCGCTGCTGCGGGGCAGCCGTCCGGTGCTGCGAGCGCCCCGGGTTCCGCTTCGCAGGAAAGAGGCCTTAGCCGGGGAGGGCCGGGATCATGAAACTGGGAGGCTGGATCATCCTTGCGGCGGCCGCGGTTTTGCTGGTCTTGAACAGCGTGTTCGTGGTGGACGAGCGGGAGTACGCCGTGCGGTTCCGTTTTGGCGAAATCGTGGACGCGGACTACGAAGCGGGGCTGCACCTGAAGTTGCCGGTGGTCAACAATGTGGAGTTTTTCCCAAAGCAGATACTCACGATCAACAATCCCCAGGAGCCTTTCCTGACGGCGGAGAAAAAGAACCTGCTGGTGGATTTCTTCGTCAAGTGGAAAATCTCCAATGTCGCCGAGTACTACACCACGCTGGGCAATGAGACCCGGGCGCAGCAGCGGCTTCTGGAAATCATCAAAGACGATATCCGCGCTGAGTTCGCCAAGCGCACGGTGCCCGAAGTGGTTTCGGCTGAACGCCGCGAGCTGATGTTCGAAATGCTCAGCAATGCCCGGCGCGCGGCCAGCGAACTGGGCATCGACGTGGTGGATGTTCGGGTCAAGCGCATCGAGTTCCGGGACGAAGTGAGCGAATCGGTATTTCAGCGGATGCGCCAGGAACGCGCCCGGGTGGCCTCGGAACTGCGCGCCGAGGGTGCCGAGACCGCGGAGCAGATTCGCGCCGATGCCGACCGCCAGCGCACGGTGATTCTGTCCGAGGCCTATCGCGATGCCGAGATTCTGCGCGGCGAGGGCGATGCCAGGGCCGCGGAAACCTACGCCGACGCGTACAGCAGGGATCCGGAGTTCTACTCCTTCTACCGCAGCATAGATGCCTACCGCAACGCGTTCGGGAGCGAGGGCGACCTGCTGGTTCTGGACAAGGAAAGCGATTTTTTCCGCTACCTCAAAGAATCGGAACCTCAAAAGTAGAACCGCTGCCTGATTTCGCCATTCCCTCGCCGTTCCCGGGGAACGGGGGCATCCCGCCCTCGGACTCGTAACCCTATGACTGATGCCCCCAGCTCCGCCCGCGGCATTGTCCTGATCGGCGCCCAGTGGGGGGACGAGGGCAAGGGCAAGGTGGTGGATCTGCTGGCGGGGCGCTGCAACGCCGTGGTCCGTTTCCAAGGCGGCCATAATGCCGGGCATACGGTGATTCACGAAGGCCGAACCCGCGTGCTGCATCTGCTGCCCAGCGGCATCCTCTGCGCGGGCGTGGAGTGCCTGATCGGCAATGGGGTTGCGCTTTACCTTCCGCAACTCTTCAAGGAGCTGGAGTCCATTTCCGGCGGCACGGAAAGGCGGCTGTTCATAAGTCCCGACTGCCCGCTCATCCTTCCCTCGCATATCGCTCTGGACCAGGCGTGCGAACGCCACGCCGGACGGGGCCGCATCGGCACCACAGGGCGCGGCATCGGTCCGGCCTACGAGGATAGAGCGGCGCGCCGCGCGCTGCGGGCGGGGGAACTGTTTGCGCCCCGGGAGTTTCGCGAACGCCTGCGTTCGGCTATGAATCTGCACAATTTCATGCTTGAGAAGTATTACGGCGCGGAGCCTCTCGATCCTGATCGGATTGCGGACCAATGGCTGGGCATGGCAGAGGGATTGCGTCCCATGATTGACGATATCGGCACCCGGCTGAGGCGGTTGCATGCCGATGGCAGGCCCGTGCTGTTCGAGGGCGCCCAGGGGGCGATGCTCGACATCGATCACGGCACTTATCCGTACGTGACATCGTCCAGCACGATAACGGCCGGCGCCTTGGCCGGGTCCGGAGCGCGGCTGGAGCAGATCGGGGAGGTGATCGGCGTGGTGAAGGCCTACACCACGAGAGTGGGCGAGGGTCCCTTCCCCACCGAGCTGAACGACGAGACGGGCGAACGGCTGGCCCGGGAAGGCGCGGAGTTCGGCTCAACAACGGGACGGCCCCGAAGGTGCGGCTGGTTCGACGCGGTCGCGGTGCGCTCGGCGGCGCGGCGCGCTTCCGTCGGCAGCCTATGCATTACCAAGCTGGACGTGCTTGACGGCCTGGAAAAGCTTCGCATCTGCATCGGCTACCGCTTCGAGGGAGAGGATATCGATACGCTGCCTCCGTTCATCAGCCGCTACGCGGACTGCGAACCCCGCTACGAGGAATGCGAGGGATGGCGGGGGTCCACTTGCGGCGCTACCCGCTGGGAAGACCTGCCTGCCGGGGCGCGCGCCTATGTCCGGCGGCTGGAGGAACTGGTGGGCCTTGAAGCTTGCATCATCTCCACTGGACCCGCGCGGGAGCAGACGGTTATCCGCCGCCATCCCTTTGGCCATTAGCAATTGCCATGCGCGCCGTCGGCTTCATTCCCCCCTTCCTCGCGGGAGTGTTGGAGGCAGGGATGCCGGAACCAAGCTCCATGGATGGATTGATGCGTCTCCCGCGAGGAAGGGGGGAATGAAGCCGACGGCGCTATCGAGGGATGGATGCCTGCCATTCGATCTATGCGCTTGCGATGGTGCGGCTGTCGCTCGGTCGTCGGCCCATAGGCGGCAGGCGCAATTTCGCGCCGTCTCAAGCTCGCTGCCGCTTGTTGCGGTTTGGCGCCGCGCCTGCGCGGACTGCCGCGAACTGGTGCCGAGAAGAGGACTCGAACCTCCACGGGGTTGCCCCCACTGGCACCTGAAGCCAGCGCGTCTGCCAATTCCGCCACCTCGGCCAAGATGTTGCCTTGCGAGCCGCGGGGGATGTCCGCCACAGGCGCGTCAAAGCGCATGGAACAACTTCCAATTTTGCGTTTCGCGCCCGTTTATGTCAATTGATTCAGGCGTTGATGCAGCCGCAGGAAAGGAGATGCTCCTTCCCTGCGGAGTGATCAACGAAGGCATCCCTCGCGGCCTTGTTCCGCGGGTCGGAGCTTGAGGCGGCCCTATGCCCACCTCCATTGAGCAGCGCGTCATCGCCGAGGCCGGCTTGCGCGCACGCTGGCCCGGCGGGGTTGCAACCCACGCCGAGCGCATCGCCGCAAAGCCGGCGCCGTCAGGCAAGCGCGAAGATCTGCGCGCGCTGCCGCTGGTGACCATCGACGGAGCGAGCGCGCGGGATTTTGATGATGCCGTGTTCGCCGAGCCGCTCGCCGACGGCTGGCGGGTGGTCGTAGCCATAGCCGACGTGGGCCACTACGTGAGGCCGGGCGATCCTCTGGATGCCGAGGCGCAGTTGCGCGGCGTATCGGTGTACTTCCCCGGCTCGGTGCTGCCGATGCTGCCGGAAGTCCTGTCCAACGGCCTGTGTTCGCTCAAGGCCGGGGTCGAACGCTTGTGCCTGGCTTGCGATTTGCGCCTGGATTCCGGCGGCGACCTCAAGTCTTGGCGCTTTTTCCGAGCGCTCATGCGCTCGGCGGCGCGTCTCACCTATTCCGGGGTGCATGCTGCGGTCGAGGACGGAAACAAGAAGGCGCGCCGCGAACTGGGCGCGATGCTCAAGCCGGTCCAGAATCTCTACGGCGCTTGGCGAGCATTGGCGGCGGCGCGCCGCCGGCGGGGAGCCTTGGAACTCGAGCTGCCGGAAACCTTGGTCCGTCTCGGCGACAAGGGGCAGGTTCTGGGTTTGGATCAGAGCGAACGCCACAATGCCCACCGAGTTATCGAGGAATTCATGATCGCGGCCAACGTAGCCGCCGCGCGATTCCTGGGCCGCGCCCGGATGCCGGCGCTTTATCGCGTTCACTCTCCGCCGGACGCGGACGGCCTTGAGGAGTTGCGCAACCTGTTTGCCGGCGTGGGCAGCTCGCTATCGGATGCCGTGGGCCGCCGCCCCGGCGAAATCAACATTGCGCTTGAGCGGATCAAGGGCCTTCCCAACTATGAAATGGTGGCTTTGGGAATGCTTCGATGCATGCAGCAAGCGCGCTACCAACCCGCCAACATTGGCCATTACGGTCTGGCACTCAAGGCCTACACGCACTTTACCTCGCCGATCCGCCGTTACCCGGATCTGCTCGTTCACCGCGCCATCAAGCATTTGATCGACGGAGGCCGGGGCGAGGCGGCGGGCCTGCGCGGTGCGCAACTGGCCGGGCTGGGGGTGTCGTGTTCGGAACTCGAGCGCCAGGCCGAGGCGGCGATGCGGAGCGCGGTGAAAGCCTATAAGCTGCGCTACCTCTCGGCCTGCCTGGGCGACAACTTTGAGGGCGTGGTGTCCAACGGCATCGGCAAGGGCCTTTTCGTGGAGCTTCCCGAAGTGGGTGTGAGCGGCCTGATTCCACGCTGGCGGCTTCCCGCGGCACGGGGCCGCAGGGGGCGGTCGGACAGGGACCGCTCGGGCAGGAACCGCTCGGGCAGAGACCGCTCGGGCATGCGGCTGCATGGCTTCAGGCTTGGCCAGCGTGTGTTGGTTCGCGTGGCGCGCGTGGATGAGGAGCGGGGCTACTTGGACCTCGACCTTCTGTAGGGCCTGTTGGCGCGGCTCGTTCCCGCTGCGCCGGGCCGGCCTGTTTGCGTATAATTCGGACTCCGCGTCGCAGGATTGTTCCTGCGGGTGCCTCCTTAGCCGCACTGCTTGGACAGGCGGCCCCAAGACCATTGAGGAGTTTTCTTGAGACATTACGAAATCATGCTCCTGATCCATCCGGATCAGAGTGAGCGCGCCCGGGTAATGATGGAGCGCTATGTGGGCATTATCGAAGGCGGCAAGGGCCAGGTGCATCGCAACGAGGACCTAGGCCGGCGGATGCTGGCTTATCCCATCGCCAAGGTTCACAAGGCGCACTACATGCTTATGAACGTGGAGTGCGGCCAGGAAACGCTCGAAGAACTGGTGGGTGCGCTGCATTTCAGCGATGCTGTGCTGCGCCACTTGGTCATCCGGCGCGAAGAGGCGATTTCCGAGCAATCGGCGCTGGCCAAGGCCGCGGAAAGAGAGGCGGCGCGGGAGAACCGCGAGTATCCGCACGACCGCGAGCTTGCGCATGGGCGAAAGGCCCCGGCGGGCGGGCCGGATGCGCCGGAGAAGGATAAAGACGCGCAAGCAAAGACCGAGTCGGCTGGCGATGCGCCGGACCAGGCCGAGACGGACCAGGCTGCCGCCGGCGATGCTGCCACAGAACAGGAGAACGCGGACGCGCCATCAGAAGCGGACTCGCCTGCGGAGGAGGAAGCGCCCGCTGAAGAGGCCGCGTCCGAGTCGCCGGAGGCGCAGGCGGAAGAGCCGGCTGATGCGTCCGCAACGGAACAAGACGTGGCGGACGCTGACGACGATACCGGCGCAGTGGCCGAGCCAGCCGCAGAGGACGGCGCCGACGAAGCGCAGGCCGATCCCGTCGAGCCCGTCGAGGCATCGTCCGCCAGCGAGGACGGCAAGGCTGGCGACACTGCCGGGGATGCCGAGGAGAAAGAGAAATGAATCGCTACAACCGCCGCCGCCGCTACTGCAAATTCACCGCGGAGGGAATCGAGGAGATCGATTACAAGGATGTGGGCCTGCTGCGCCAGTTCGTGAGCGAAACGGGCAAGATCATCCCGGCGCGCACCACCGGCACATCGGCGCGATATCAACGGCAGTTGGCGCTGGCCGTCAAACGGGCCCGTTTTTTGGCTTTGCTGCCGTACACCGACCAGCAGAAATAGGGCGGCGCCATGCGAGTCATTCTTCTGGAAAGTGTCGAGAGCCTAGGCGGTATCGGCGATATCGTGGATGTTCGAGCCGGTTACGGGCGCAACTTCCTTCTGCCTCAGGGCAAGGCGGCGCCGGCCACCGATGCGCAGATCGCCGCTTTCGAGGCCCGTCGTTCCGAGTTGCTGGCGCTGGAGAAGGAGCGCATGGCGGCCACTACGGCGCGCGCGCAGCAGGTGAGGTCCGTGGCGCCACTCACCATTGCGGCCAACGCAGGGCCTGCCGGCAAGTTGTTCGGCTCGGTGGGGGCCGCGGAGATTTCGGCGGGATTCGCGGAGGCGGGCGTGGAAGTGGCGCGCGCCGAGATCCAGATGCCGGAGGGGCCGATCAAGGAACTGGGAGAGCACCAGGTGGCGCTCAAGCTGCATGCCGAAGTGAGGGAGGAGGTTGTTGTCCGCGTTGTTGGGCAGGCCGGTGAGACCGAGGAGACGCAGGGCGAGGCCGAAGAGACGCAAGAGGAGGCCGCGAACACCGCCGCAGATGGCTGAAAGCGAGCTCCTTCCGTCTTCGGTTGATGCCGAGAAGGCCCTGCTGGGCGGCTTGATGCTGGACAACGAGGCATGGGACGAAGTGGCCGACGTGCTTGGCGGGGGCGATTTTTCGAGGGACGATCACCGGCTCATCTACGGGGCGATTGGCGACCTGATCAACGACGGCAAGCATTGCGATAATCTCACTGTTTGCGAGCATCTGCGTTCCCGCGAGAAGCTGGATGACGCCGGCGGCGCAGGTTATGTGGGGAACCTGCTGTTTGGAACCCCGAGCGCGGCCAATGTGCAAACCTATGCGCGCATCGTGCGCGACATGTCGATTCTTCGCCAGCTTGCGCTCGCCGGCCGGCGCATTACCGGCCAAGTGCTCAGGACCGGCGGAAAGGACGCCGAGGAGCTGCTAGAGGAGGCCGAAAAGGAAATTTTCCGGATCAGCGAGGAAAGCTACGGGGGCCACCTTGAAGACTTGGGCATGGGAGAAGCTTTCCGCAAGGAGCTGGTGAACTGGCTGCGCGAGCGCGAACGCAGCGGCGAGGCGGTAACCGGCGTCCCCACCGGGCTGACCAACTTCGACAATCTGACCGCAGGGCTGCAGAATGGCGATCTCATCATCATCGCCGGGCGGCCATCGCTGGGAAAGACTTCGCTGGCGCTCACGATGGCGCAATATGCGGCCTTGGGCGAGAAGCAGTGCTCGGTCTTGCTGTTCAGCCTGGAAATGCCGAAAAAGCAGCTTGCGCTGCGGCTGCTGTCCTCGCTGGGCGAGATCGACCACGACCGTCTCAGGATTGGGAGGATCGGCCGCAACTGGACGAAGGTCAACAGCGCGCTGAACATGCTCAAGGACGCGCCGCTTCTGATCGACGATTCGCAAACGCTGACGCCCGACCGGATCCGCTCGCGGGCGCGCCGGGTCGCGAGGTCCGAGAAGCGGGCCGCCCGCAAGCTGGGGCTGATCCTGGTGGATTACCTGCAACTCATTGACGCGGGCCCCACGGAGCGGCGCGATGTGAACCGCGCCATGGAGCTCGGCGCCATTTCCAAATCGCTCAAGGCGCTGGCCCGGGAACTGGACCTGCCGGTTGTGGTGCTTTCGCAGCTCAACCGCGAAGTGGAGCGCCGCCCCGACCGCCGGGTGCAGCTTTCCGATCTGCGCGATTCCGGCGCCATCGAGCAGGATGCCGACGTGGTGGCCTTCGTGACCATGCCGGAGGGGTCGGACCGCAAGGACCCGGACCAGGCAAACAGGCGCGTGATTTTTGTGGCCAAGCAGCGCAACGGCCCCACCGGGGATTGCCAAGTGTACTTCGAGAGCGCCTGCATGCGCTTTCGCAATATCGAGCCTGGCGACGATGAGGAGATGCCGCCTCCGCCCCCCGTCGAATACTGACCGGCAGCGCAAGGCGGCCCAACCCGGACGGAAGGCAAGGCGCGGGAGGCCGAAATCAGCAACACGATAGACCAGGTTCGCGAGGCGTTTGCTTCGGGCGGGCCGCTATCGCGCGCGATAGAAGGCTACGCAAGGCGCGAAGGCCAGGTGCGGATGGCGGAGGCGGTGGCTGAAACGCTGGCTGCGGGCGACTGCCTGATCGCCGAGGCGGGGCCGGGCGCCGGCAAGACGGCCGCCTATCTCGTGCCGCTGCTGCTGGCGGGGCGGCGGGCGGTGATTTCCACGCATTCGCGCAATTTGCAGGATCAGTTGTTTCACCGCGACCTGCCCCTGATCGGCAAGGCGCTGGGACGGCCTGTGAAGGTGCGCATGCTCAAGGGCCGCGCCAACTATCTGTGCCGCTACCGGCTGGCCCGCACCGCCGAGAGCGCCGCCGAACTGGGTTCGGCCGAGCGGGCGGAGCTGGAACTCGTGCGGGCCTGGGCGGAACTTACGGCGTCCGGCGACCTGGCCGATTGCGAGGGTTTGGCCGAGAACGCCCTGCTATGGGGAAGGATGACTTCCACCAAGGACAACTGCCTGGGAAGGGAATGCCCGGATTTCGACACCTGTTACGTTTTCCGGGCGCGGGACCGCGCCGCGCGCGCCGACATCGTGATCGTGAACCACCATGTCCTGATGGCGCACCTGCAACTTAAGGCGGCTGGCGCGGAGGGCCTGCTGCCGAAATTCGATTGCGTGGTGGTGGACGAGGCGCACGCCTTGCCGGAAGTGGCGCGGGACAGTTTTGCGCTGAGTTTGAGCACCCGGCAAATCGCCGACGCGCTCAAGGATATTCAGCGGGAGGCGCTGGCCAGCGGTCGATGGCCGGACGTTGAGGAGGCGCACAGCGCGCTGGGCAAGGCAGTGCGCGACCTGCGGCTGGCCTGTCCGCGGGAGCCCGGAGAGCATGACTGGACCCCTAACATGCTGCGCGCCGAAATATCGCTGCTGGAATTCGCGATGCAGGAATTGATTGAGTGCTGCTGCGACGAGGCGGACGAAGAGCCGGGGCCGCTACAGCATGCCACCGAGGGGCTGGAGGAATTTTGCGCCCGGCTGGACAAGATGTGCGGCCTGCTCAAGCAGCTGGGCCCGGCGCGCGCTTCGGCGGCGGCGGATGATTTCGGCGAGGCCCGTGCCGACGGGCAGGAGCGCTCCGCCGGCGTTCGCGCGGGTTGGATACGCACCACCCGGGGCGGTGTGGGCCTCAACCTCACGCCGGTGGACATTGCCGAGGATTTTCAGCGTCTCGCCATGGAAACAGAGGCGGCTTGGATGTTTTCCTCGGCCACTTTGAGCATGGACGGCGACCTTGGCCACTACGCCCGTCGGCTCGGCCTGGAGGGTCCTAGGGAGTTGATCGTGGATAGCCCGTATGACTATCGCCGCAATACCCGGCTGTTCGTGCCGCAGGGTTTGCCTTTGCCTGGCGCGGATGCGCAAGGCTATACGCGCGCCGTGCTCGATGCGGCGCTGCCCTTGGCCGAGGCGGCCGACGGCCGGGCTTTCCTTCTGTTCACCAGCTATCGCGCCCTCGACGAGGCGCGGGACTGCCTGGGCCGTGATCCGAAGTGGAAGGCGCGTTTTGTGGCCCAGGGCGATGGCCAGCCGCGCAATCTCCTGCTGGAAGAGTTTCGCCGCCGCGGCGACGCTCTGCTGCTGGGAACGCGAAGTTTCTGGCAGGGCGTGGATGTGCGCGGCCCCGGCCTCGTGATGGTGGTGATCGACCGGCTGCCTTTCGAGTCGCCCGGCAATCCAGTCTATCGGGCGCGCCAGCAGGCGGTCAGGGCCCAGGGCGGCGACCCCTTCAATCAGATCTCGCTGCCGGAAGCGGTGCTGGCCCTCAAGCAGGGGGTGGGAAGGCTGGTGCGCGGGGAGAACGATGCTGGCGTGGTCATGATTTGCGACCAGCGGTTGCTCACCAAGGCGTACGGGCGGCGTTTCCTGGCCAGCCTGCCGCCGATGCCGCTGATACGAAGCGCCGGGGAGGCGCTTGAGTTTATGGCCCGGGTCGCGGACGGGCAGCTTGGCGAAGCGGCATGAGCGGGTTCCGCTGCCTGGCGCTGGAAACCGGCACGGCCGAGCCCACGGTCGCTGCCTGCCACGGCGGCCGTGAATGCGAACTGGCGCTTCCGGGGGGGCGCAAGGTGGCCGCTGCTCTGTTCGACATGATCGGCACGGCGTTGCAAAACGTGGGCCTTTCCTTGCACGACTTGCAGTGCATTGCCTTCGGGAAAGGGCCGGGCGCGTTTACAGGCCTCAGAATCGCCGCATCGGCGGCGCAGGGGCTGGCGGCCGGTCTTGGTTTGCGTTTGTGTCCGGTATCCAGTCTGGCCGCGCTGGCCCTGGAGGCGCTGAATCACGCCCAAGCGCCTGCCCGCGCCGGCGGAATGTTTGTTGCTCCGGTGCTATCGGCGGGCCGAGGAGAAGTCTATTGGGGCTGGTACCGGGCGGATGATTCGGGGCTTGTGGCGGCGAGGGCCGAAGACCAGGTCGCCAGCGCGAAGGATCTGCGCATTCCGGGCGCGGAGAGCTTCTTGGCGGCGGGCAGCGCATGGGACGAGTGCGCTGTGCCGCAATCCGGGCAACGCTCGCGGATCATGGCCGAAGCGCCGGCGGCGAGGCCGCGCGCGCGTGCGTTGCTGCGCTTGGCCCGCGCCGAATACCGGCGCGGCCGGCTGGTGTCTCCCCAGGATGCCCAACCGGTGTATTTGCGGGGCGCCATATCGCCATAAGCAAGCCTGGTGCGGCCTAATCCGGGATCACGGCGGTGGCCTCGATCTCCACCAGCGCCTGCGGTTCCAACAGCCCGGCCACCTGAACCAGGCTCATGGCCGGATAGTGCCGGCCGATCACGCGCCGGTAGGCTGCGCCCACTTCGCGCTGCCTGTCGATGTAATCCTGCCGGTTTGTGACAAACCAGGTCAGGCGCACCAAGTGTTCCGGTTTGGCGCTTGCTTGCGCGAGCACCGCCATGATGTTCCGCAGTGCCTGCTCGACCTGCTCCGGCAGGCTGGGGGGGAACCGCTTGCCGCTGTCCCAGCCCACTTGGCCTGCGGCATAGATCGTCTTGCCGCGCGCCGCCACGCCGTTGGAGTAGCCGGACGGGGACGGCCAGCCGGGTGGTTGCAGGAGTTCGATCATCGCGCCGTACTTTAGCAGCGGCGCGCGGAATTCCGGCGTTCTTCGGAGCTGCGCTGGCGGAATGGCCGACGTTAGCCAATCCGCCGCCGCCGTTGTACGATGCGGTTTCCCAACAGCAACCGAAACCTGCCATGTCTTCAACCGTCATGATTACCGGCGCCAACCGGGGCCTGGGCTTGGAGTTCGCGCGCCAATACGCTGCCGACGGCTGGCAGGTGCTGGCCACCTACCGCGATCGCGCCGATTCCGCGGAGTTGCTGGAAATATCCGGGCAGGGCCATGTCGCGGCGTTTCAATTGGACGTGTCGGATTTCGATGCTATTTCGGCGCTGGCCGACGAGCTGGCCGACGAGTCGATCGATGTTTTCTTGAACAACGCGGGGCTGTTCGGCCCGAAACCGGGCGCGGAATCGGACCTGCGGCAGTCATTCGGCCATATCGACTACGGCATTCTCCGCCAAGTGCTCACTGTCAACACGCTGGCGCCGCTGAAGTGCGCGGAAGCCTTCGTGGAGCATATCGCCCGCAGCGAGCAGCGCAAGTTCGTGGCGCTGTCCTCGATTGAAGGCTCCATCAGCCGGGCGCAGCGCGACCTCTACGCCTACCGGACCAGCAAGGCGGCGCTCAATATGGTCACGCGCCTGCTGTCCGGCGACCTGGCCCCGCGCGGAATCACGGTGGCAAGCATCTGCCCTGGCTGGGTAAAGACCCGCATGGGCGGCGAATTCGCCAAGCTGGAACCCACGCCCGCCATCGCCAGCTTTCGCGCCTTGGTGGCGCGCCTCACCCTCAGCGACAGCGGTTCCTTCATCGAATCCCCCGGCAATCCCCTCCAGTATTAGCGCCGTTTTCCAGCTCCGGTTCGCCCGGATCGCAAGCGTTGCCGGATATTCCGCCGCTGGTTCGCTTCGGAACGCTGCGCTTGGCAACATTGATCGTCCGATTGGGTCCTGGGACGCGCCGGCTGTCCGGGTTCAGCCACATGTGGGACTGCGGGCGGGTTGACGGAGGGTTGGTTTCCGCCCTGGCAGGGCGGGGGCATGATTTCAGGTATAGTGTCGGCCTCGTTTGGTCAATTGGGAGA
>JAPYNE010000050.1 GCA_028285945.1 Candidatus Foliamicus numerosus | reverse complement strand
CGTCATGGGCAAGGGGTCTCCCGCAAGTTCTCTAACACACTGAATTATATCGGGAAACCAATACCTTGCCCCCTTCACTCATGCAATAGGCGGGCTAGCGGCGTTGCCGACAAGTTGTTCACTCGTCGTGGCAACTTCCGTATCTAATTTGCAGTAGATTCGTTCTCGTGCCCGCTCAGCGGCTTGGCCAAGGATGATCCTCCTCCCTATCCAAGTTTAGCGGATGCGCAGCGCGGCGGCGACGGCGCGGCCCTCGGACAATAGCACGTTGTAGGTGCGGCAGGCAGCGCCGGTGTCCATCGCCTCCAAGCCGATGCCCCGGTTCAGGAGGCCCATGCCGAGTTCGTGCGGCGGAAAGCTCTGACGTTCGCCCGTGCCCAGCAGGATGACATCCGGCTGCTCCGCGATGAGCGGCGCGAGGTGGTCCAGCGTGATCGCTTCGCCATCCCCCAAGGCCCAGGGGAGCACTTCGCGGGCGCTCAGCAACACCGGCTGCCGCCAGACTTCCTGGCCGATCCGCAACTCCCCGGGGTGCCACGAATGCACCCGGAGCGCGCCGTAAGGCTCGAGTTCCAGCTTCAAGACGCCGACGCCGCGCCGCTAGGCGATGAACTGCTCGCGCAGCTTGAGTTTGCTGACCTTGCCGGTGGCCGTGTGCGGCAGCTCGTCCGCGAACCGGACCCCGTCCGGTATCCACCACTTGGCCACCTTGCCCTCGAACCAGGCAATGAGCTCGTCGGCATCCGCAGCGGCCCCATCCTTGAGGCGCACGATCAAGAGGGGCCTTTCGGTCCACTTCTCGTGCGGCATGGCGATCACCGCGGCTTCGCCCACAGCCGGATGCATCATCGCCACATCCTCCAGTTCGATGGAGCTGATCCACTCGCCTCCCGACTTGATGAGGTCCTTGGTTCGGTCGGCGATGCTCATGAACCCGTTGCGGTCGATGCTTGCCACATCGCCCGTATCGAACCAGCCGTCATCAAGCGCGGACTTCCGGGCCCGGTAGTAATGGCTGGCCACCCACGGGCCACGCACCTGCAACCGTCCCACAGCGTTGCCATCCTTCGGCAACTCGTTGCCTTCGTCATCAACCAGGCGCATTTCCACGCCGTACGGCGCGCGCCCCTGAGTCAGGCGCTGCGCCAGACGGGCTTCGGCATCCAGTGCCGCGGTGCCCGCCGTGGGCGCGTTAACGCTGCCCAGCGGGCTCATCTCGGTCATGCCCCAGGCGTGGCACACCTCGATTCCGTAGCGGTTGCCGAAAGCCTCCATCATCGAACGCGGGCAGGCGGCGCCGCCCACCACCAGCTTGCTGACGGTTTCCAGACGCTGGCCGGAGGCATCCAGGTAGCTCAGCAGCCCCATCCAGACCGTAGGCACGCCCAGCGCGGTATTCACGCGCTGGGCGTTCATCATCGCCGCCAGCGCTTCGGGGTCGCCGGCCTTGGGGCCGGGCAGAACCAGTTTGCTGCCCACCATGGGCGCGCAGTACACCACGCCCCAGGCGTTCGCGTGGAACATGGGAACCACCGGCAGCACGATGTCCGTGCTTTTAAGCCCAATGATGTCGGAAAGACCGCTGGCGTACGTGTGCAGAACCGTTGAGCGGTGCGAATACAGCACCCCCTTGGGGTTGCCGGTGGTCCCGGAGGTGTAGCACATCGAGCTGGCGGTGTTCTCATCAAGGTCCGGCCAGTCGTAGGCATCATCTTCCCCATCGATCAGCTCCTCGTAGCTGATCAGGCCGGGCACCGGCGATTCCGGCAGCGCATCCCGACCGCAAAGCAAAACAAATTGCTCCACGCTCGGAAAGGCGGGATGCAGCTTCTCCAGAAGCGGCAAAAGCAGGAGATCGGCAAAAAGGTAGCGGTCCTCGGCATGATTGACGATGTATTGCAACTGCTCCGGAAAAAGCCGGGGGTTGACCGTATGCAGAACGCCGCCCATGCATGAGACCCCGTAATAAAGCTCCATGTGGCGATAATCGTTCCACGCCAGCGTCGCCACCCTGTCGCCGGGCTTGAGACCGAGGCGCCTGAGCGCGTTGGCGAGTTGCGCGCAGCGCCGGAATATCTCCGCGTAGCGGGTGCGATGCGCCGGATTCTCGACGGTCAACGAATAAACCTCCGAGGCGCCATGCTGCGCGTTCACATGACGCATGAGGCTGGTCACGGTAAGCGGATAGTCCATCATCAAGCCATTCATGGTTCTCGGGCCTCAAGCCAGGGTTTCCGGGTGCCTTATTTGCGCGGCTGCAACAGGGCAAGGGGTTCCACCGGCTTGCCATCCCGCCGGATCTCGAAATGCACCATGGCAGTGTTGCCCGGGCCCACGCCCATGGTGGCGATGGGCTGGCCGGCGCGCACTGGCTCGCCTTCTTTGACCAGAATTCTTTCGTTGTGCCCGTAGGCGCTAAGCCATTCGGCGCTGTGCTGAACGATAACCAGCAGGCCGTAGGCTTTCAGGCCGTCCCCGGCATACATCACCGTGCCGCTGCCGGCCGCGTTCACCTCCTGTCCGCGCCGTCCCATGATCCGCACGCCGTAATCGCCGGCGCGCGACCTCGCGCTCTTCGCGTCAACACGGCCTTGCGCTGGCCACCGCCAGGCTCCTGCGGCCGGAGCCGTCTGCGAAGAGCCGGCTTTCGCGGATGCCGCGCGGGAGGTCGAACCTGTCGAGGATGGTCCGGGAGCACCTCTCGTGGAGGCGGCGTCCGAACTGGCCGCAGCACGGCTTGCAGCGCCGGATCCGGCCACCGCGCCGGAGGCGCCTCCCTGGTTCGCCGGCGGCGTGAGCCTCAAACGCTGGCCCACCAATATCAGGCTGCCGTCTCCCAGCCTGTTCCAGGCGGCAAGGTCAGCAACCTTGAGACGGAACCGCCAGGCGATCGAGAACAGCGTGTCGCCGGCCGCCACCAGATAGGTCTGCGGAACCGGAGCAGGGCGGGGCGTGCCGCCACCGGCGGGCACAGCCTCGACCGTCCCCGTGGGCGCCGACACCGGCCCCGGCGGCGCCGGCTCTTCAGGTATCCAGCCCCAGCAGCCGGCGAGCAGCAGGGTGCCGGCCAGCGGAACGCAAAGCCCGCGAGCGCACCGATAGGCAAGCAAGACTTTCACAAGCACCACCATACCGCAAACGCGGCCAGCATGAGGCCGGCAAGCAGCCAGCCCAGCCGGTCCGAATAGCGAATCGCCCGCAGGGCCTTGGGGCCGAGCCATGCGGCCAGCGCGCCAACAAGAAAGAAACGCAGCCCGCGCCCGAGCAGAGAAGCGGTCAGAAACGCGCCTATGCCCATGCTCAGGCCGCCGGCGGAGATGGCGAAAACCTTGTAGGGGAGCGGCGTGAAGGCGGCCAGCACCAGCGCCCAGTAGCCCCATTGCCGATACCCGCTCTCCACTTGCGCATATTCGTCGCTCCACCCCAAGCTCTCGATCCAAGGCATCAGGGCGTCGATCGCCAGATAGCCCAGCATCAGACCGGCCAGCCCGCCAAGCACCGAGAATGCAGTCGTCAGCGCGGCAAGCCGCAGCATCCTCCCGGGGGAGGCCGCGCACATCGGGACCAGCATCACATCGACGGGAATCGGAAAGAAGATCGATTCGGCGAAGCTCACGGCGCACAGCAAGGCCGGCGCTCGCGGCAACCGCGCCCAAGCGATCACGCGGTCGGCGAAACGGGCCAGACCGCGCCCGGCGGGATTTCCGGAATTCATTCCTGGCCTGGCAGGAGCGGAACAAACGCGACCGGCGCCAGTTTTTCTCGAATCTCGCCGTCTTCGGAGCGCTCGACACATAGCAACTCCTGACAGTCGCGGCCGCCCACCGGCATGACCAGCCTGCCGCCGGGCGCAAGTTGCTCCAGCAGCGCCTCGGGCACGCGGGCTGCGCCGGCAGCCACCAGGATGCCGTCGAAGGGCGCCTGTCCCGGCCAGCCCTCCTTCCCGTCGCCGTGGCGAAAGCGCACGTTTCCGCAATCCAGCTCGCGCAGCAGGGGACGGGACGAGTCGAGCAGCGACCGGATCCGCTCAATGGCGAAAAGCTGCCGAACCAGCGGAGACAGAATGGCGGTCTGGTACCCGGAACCGCTCCCCACCTCCAGCACCTTGCCGGGGCGCCGCATCCGGCCGTCGTCGTCCATCAGCAGCGCCTGCGTCATGAGCGCCACCACGTACGGCTGCGAGATGGTCTGGCCCGCGCCGATCGGCAGCGCGTTGTCCTGATAGGCATAGCGCTCCAAGGCCTCGTCAATGAACAGGTGGCGCGGCGCACGCCGAATCTGCTCGAGAACCTCCTGGCTGCGGATTCCGCGCTGCTCAAGCTGTTCGGCCAGCCGGTCGCGCGCCCGCGCCGAAGTGAGGCCGATCCCGCTGCGCCGGCGCAAGCCCGATTGCGCGCTGCTCATAGCCGCAACCAGTCGCCCGTGGCTTCAAGCCGCTGATGGTCGGTCAGATCGCACTGTAGCGGCGTCACCGAAATCCAGCCGTCGCTCAAGGCGTGAAAGTCGGTGTCGGGGCCGGCATCCAAGCCATGCCCGGGAAGGCCCATCCAGTACAGCTTGCCGCCGTACGGGTCGTCGGAAATCCTCACCCGCGCGGCCTTGTGCCGGTGGCCAAGGCGCGTCAGCTTGAAACCGCGAATCTCCTTCCAGGGCAGGTCGGGCACATTCACGTTCAGGAGCATGTTTCCAGGCGGCTTGCTGCGGCTTAAGCGTTCGAATAACTCGCTCACCGCGCGCGAGGCCGATTCAAAGTTCCGCGGGGGATAGCCCGCCACCGAAACCGCCACTGCCGGAACGTCGAGCACCCGCGCCTCCATCGCGGCGGCCACGGTGCCGGAGTAGAGCACGTCGTCGCCGAGATTGGGGCCGTGGTTGATTCCGGAAAACACCATGTGGGGATCGTCCGGCAACAGCCCGGTAATAGCGATATGCACGCAGTCCGTGGGCGTGCCGGAGCAATACCAGCGATTCTTCCCCAGTTGCGTGACCCGCAGCGGCTGAAACAGCGTGAGCGAATTGCTGGCGCCGCTGTGGTTGCGCTCCGGCGCAACGATCATGATCTCGGCCTGGCCCAGCAGCGCCCGCTCCAGAGCCTGCAAACCCTCGGCCCGGTAGCCGTCGTCGTTGGAAAGCAGAACGCGCACGGAAAATCCTGGTTTCGTTGCGTCAGGCCGCTAGTCCCGCGAATCAGCGGGCGTTTCGGGACTCGAGCGCGTCGGGTTGTCCGGGTCCTCTTCAACCAGGAGGTACATCTTCTCACCCGGGCCCACCATGCCCAGTTCGGAGCGGGCCAAGCGCTCAATTTCCTCATCGCCTTCCCTCAGATCCTCGACCTCCGCGGCCAGCCTTCGGTTGCGCTCGCTCAGCACGGCGTTGTCCTGCTCCTGGGCGGCCACCTCACGCTGCACCCGGAAAAGGCCCAGCAGCCCGTCGTCGGCAAACCACAGCGGGTACTGCAGCCCGGCCAGAGCCAGCCCCCCCAGCAGGATTCCGGACCACTTAGCCCGCATTGCCAAACGCGGCCATGTTTGTCGCCCTGCCCCGCTGCTGCTGGGAGGCACAACCCAAGCCTTTCCTCGCTCCCGCCTTCCGGGAGTGTTGGAGCCAGCGCGCGCCAATGGCTTGGCGCGCACAGCGGAACCAAGCCATTGCGCGCCAATGGCTTGGCGCGCACAGCGCCTCCCGGAAGGCGGGAGCGAGGAAAGGCGGAATCAACGCGCATTGATGAAGATCGCGGGGTTTGTCGCTCCTAATCCGCATGGCAGGCGCTCACGTGGGCGGGAAAGGCGCGCAAGCCGGCGTATGCGGCATCGGCGCCGAGTTCTTCAGAGATTCTGAGCAAGCGGTTGTATTTCTCCGTGCGGTCGGAGCGGCAGGGCGCCCCGGTCTTGATCTGAGTGGCCGCCGAACCCACCGCCAGATCGGCGATAAAGGTGTCGGCCGTTTCCCCCGAGCGATGCGAGATCACCGCCGCGTATCCGGCCGCCACGGCCGCGTCCACCGCTTGCAGCGTTTCCGTGAGCGTGCCCACCTGGTTGGGCTTGATCAGGATGGCGTTGCCGACCTGCCGCTCGATGCCCTCAGCGAGAATAGCCGTTTGCGTAACGAACAGGTCATCCCCAACCAGTTGCACCGTGGCGCCCAAAGCGCGGGACAGGACCTCCCATCCACGCCAGTCGTCCTCGGCCATGCCATCCTCAATGCTGACCAAGGGGTAAGCGTCGGCCAGCTCCTTGAGCCACCCGGCAAAGTCGCCGGCATCGAACCGGCGACCTTCGGATTCAAGAACGTACACGCCATCGTGATACAACTCGCTGGCAGCCACGTCCAGCCCCAAAAGGAAATCGCCAGGCACCGAAAACCCTGCCCGCTGGATCGCTTCGATCAGCACTTCCAAAGCCGCCTTGCTCGACGGCAGGTCCGGCGCGAAACCGCCCTCGTCGCCAACCGCGGTGGAACGCCCGGAACGGCGCAAAACGCCCTTCAGAACGTGATAGACCTCCACCCCCCAGCGCAACGCTTCGGAAAAATCCGCCGCGCCCACCGGAAGGACCATGAACTCCTGCACATCGAGGCGATTATCGGCATGCGCGCCGCCGTTCACCACGTTCATCATGGGCATGGGCATCCATCGCGTGCCGTTGCCCAAACGGCGGTATAGCGGAACCCCCGACGATGCCGCGGCCGCCCGAGCCGAGGCCAGCGAAACGGCGAGCATGGCGTTGGCGCCAAGCGCGGACCGGTTGCCGGTGGCATCCAGCTCCACCATGCGCGAATCCAGCGCTTGCTGGTTGCCGCCGTCCATGCCGAGCAGGGCCTCGCGGATCCGGCCATTCACATGGGCCACGGCCCGACGGACCCCGCGGCCGCCGAAGCGGCCCTTGTCGCCGTCGCGCAATTCGACCGCTTCGCGGGCGCCGGTGGAAGCGCCGGAGGGCACGGCCGCGCGCCCAATGGCGCCGCAGTTCAGGCCAACCTCAGCCTCCACCGTTGGATGGCCGCGCGAATCCAGAATTTCGCGTGCGTGAATCCGGGTTATGCGGGACATGATTCTTCGGCCAGGGGGCGGGCCTTGACCGTCCGGTCCAACTCAAGAAGCGATTCCATCAGTTCGCGCACACGGTGCAAGGGCCAAGCGTTGGGGCCATCGCTCAAGGCCTCCTCAGGGCGCGGGTGGGTTTCCATGAAGAGCCCCGAAACCCCCGCGCCCACGGCGGCGCGCGCCAGCACCGGCACAAACTCCCGCTGCCCCCCGGACGACTTGCCCTTAGCGCCCGGCAGCTGCACCGAGTGGGTGCAGTCGAACACCACCGGACAGCCGGTGGCGCGCAACTGCGCCAGCGAGCGCATATCCACCACGAGGTTGTTGTAGCCGAAAGCGAATCCCCGTTCGCACACCAGGATGGAGCCATTGCCGGCGGACCGCGCCTTCTCGACCACGTTGCCCATCTCCGCCGGCGAGAGGAACTGGCCCTTCTTGATATTGAGCGGCTTGCCGGCAGCCGCGGCGCGCAGTATGAAATCGGTCTGACGGCACAACAGCGCCGGAGTCTGCAGCACATCCGCAACCGCGGCCACCTCGTCCATAGGGGTGTTTTCATGCACATCGGTGAGCACCGGCACGCCGATGCGCGTCTTCACCTCCTCGAGAATCTTCAGCCCGCGTTCCATCCCATGGCCGCGGAAGCTCGAAAGCGAAGAGCGATTGGCCTTGTCGAACGATGACTTGTAAACCAGCGAAAATCCGAGCGCCCGGCTGACCTCGGCCAGCCGGCCGGCGGTCTCAAGCGCCGAATCCAGCGATTCCACCACGCAGGTGCCGGCAATCAGGAAGATCGGCTGCCCAAGCCCGACCGTGAAGCCGGCCACTTCCGCACTGCCGGCACCGCTCAGCGAGGCCACTAGCGCCGAGCCAGAATCAAGCGCCGGCGGCGCTGGCCGCCTTCGCCGGGAGGTCGCCCCGCTGCATGTAACGCACGGCGGCGCCAACAAACCCGTCGAACAGGCGGTGCCCGTCGCGCGGCGTGGACGTGAACTCCGGATGGAACTGGCTGGCCAGAAACCAAGGATGAGCGGGCAGTTCGATCACTTCCACGAGCCCGTCGGCCGACCGTCCGGAAAAACCCAGGCCGGCCTTCTCCAGCCGGGCGAGGTAGCGGTTGTTGAATTCGTAGCGATGGCGATGGCGCTCATGCACCGGCGTGTCGGCGTATTCCTCCAGCGCCAAGCTGCCTTCGGCGAGATGGCAGGCCTGCTCGCCCAAGCGCATGGTGCCTCCCTTGTCGGAATCCTCGCTGCGGCGCTCCACCTGTCCCGATTCGTCGATCCACTCGGTGACCAGCGCCACCACCGGATGCGGCGTATAGGTGTCGAACTCAGTGCTGTTGGCGTGCTCCAGCCCCGCCACGTTGCGCGCGAACTCGATCACCGCCACCTGCATCCCCAGGCAGATGCCCAGGTATGGAATCTCCTTCTCGCGCGCATGGGTCACAGCGCGCACCATGCCCTCGATGCCGCGCTCGCCGAAGCCGCCCGGCACCAGCACCGCATGAACACCGGCCAGGCAGTCAACGCCGGAATCCTCGATCGCCGAGGATTCGATATGGCGCACGCGAACATTGACGCCGGCGCGGCGCCCGGCGTGCCCCAGGGCCTCGTTAAGGGAGATGTACGAGTCGCGCAAATCCATGTACTTGCCCACCATGGCCACGGTCACCTCGCCTTCGCAGTTGCGCCCGGCAGCCACCACCCGCTCCCAGTCCGAAAGGTCGGCCGGCGGCGGGTTCATGCGGAACTGCCGAACCAGCACTTCGTCCAGGCCTTGCTTCCTCAGCTCCAGCGGAATCGCATACAAATCATCCATGTCGGGGGCAGAGAACACCGCCGAATCCCGCACGTTGGTGAACAGGGCGATCTTGCGCCTCTGCTCGTCGGGCAGGTGAAGCTGCGAGCGGCACACCAGCACGTCCGGCTGGATGCCGATCGAACGCAGCTCCTTGACCGAATGCTGGGTGGGCTTGGTTTTGATTTCCTGGGAAGTGGCGACATACGGCACCAAAGTGGCATGCACGAACGCCACGTTCTCCCGCCCCTTGTCCAGGCCGATCTGGCGGATGGCCTCGAGAAACGGCAGCGACTCGATATCGCCCACCGTTCCGCCCACCTCGATGATGCACACGTCGGCATCGCCCGCGCCGAGAAAAACGGAATCGCGGATTTCGTCGGTGATGTGCGGTATCACCTGCACCGTGGCGCCCAAATACCCCCCGCGGCGCTCGCGCGCGATGACCGCGTTGTAAATGCGCCCGGTGGTGAAGTTGGAATGGCGCCCCGGCCTGCCGGACCGCACAAAGCGCTCGTAATGCCCGAGATCCAAGTCGGTTTCAGCGCCGTCAGCGGTCACGAACACTTCCCCGTGCTGAAACGGGCTCATGGTGCCCGGATCCACGTTGATATAGGGATCCAGCTTGATCATGCTGACGGAAAGGCCGCGGGCCTCAAGAATCGTGCCCAGCGAGGCGGCTGTTATGCCTTTGCCCAGCGAGGAAACAACGCCGCCGGTAACGAAAATGTAGCGGGTCATGCCACTCCGACCACAACAAGGGATCGGGCATCTACCATAACACACACGGACGATCGCGAACGCTGGGCCGCAAGGGAATTCGCCCGCGCCAACCTCCTGTTTTCGAGGAAGGCCTGAGGCCGGTCGCAAGCCCTCACGCCGCTTTCGCCGCTACTGCCGGAACACGACATTGTCGATGAGGCGGGCGGCGCCCAGCCAAGCGGCGGCCAGAATCACCCATTCGCCAGCGGCGGCGGCGGCAGGCGGCCCCAGGTCGCCGGCGCGGCGCACCGCGACGTAATCCGGCGCAAAGCCCTTCCGCCGAAGGCGCGCCGCCGCCTCCTGCTCCAGCCGGGCGAAGTCGCGCTCGCCCTTGCGCAAACGCTGCGCGCATTCCTGGAGAACCGCATGCAGCAGCGGCGCGAGTTGCCTTTGTCCAGTGTTCAGATAACGATTGCGCGAACTCATGGCCAAGCCGTCGTCTTCGCGCGTGATCGGCCCCTCAACCACCTCCACGGGAATATGCAGGTCCTCGACCATGCGGCGCAGGATCACCAGTTGCTGATAATCCTTGCGTCCGAAAATCGCGGCATCAGGCAGCATGACGAGAAGCAGCCGCGCAACCACCGATGTCACCCCGGCAAAGTGAGCGGGGCGGTGGGCGCCGCAGAGTTCGGCGGACAGGCCCGGCACTTCCACCCGGGTGGTGGCCTCAAGCCCCCCGGGATAGACCTCCTCCGCTCCGGGGGCGAACAGCAGATCCGCGCCGCCTTCCCGCAGCATGGCGGCATCCGCCTCCAGATCGCGGGGATAGCGTTCGAAATCCTCGCCCGGGGCAAACTGCGTGGGGTTCACGAAAATGCTCACCGCCGCTCGTCCCGAGCGTTTCGCCAGCCGCACCAGATTCAGATGGGCCTCATGCAGCGCGCCCATCGTGGGCACCAGCGTCACCCTCTCGCCGGCCTCCTGCCAGCGGCGAACCTGCGCCCTTGCCCGCGCCCTCGTCTTAACGACCCGCATCATCCCAAAGGACTATTCGAGCGCGAGTTGCCTGCGCGGGGTCACCGTGCCGAGAGCGGCGGCGGCAGGAGCCGCCGCCGAGCCCCAAGGATGGGTTCATGCGTCTCCCGGCACGGTGACCCCGCGCAGGCAACGGTCCCGATCAAAAACAAATGCTGCGCGCGAGTCATCAGGAGAAGCAGTGCTCGGGCGCCGGATATTCCCGCGATTTCACCGCCGCGACATAGGCTTCGCAGGCGGCCAGCGGGCTGCCTGCCTCGTCGATGAAGTTGCGCACGAACTTCGGCACCGGCCCCTGGGTGATGCCCAGCATGTCGTACAGCACCAGGATCTGGCCATCCACGTTCGGACCCGCCCCAATCCCGATCACCGGCACCCGGCATTGCCTGGCCACCGCCTGCCCCAACTCGTTGGGCACGCATTCAAGCAATACCAGATCGGCGCCCGCATCCTCCAGCCGGCGGGCGCTCTCCACCATTTGCCCGGCCTGATCGGGATCGCGGCCATGCACCCTGAAGCCGCCGATTTTATGCACCGACTGCGGCCGCAGCCCAATATGGGCGCAAACCGGGATATCGTGCCGCGCCAGATGCTCCACGATCTTCCGCTGGCCCATGCCGCCCTCCAGCTTGACCATCATCGCAGCGCCCTCCTGCATCAGGCGAACCGCGTTATCCAGCGCCTGCTCCGGCTCGCTGTAGCTCATAAAGGGCATATCGGCCACGAGAAAGGCGTGGGTCAGCGCCCGGGCCACGATCTTGCTGTGGTAGATGATGTCGTCCACGGTAACCGGCACGGTGGTGTCGTGTCCCTGAATCACCATGCCCAGCGAATCGCCCACCAGCACAAGGTCCGCTCCCGACTGATCGACCAGCAGCGCGAAGCTGGCGTCATAGGCGGTGAGGCAGGCGATCGGCTCGCCCTCCTTCTTCATCCGCGCCAGCGTGCTCACGTTAACCGGCGGTCGGCGCATGTCGCGCTGCTTCAGTTGAACGTACATCCAGGGTTCCTCAAACCGGGGGCGGCGGATCGCGTCATGCGGCCCCTAAGCAACCAAGCCGCTGGGATCGAAGTAGGTGCGCCCGGCCGTCACGCTCTTCATTTCATTGAGAAGCAGATCCAGGTGCTCATCGTTATTGGCCAGGTCGATGGACTCGGTGTTCACGATCAGCACCGGCGCCGCGTCGTAGTCCAGTATGAATCGCGCCATCGCGTCATTGAGCGTTTCGAGATAGCCGGGGGTAATGCGCCTTTCCATGGGAATGCCGCGGTTGGCAATGCGCTTGAGCAGCGTTCGCACTGATGTTTGCAGAAAAAGGACCAAGTCCGGAACCGGAGGCTCCACCGCCACCGCCTGCCTCACCATGTCGTAAACCTGCAACTCGTCGGCAGCCAGCGTGCATTCGGCATAGACCCGGTCGCGCTCGAGAAGAAAATCGCTGATCCTGGTCGTCGGGAACAGGTCTTCCTTCTTGATCCGTTCGGCCAGTTGCGTGCGGTGCAGCAGGAAATACAGTTGCGCCGGCAAGGCGGCCTGCGACACGCCTCCATAAAACCGTTCCAGAAACGGATTGCCTTGCGGCGCCTCCACGATCAATTCGCCTTTCATCCGGCTCGCCAGCAAATGCGCCAACGTCGATTTGCCGGCCCCGATGCAGCCCTCCACCGCAATGTAGCGGCCGGGGCCGGATGGCCCGGTCATCCGCCGCCTTCCTTGCGGGGCCTTCTCGCGGCCTTGCCCGCGTTCGCTTTGCGGCGTTTCGACCAGGAGCGCGAAGGCGCGGTTCCCGCCCTCTTGCGCCAATAGCGCACCCGTTCCTCATCCACCTCGCCCAAACGCTCGCGCAAGCACAGCAAGCGGTACGCCGGACGAAACAGCGGGCTTCCCAAAACTTGGCCCGCCCGACGCGGCTGAGCCGATTGAAGCGTGGCCTGGCGGGCCAGCACCTCCTCCATGTCCGCCTGCATCTTCCGCGTGGGTTTGAGCCCGAATTCCATGCCGCGCACGGCGGCGCGGAACGCCTCGGCAATCTGGCCGTGACTCGGAGGCTTCCCGCTGCCGCAAGCGATGCCAAGCCTCATCGACACGGCGCCCCAGAAGAACACGCACATCAGAAACATCAGGCTGGCGTGGCCGCCCTCGTTGAGGCGGCGGTCGGTGGTCTCAAGCGCCTCGTGCAGGAATGCCTCGGCGCGCGGCTGCGCGTCGGCCCACGCCTTGAGAAAAGGAAAAAGCTCGTAGAGCAGGCCGAATCGCTGCAACTGGGCAAAACTGGCCACCGCGTGGCCGCTCAGGAAAAGCTTGCGGACTTCTTCGAGCAGGCGGGCGGGAGGCTCCGAGCGCAGCAGCCGCGCCATTTTCGGAATCGGCGCGGCGCAGCGCTTGTCCGGCGCGCAGTCGAGCTTGGCGGCAAAGCGCGCCGCGCGCAGCATCCGCACCGGATCCTCCTTGTAGCGCAGCCGCGGCTCTCCGATCAAGCGCAGCCGGCGCCGGCGAATATCATCAAGCCCGCCGGCGTGGTCGATGATGCGCCCGTCGGCGTAATCCCAGTACAGGGCGTTGACCGTGAAATCGCGCCGCATCACGTCCTCTTCCAGGCTGCCGAAACGGTTGTCGCGCAGGATTCGTCCGTGCGCGCCCTTGACCACCGCATCCCCGGCAGCCGCCCCTTCGGCATCCGCCGGCTCGGCCCCCGACCCGCGGAACGTGGCCACCTCGATGTACTCGCGCCCGAACATCACATGCGCCAAGCGGAAGCGCCGCCCGATCAGCAGCACCCTGCGGAACAGCTTCTTCACCTCTTCCGGGCGCGCGTCCGTCACCACGTCGAAGTCCTTCGGCCTGAGGTTCAAAAGGAGGTCGCGCACGCCGCCGCCCACCACGCAGGCGCGGTGCCCGGCCCGGTGCAAGCCACGGAGCACCGTAATAACGTTGGACGGCAATTGCCGCGAATGAATACGCGGTTCGCCCGAGGGAATTTTCAGCGCCGTTGTTTCGATGGAGGGCGAGACCCCCAGCTTTAAGGATTTGGCGGCGCGCCCTTGCGGCGCGCCCGTTTTCGGCTGCCTATAATATCGCACGGCAGGCGCGCGCGGGTACGATGCGCCGTTCGCGCTCCCTTCGTCTAGGGGTCAGGACACCAGACTCTCAATCTGGAAACAGGGGTTCGATTCCCCTAGGGAGCGCCAACTTCCCTGCTGCCACAATTAAAGATCGGGCCTAGTAGCGTAAGTCGCGGTGCTCTAGCGCCAAATCAGGTTTTCACAAAACACAAAAGCCTCCGCGTCTAGACGGAGGCTTTTGTGCCGGTGGACGACCTTGGGACACCGAGCCCGCACGAAAGGGTCGATTTGCTACGAAAAGGAAATCGGACGCTTCTCGATTTGCTACGCCTGTGATGATAGCGCAAAGTAATAGAATCGCACACGCAACCGGAACATCTCACAGGAATTGTCTCGCATGCCGCTCGTTTTTGGTTTCGATATCGGCACGACGTCAATCGGCTTTGCTGCGATCGAATACGATGCCAACCAAGCCACCGGGCAGATTCGCCGCCTCGGCGTTAGAATTTTCCCCGAGGCCCGCGACCCGAAGGGCGTACCGCTGAACCAGTATCGTCGCCAAGCGCGTCAACGCCGCCGCCAGCTTCGACGTCGGCGCAAGCGCCGCCGCCAACTCGCCGACACCCTGTTCCAAGCCAAACTTCTGCCCGCGAGGGATTCGCCAGCTTGGGACGAGGTGATGAAATCCGATCCGTACGAACTTCGCAGGCGAGCATTCGAAGGTAAAACCCTAGCCTCTCATGAAATCGGTCGTGCCATCTATCATCTTGCACAACGACGGCACTTCAAGGGCCGCGACTTGGATGAAATCGCGGACGGCGCAGAGCCCGCTGGCGACGACGCGGACGACAAGAAAACAGCGTCCGCGCGAGACAAAACCGTTCGGGAATTGAAGCACGGAGACAAGACGCTGGGCGCCTGGCTGGCAGAGCGCGGTCCGCATGACCGCAAGCGGGGCAAGCATGCGACGCGCGAACTCGTCGAGGACGAATTCAAGAAGGTCTGGCTGCCGCGCATCCCGGGCGGGTTTCAGTCGTCCGTCCGAGACACAATCTTTTTCCAGCGGCCCGTTTTCTGGCGATTGAATACCCTCGGTGAGTGCCGTTTTGTTCCCGGCGCGCAGCTTTGCCCGAGAGGATCCTGGCTATCGCAGCAACGGCGCATGCTCGAAAAGCTCAACAATCTCTCGCTCGCAGGCGGCAATCAGCGCCGCCTCGACGGGGACGAGCGCCAAGCGATCCTCGCCAAACTGCAAGTGCAGAAATCGATGACGTGGGCGGGTGTCCGGCGGGCGCTGGCATCCGTTTACCGGGCGCGCGGCGTAGCCGGCGAGGAGAAAGGGCTGAAGTTCAACCTGCAGGAAGGCGGCGAGAACAAGCTGGTCGGCAACGCCATCGAAGCAAAGCTGAAGGGCATCTTCGGCACCGGCTGGCAGGATCATCCGAGCAAGCAGGAAATCCGGGATTCGCTGCCCCGGCGGATCTGGCAAGCCGACTACGAAGAAGTGGGCGGTCAACGCGTGGTCATCCTTCCAGCACCCGAGCGCAAGGCACGCAGAGCCGCAGTTGCGCGCCGGTTCGCCGACGAGTTCAGCTTGTCCGATGCCCAGGCGGTCGCCATTGAGAGCATGAAACTGCCGCCAGGCTGGGAACCCTATTCCATCAAGGCGCTTCAGGCGATGCTGCCTCATCTTGAAGTCGGCGTGAGATTCGGCGAAATCGTCAACGGTCCGGACTGGGAACCATGGCGAACCGAAACCTTTCCGGATCGCGAGCAACCGACCGGCGAAGTGCTTCACCGGCTTCCAAGTTCGGCTGACCCGGATGAACGCAAGCGTGTGGCCGGTTTGCGCAACCCCACCGTCGCCCGAACCCGCAACGAATTGCGAAAGGTCGTCAACAACTTGATAGACATGTTCGGCAAGCCGGATCTCATTCGCGTCGAAGTCGCACGCGATGTCGGAAACTCAAAGCGTGAACGGGAAGAAAAGGCGACCGGCATTCGTCGGCAGGAGCGGCGGCGCAGTAGGGCGCGCAAGCAGCTTGAGAAAAACGGCATCATCGAGCCGTCGCGGGCCGATGTCGAAAAGTGGATGCTCTGGGAGGAGTGCAGACACCGCTGTCCGTACACAGGCGACTCCATCTGTTTCAACGACCTGTTCCGTAGGGGTAAGTTCGAGGTGGAACACATCTGGCCGCAGTCCCTTTCCCTCGACAATAGCTTCAGGAACAAGACCCTGTGCCGAACAGACGTGAACGCCGATAAGGGCAACCAGATT
Source organism: Candidatus Foliamicus numerosus (assembly GCA_028285945.1). Lineage (GTDB taxonomy): Bacteria > Pseudomonadota > Gammaproteobacteria > Steroidobacterales > Foliamicaceae > Foliamicus > Foliamicus numerosus. The sequence goes on along the minus strand of JAPYNE010000050.1, from coordinate 8,024 downwards.
CCCTACGATTTCTTCCGCAACGACCCGGACGAATGGGTGACCGTGGCCAATCGGCTCGACAAAATGAAGAAAGCCTCCAAGGTAGGAATTGGCATGTCCTTCGGGAAGATCAGGCGGTTCCTGGCCGACTCCATTCCTGATGATTTCGTCAGCCGACAACTCAACGACACCAGCTATGCCGCTCGCGAGGCCGTCTCCCAACTGAAAATGCTTTGGCCCGATGCCGGGCCGGAGGGGCCTGTAAAGGTGCAAGCCGTATCGGGGCGGGTCACCGCGCATCTTCGCCGACTATGGGGCCTCAACAACATTCTGGCCGATGACGGAGAGAAAACCCGCGCCGACCACCGTCATCATGCGGTCGATGCGTTGACCGTCGCTTGTTGCCATCCCGGCGTGACACAGCGACTGGCGCGGTACTGGCAGGACGAGAACAATCCCGGCGCGGCCAAGCCGCAACTCCCTCCGCCTTGGGCAGCGATTCGAATCAATGCCCAACAGGCCGTCGCAGACATTGTGGTATCTCATCGCGTCCGCAAGAAGCTCTCTGGGGCCCTCCACAAAGACACGGTTTACGGCGATACGCAGGAGATTGTCTCCGGCCCAAGAGGCGAAATCTATCGAGTTTTCGTCTCGCGCAGAAATGTCGAGGATCTGAGCCAGCGCGATCTGTCAGAGAAGAATAAGGAGCTGTGGCCCGACCAGAAGTTGCGCGAAACCATCTTGGCGTGGGTGAACAAGCACGGCGACGGCGATCCGAAGAAGGCCTTTCCGCCTTATCCTAAGCGTGGCCGGAAGGGTCCAAAAATCCGTAGGGTGCGTCTGCGAAAGAAGCAGAAAATCGACCTGATGGCGAAGGTCTCAACGGGTTACGCCGGTTTGGGCAACAACCACCACATCGCGATCTATCGACTGCCTGACGGGAAGGTCGAGCATGAAGTGGTAAGCCTGATGGAGGCTTCACGCCGTCTGGCCCAACGCGAACCGGTAATACGCTGCGATCGCGGCGATAACGCTCAGTTCTTGATGTCGCTATCGCCTGGCGATTCATTGCGGCTGACGAGGAACGACGCGACGAACGTGCAAGTCGTCTCCAGTGTCTGGGGGAATGGCCAAGTCGTGATGACAGAGCACAACGACGCGGTCAGGGCCACCGAGTTTCGACCCAACCCGAATACTATCGTCTCGAGCGGCGGAACCAAGATTTCCGTCGATCCAGTTGGCCGCATCCGTTCTGCCAATGACTGAGTCGCTGTAGCGATGATCCGACGAACTGTCGAGTTTTCGACCCTTGGAACTCGGCTCTCGGTTGCGTATCGCCAGCTTGTGGTCGAGCGACCTGACCTACCCAAGACCACGCTGCCAATCGAGGATCTGGGTGTCGTGATCGTAGACGATGTGCGAGCAACCTACACACAATCGGTGTTTCTCGAACTCCTAGAAGCGGGCGCCATGGTCCTGGTGACCGGCCGCGATCACTTGCCCACCGGAATGATGCTTCCCCTTGATGCGCACCATGTCCAGACCAAACGGCACCGCGCCCAAGTCGAGACCAGCCTACCAGTACGCAAGCGAGCATGGCAGGCGATCGTGCGGGCCAAGATCCTTCAGCAGGCGACCGTGCTATCCCACTTCACCGGGGATCACGGCGGTCTCGCTCCGATGACTAGGCGAGTTCGCTCCGGCGACCCTGAAAACCTGGAGGCACAAGCAGCACAGAGATATTGGCCAAGGCTGTTTGGACCGACGTTCCGCCGTCAGCGCGGAGCCGAAGGATTGAACGCGCTACTGAACTACGGTTATGCGGTAGTCCGCGCGGCGGTCGCTCGCGCCATCGTCGCGGCGGGCTTGATTCCGTCTCTTGGCATTCACCATCGCCACCGCAGCAATCCGTTCTGCTTGGCGGACGATTTGCTGGAGCCGTACCGGCCGTACGTGGACTGGCGCGTCCGTCAATTGGCCGGCGAGGATGGGGAACTTGTGCCCGACTTGGCCGAACAGTCAACCCGCGCCGAACTCCTATCCCTGCTGAACGAGACGATTCAGGTTGGCAGTCGCCGGGAACCCCTTCTGCTCGCCCTCCATACCAGTGCGGTGTCGCTGTGTCGCGCCTTGACCGGGGGTGACCGGAGCTTGTCGCTTCCCAAAGGTCTCCCGGTGGAACCCGACTTGGCAGATGCAGCGAAAGTCGGTTGATATACACCAATTGGGGGGGGGCGTTATGAGTTGATAAAATCGAATCCGTGGGGTTGGCGTTCAATGTGGGTAATCGCGATGTTTGACTTGCCCACGAATACGCCCAACGAAAGGCGAGCCTATACCCGGTTCCGTAAAGACTTGCTCAAGGATGGTTTTACGATGATGCAGTACTCTGTATACATTAGGCACTGTGCTTCCATCGAAAATGCCAAGGTCCATGCGGCGCGAATGGGCCGCTGCGTTCCGTCGGCAGGCGAGGTCAGATTCTTGACGATCACAGACAAACAGTTCGGGCGAATCGAGACGTATGTTGGGAAAAACCGCAAGAATCCACCGAACTCGCCCGCCCAGCTGGAGTTTTTTTGACCAGTGGGCGGGCAAATCTAGGCACAATTCAATGCCCTACGTCGCGTAAAGTGTAGCAAATTGAGAAACGACCGCGATCCGCAGCCATCATTTCAAAATCTCCCAGTAATCAATCAGTGTAGCAAATTGAGAAACGACCGCGATCCGCAGCGAGCACGTCGGCGCGGAATTCTCCCGCGGGAGTGTAGCAAATTGAGAAACGACCGCGATCCGCAGCTGCGTGAATTCGCGGTCGTTCATCACCCTAAGTGTAGCAAATTGAGAAACGACCGCGATCCGCAGCTGGGAACTAATGAAGCACTATTTGCCGTACAGTGTAGCAAATTGAGAAACGACCGCGATCCGCAGCGGAAGCGAAGCCCCACCCAACTACTACCGCAGTGTAGCAAATTGAGAAACGACCGCGATCCGCAGCGATAAAAGCCAATCCGAATCTCGGCGTGAGAGTGTAGCAAATTGAGAAACGACCGCGATCCGCAGCTCGCAAGCCTCGGTCAGGATGATCGTTTCGAAGTGTAGCAAATTGAGAAACGACCGCGATCCGCAGCTAGCCGCGTTCTACACGCCTTATAGGCACTAGTGTAGCAAATTGAGAAACGACCGCGATCCGCAGCCTAAAGTGGCGAAACAACGCGCAACAACTAAGTGTAGCAAATTGAGAAACGACCGCGATCCGCAGCGAATCCGCGCGCGGCCGCCGCTCCGACGAGAGTGTAGCAAATTGAGAAACGACCGCGATCCGCAGCCAGACTGCCCGGAGAGTTTTAGTGCGGATCGAAGATAGGGTTCAAGATGCGCTTTCCAAGACGCAGGGCTCAACCGCGAGGGTTTCCGAGTTTCGTCTGGCGTTCCACAAATCGTAGGCGGCCTGGAGGCGAAGCCAGTGATCAGCGGAGAGCTTGCGGAATGCCAGCTCCAGCCGAACCGACATTTCCGGGGTGACAGCGCCGCGAGCGTTCAGAATCTTCGACAACGTTTTCCGGCTCACGTTCAGATGCCTAGCCGCATCGGTGACGCTCATCCCCATAGGCTCCACGATGAGTTCGCGAAGTATCTCGCCGGGATGTGCAGGATTGTGCATAGTCATCAGTGATAATCCTCGTAGTTAACAACTTCGGCATTCTGTCCGGCAAACCTGAAGGTGACGCGCCAATTCGCACTCACCACAACCGACCAAACGCCCTTTCGCTTGCCCTTCAAGGCATGCAGGCGCAAACCCGGAAGATCCATGCCGGCCGGGGCTTCAGCAACTTCAAGGTTTGAGAGGATAAGTCGTAACCGCTTGGCATGCCGAGCCTGAATTCCCGATATACGCCCCGTCCTAAAGAACCGCTCGAGTCCCTTGTGGGCGAAGCTCAGTATCATGCGCTGATTGTAACCTATTAGGTTACAAATTTTAGGCGGCTCGGCACCGTTTCGTCCTATGTCCGGGCGCGCTGGCTGATGCGCCCCGGATTATCCCCGGGGGCGGCGCCAGCGGAGACGGTCGGCGCGCAGCAGCAGTAGCAAAGCGGCCGCGCCTAGGGCCAGCGTGGGCGTCCAAGCAGCCAGCCAAGGCGCTGCGCCGTAGAGTTGGCCGGCCTCCGCCACGCCGCGGTTGGCGAGAAACCACACCAGCGCGATGCCCAAGCCGAGAGCGGCCCGGGCGCTGCCGCCCAGTTTTCTGCGATTGGTGAAGACCAGCGGCAGGGCCAGCACGCACATCAGCGCCCCCGCTGCCATGGTGGCGAGGCGCGAGTGAATTTCAAGGCGGAAGCGCTGCCCGCTGAGCCGGTTCGTTTCGAGATAGCGCGCGTAGCGCAATAGGCCAGCCATTTTCATGAGATCCGGACGCAATTCCACGAGTTCCACGATTTCCGGACTCAGGCGCGTTTCCATCACCCACTCGTCGCGGGACTGCACGCGAGTTCGCCGCTCTTCGATGGCGGTTTCCTCGTAACCCCCCAATTCAAGCCTGCCGTCCTCGTTGATCCTGGCGGTGCGCGCACGGCCCCAAGCGCTGATTCCGTCGGCGCCGAGGCGGAATAGAATGGCGCTTGCATAGCCTTCTTGCTGGCCGCCGGGGCGCAGGTTCAGGATCAGGTCGCCATCGCGCATCCAAACGCCCTCGCCTTGGGCGAGGGCGGGCGTGGGAATCATTGCGGCGGCGCGCATGCGCTTGCCCAGCGCGTGCATCGGCGGCGCCAGCGAATCACCGAGGAAAAATGCGAGCAGAACCAGCACCGCGCCGGTCGTCCAGACCGGCGCTGAAAGCCGCAGCACCGATACGCCGGAGGCCCTGGCCACCGTGATCTCATGATGGGCGGAGAGATTGCCCAGCGCAAGAAAGGAGCCGATGATGGCGGCGGCCGGCAGGGCTTCAAAGGCGAATTGCGGAATGCGCAGCGCGGCATAGGCGAGACCGTCCAGCAGCGTGTATTGCCCCTGTCCTGCGAACCGCGACTGCTGGGCGAAATCCACGAATAGCGAAAGCGAAAGCAGCGCCGCCAGGCAGACCAGCACCACCGGCAGGATGGCGCGCGCGATATAGCGGTCCAGCAGCGTCATGCGGCAGCCTGAGCGCCCAAGCGGCGCCTCCATCGCCTAAGCCGATGAGCATCGCCCAAGGCGAAGCAAGCCGCCGCGGCGCCGGCCAGCAGCAGATGCACCCACCACATGCCCAGCCAGGCCGGCGTAAGCCCCTGCGCAGACCACGAAATCGCCGCGGTCACAAGATTGGTGTAGATCACATACACCAGCAGCGCCCATGGCAGCGACGCGAAACGGCTCTGCCGGGGAAGCCGGCGGCTCAGCGGCAGCGCCATGACGGCAAGTATCATCAGAACCAAGGGCGCGGACAGGCGCCGCTGGAACTCCAATTGCGATTCCAAACCGCCGCTGGCGAGCAAATCGACAGTCCGCGCGGCATCCAGGTCGGAACTGCCGCTGCCGGCTTCAGGCATGACCGCCGGAATCCCGTGCTCGGCGAAGTGAACCACGCGCAGTTCGGACTCGCCTGGCCAGCCGTCGTACAGCAATCCGTCCTCGAAGGTCACCATGCGCACCAGCGGATCGGCGGTTTCCTTGAGCGCCATGCGGTCGGCCACGATGACCTGCATGCGCCCGTCAACCTGCCGGTGGCCGAACACGCGCTCAAGCCGCCCCTCCTCGTCGGCCTGCTCGGCATACACCACGCCCTGCCCGCCCAAAGCAACGAAGCGGCCTGGCTCCAAGCGCCGCAGATCGCCCAAGGATGCGGCCTCCCGCTCGAGTTCATCCACTGCGCGGCGGGCGCCCGGCGCCAGATCCAGCGTCATCCAGCAGGCCAGCGCCGCCGCCGGCACGGCCAGCGCCGCCACCGGAAGCAGTTGCGAGCGTGCGCCGTAGCCGCAGGCCATGGCCGCAGGCAGCTCGCTGTCGCGGCACATCCGACCCAGTGCCAGCAGCAATCCAAAGAAAAGCGCCGCCGGCATGATGACGGGCAGGTATTGCAAAACGGTGTAGCCGATCATCGGCAGCACCGCCTCGCGCGGCAGGCTTTGCGAGGCGGCGGCAGCCAGAATGCGCACGCACTGGTTGGTGGCCAGCAGCAGCAGCAGCACGGCCAGCGCGCCGACGAAGTGCGACAGCGCCTCGCGGAAGAGATAGCGGTCGAGAATGCGCGTCATGCGCTGATCGCCGCTGCCGGGACGGCGGGAAGCCGAATAACGGACACCCGCACTGCTGCCCGCGGCCGGACAAACGCAATAGAATTGGCCGCCATTCGCGTCGCTGCCATTTCGGCGCCGCGAGTTGATTTTTCAAGAGGCGAACACATGGAATTCCACATCACCACCGACAAGCTCGACAGTTTACAAGCCGACCTAGGCATCCTGCCGGTTTACCAGGACGGCAGGCCAACCGCAGCGGCGGTCGGACTGAGCCGCAGTTTGCAGTCGCGGATCGCGCAGGCCATGGCCTCCGGCGACATCCAAGGCAAGCCCGGCGAGACCTTGCTGCTTACGGAAACCGGCAGGCTGGGCATCAAGCGCCTGCTCCTGGCCGGGCTTGGGGAGAAGGGCAAGCTGGATGCCAAGGCTTGGAACAAGGCGCTGGCGGCGGCAGCCAAACGGAGCGAGCGCTCGGCGGCGGAGCATGTGGTCGGGATGCTGGGACTGGAGACGGTGCCCGGCCTCGACGAAACCCGCAAGGCGCGCAATTTCGCCGAGCAGTGGCACTACGCCTCGTACCGCTACACGGCCACGCGCAAGGCGGCCAAGGACGCCCGGCCGAAAAACCGCAGGCTGACCATAGCGGTGGGCGGCGATGACAGCGTCGCGGCCGCCGAATTGGGGCTGAAGCAAGGGCAAGCCATCGGCCGGGCGCGCAATTTCGCCCGGGAGCTGGGCAACCTCCCGGCCAATGTCTGCACGCCCGCGCACTTGGCCGCGCAAGCCCGCAAGCTGGCCCGGCGCAGTTCGCGGGTCACGGCAAAAATCCTGCTCGAAAAGGAAATGAAGGAGCTGGGCATGAACTCGCTGCTGTCCGTTTGCGAAGGCAGCCAGCTGAAGCCGCGCCTGATTGTGCTCCGCTACAAGGGCGCGCCGCCGAAAACCCCGCCGGTGGCGCTGGTGGGCAAGGGGGTGACTTTCGATACGGGTGGAATTTCGCTGAAACCCGGCAGCGCAATGGACGAAATGAAGTTCGACATGAGCGGCGCCGGCTCGGTGCTGGGCGTGATGCAGGCGGTGATCGAGCTTGAATTGCCGATCAACCTGGTGGTGCTGGCGGCGGCGGTCGAGAATATGCCCGGCGGGCGCGCAACCAAGCCCGGCGACATCGTCAAAGCGATGTCGGGCGAAACCATCGAGATCCTCAACACCGACGCGGAAGGAAGGCTGATTCTGGCCGACGCGCTTTATTACGCCCTGCGTTTCAAGCCTTCCAGGATCGTGGACGCGGCGACGCTCACCGGGGCCTGCCTGATGGCGCTCGGCAGGCATTACAGCGGCCTGTTCTCGAAAAGCGACGAGCTGGCGGAGGAGTTGCGCCAAGCGGGTGAGGACTCGGGCGACCCGGTGTGGCGGCTTCCGTTGAGCCCGGAGTACATGCCGGAATTGAAGAGCAATTTCGCCGACATGGCCAATATCGGCTCGCGCTACGCCGGGGCCACAACGGCGGCTTGTTTCCTGTCGCGCTTCGTGAAGGACGCGAACTGGGCGCACTTGGATATTGCGGGCACTGCCTGGAACACGGGTTCCAGCAAGGGCAGCACGGGTCGGCCGGTGCCTCTGCTGACCGAGTTTCTGCTGGGCTGCGCGTCCCGTGATTCTTCCTAGGCGCGCTGATGCGCCTTTTGCCGCCCCTGCTTCCGGCGCTTTGATCCGCTTTTTTGCGGCACCCTCTTTCGGCGCGTTGATCCACCTTTTCCTGCCCCCTTCTCTCGGCGCGTTGATGCGCCTTTTCCCCGCCCCCTGCTCTCGGCGCGTTGATGCGCCTTTTCC
>JAPYNE010000005.1 GCA_028285945.1 Candidatus Foliamicus numerosus | reverse complement strand
ACCGCTACGAGTCCGAGGGGCTGGACGGTTTGCTGGACAAGCGGATGAGCCAGATCTCGCGCCGCCGGGCGCCGGTGGACGAGGTGGTGCGGATGGTGGGCCGGTACCGGCGGCGGCACGAGGGCTGGAGCGTGAGGCACTACTACGCCTGGTATCGGCGCGACGGGGGGACGCGCAGCTACAACTGGGTTCGCACCCATCAGGGAGGTGCGGCACATGGACGGGACCATCACGATCAGCCACGGCCCCCGGCGCGCTTCTCGAGATTCCTCTTGAGTTGCTCGGCGCCGAGCACGCCCTCCCAGAAGGTCTCGGCCGACATGCCCATCACCACGTAGTCGGGGCTGCAGGTCATCACGCGGTCCACGGCGTTTTCGGTCTCGGCGCGGATGTTCTCCATCAGCTGCAGGAATTCCTCATCGTTGTTCACGGGGTCATCCGGAATCCAGGCGCGTGAGAAGTGGTTGGTCACGCCGCGCGGGCGCATGTCGTCGTATTCCGGCTGCACGCTGGTGTTGGTGGAAGGCGCCACCACGCCGAACTTCATGCGCCATCCCAAGGTATCGGTCATGTCGGTTTCCTTAGCGCCTTGGCCAGCTCATATGGCCGCATCGTAGTTTGTTGCGGCATTCATCCCCGCAGGACGAAATCGGCCACGATGCGCGTCCATTCCTCGGGCTGCTCGTCAATGATGTCATGGGTGCCGCCTTGCAGCTCGGCGTACTCGAAGTCCGGGCGCAGCGTGATGACGCGCCGGCATTCCTTGTGGATATCGTCGCCGGTGTTGGTGAGCACCAGCGTCGGCTGGATGATCTCGCGCAGGGGCTTGGAAAGGTCGTGGGAGAATGCCGCCGCATGGCCGAACTTGGCATTCCCGCCCGCGATCAGCATCTGCACCACGCCCCAATGCATGGCGCGCAGGCTGGTCCATCCCGGCGTGAATTGCAGCCGCCGGTTCCAGATATCCATCAGGTGGCTGCCATCGGCCTGCAGCGGCATTTCCGGGTGCTTTTTCAGCGCTTCCCGCCACTCGGCCTGCTCTTCGGCGGTGAGCAGCGGCGCGCCGTTCAGCACCAAGCGGGTCACGCGCTGCGGCTCCATGACGGCCAGTTCCGCGGCGATCGACGCGCCGGTGTGATGGCCCAGCAGGGCGGTGCGGCCCAGTTCGAGGTGGTCGATGACGCTGCGGATGGCGTTCGCGTAGTCGGCTATGGACGGCGGCTCGTCGGGAACGTGGGATTGGCCGAAACCGGGCGTATCGACGCCTATGGCCCGTATTCCGCGCTCCGCCAGCCGAGGGTAGGCAACCTCGAACATTTCCGAGGAGCTCGGCGACTGGTGCAGCAGCAACAATGGCAGGCCGCTTCCAGCCTCCTGGTAATGGATCAGCCCGAACGGTCCGTCGGCGTAGCCTTTGCGTCTTTTCATTGAGGAGCCATCCCCTTTCAAGCGGGCGCGGCAGCGCAGTCCGGCGCAGCGTCCGCACCCTGCCGGAACCTATAATAACTGCGCTCCGCAGCGCTTCGGTTCGTTGCAATTGATGGAATAATAGGGGCCTTGTTTAACTCAGGCCGTTGTTCGGGTGCGCCGATGCCACAGATGCAAACCTCCGATCTCACGCCGCGCCAGTACTGGGAGCAGGTGAAATCCAACCCGAACCGGGCGCGCTTCGGCTTCGGCGAAAAGGCGGCGCTGATCAATATCGATCTGCAGCGCGCCTATACGGACATCGACCGCTTTCCCACGGCCTACCAGACCCACCCCGGCCAGATCGACTACATCAACCGTTTGTCGGCGCTGGCGCGCGGCCGGAACATGCCGGTAATCTGGACCTACGTGGCCTACATGGGCAACGCCGACGATGCCGGCGTTTGGGGCACGCGCACCGATACCGAGAATTCCCTTCAGAATATCAAAGAGGGCGGCGCCCGCGCCGAACTCGACCCGCGCCTTGAAGTCGATCGCGAGCGCGATGCCGTGGTCAACAAGCGCATGGCGAGCGTTTTCCACGACAGCCTGATTCCCTCGCTTTTAGTCTGGCACAAGGTCGATACGGTGATCCTCACCGGCGGCAGCACCTCCGGCTGCGTGCGCGCCTCGGCGGTCGCCTCGCTCTCGCACGGCTACCGCACCATCGTCCCGGAGGAGTGCGTGGCCGACAAGCACGAGATACCTCACTTCGCCAACCTCTGCGACATCATGCTCAAGTATGCGGATGTGGAGCCTTTCGCCGCGGTGGCCGGCTGGCTTGAGGGCCATCCCGGCTGCGAGCCGGTTCGGCAAGCGCGCGGCGTAGGCTTCTAGGGCTTTTAGGAATGACCCCCGTGCGGGACGATCCAGCGCTCTACGACTATCGCGCCTGGGACGAGCGCCTGCCCATCCGCTGGCCGGGCGGCGCCAGAGTGGCCTTCTGGGTGGCGCCCAATATCGAGTTCTACGAACTGGACCCGCCCGCCAATCCGCAACGCAAGGCCTGGCCGCGCCCGGCGCCCGACATCCAGGGCTATGGAACGCGGGACTACGGCAACCGGGTGGGCCATGCGCGCATGATGGAGGTGCTCGACCGCCACGGCGTGCGCGGCTCCGTGAGCCTGTCGGCGGCGCTTTGCGAGCACCATCCCGAAATCATCGACATGTGCCGGGAGCGCAACTGGGAATTCTTCAGCCACGGCATCTATAACACGCGCTATGCCTACGGCATGGACGAGGCCCAGGAACGGGCCATGATCGAGGATTCGGTGCGCGCCATCGCCAAGCACGCCGGACAGCGGTGCTCCGGCTATCTGGCGCCGGCCCTCACGCACACCGAGCGCACGCTCGACCTGTTCAGCGAGGCCGGCGGGCTTTACACCTGCGACCTCTTCCACGACGACCAGCCCACGCCCGTGCGGGTGCGCTCCGGCGGGGCGTTCGTTTCCGTGCCCTATTCGCTGGAACTGAACGACACCATCGTGTACGTGGTCAACCGCATCGAGCCTAGGCGTTACGGGGCGATGATTAAGCAGGCCTTCGACCGGCTCTACGAGGAAGGCGAGCGGGGCGGCACGGTGATGTGCGTGCCGCTGCACGCCTATCAGGTGGCGCACCCGCACCGGATGCGCGCGTTCGAGGACGCGCTCGCCTATATCACCGGGCACCCGAACGTCTGGGTGGCCACGGGCCGGGAAATTGCCGAGTACTTCGTGGAGCACTACTACGACCAGGCGGTGGCCAAATGGGGCAGGGGCGGCTCGGAGGACAGCGGCAATGGCGCTTAACCCGGCCTACCTGAAGTACGAGCGCCGCCGCTACGGCATGGACCACGACCGCTACGAGTGGTCGATGCTGTCCCGCCGCGCTCCGATCGCATGGCCCAACGGCGCCCGGGTGGCGCTTTGGGTGAACTTGGCGGTGCAGTTCTTTCCGCTGAATCAAAGCGGCAAGCCGTTCCGGCCGCCGGGCGGCATGAGCACGCCGTATCCGGACCTGCGCCACTACACGCTGCGGGATTACGGCAACCGGGTGGGCCTGTTCCGCTGCCTCGCAGCCATGGACGAAGCCGGCATCGTCCCGACTTTTTCCGTGAACGCGGCCGTCGCCGGGCGTTATCCGCAGTTGCTAGAGCGCCTGAACCGGCGCGGCAACGAGATGCTGGCGAGTTCCTGGCACATGGACACTTTGCATCACGGCGAGCTGGCCATTGAAGACGAGCGGGAGTTGATCGACCGTTCGCTCGGCGCCCTGCGCGCGGCCTCGGACCAGCCCGTCACCGGATGGCTGAGCCCGGCGCGCTCGCAAAGCGGCAACACGCCGGACCTGCTCGCCGAGGCGGGCCTGCGCTACATGGGCGACTGGATCAACGACGACATGCCCTATCCGTTCGCCACCCGGCACGGCGAGTTGGTGGCGTTGCCGCTGTCGCTGGAACTCGACGACCAGTTCATCATCCAGAGCAATCTGCACTCGGAATGGGAGTACGCCGAGCAGGTGAAGGATGCCTGCGATTATCTTCTGGCGGAGGCCGAGGCGACCGGCCACGGTCGGCTGCTGGCCCTGTCCGTCCATCCTTGGCTGATGGGCCAGCCGCACCGCATCGGCGCTTTGGAATCGGCTTTGAAGCATATTTCGGAGCAGGCCGGCATTTGGTCGGCCTCGGCCGCCGACATCGTGGCCGCCTGGTCGGACCAGCGCGCCTGATGGCTTTCCGCGTCCTGCGCCGCCTTTCTAAAATCACTTCCTCGCAATTCTCGGCGCAGGTCGGAAAACCGCCCGGCATCAAGCTGTCCTGCTTGCCCACTCCAAATAGGCGCCCCGCAGCGCCCTCCAAAGAACCCTCGCCTTCCCCAAAAGCGCCCTCTCTGAATTGGAGATAACACGACATCCGCGCTTTGCGTTGACACTCGATGGCAGCGTGGCACAGCGGTGGCCGAGGCTTCACCGGGCTCAGGCACTTGAGGCGAATAAAGGGGTTTTTCGCATCATGAAATTTTGAAAAGTAGCCTAAAAATGATGCGAATAAAGGTATTATTCGGATCATTCCCGTCGAACTGGAGCGGAAATATCCGCCATGCCCTACATCTGGGAACTCAAGGACTGGCCGCATTTCACTTGGAATGCGGAGATTGTCCAAGACAACAGCTATCGCTACGCGCTTGCCGTCAACCGGCTGGCTCGCGAGGTTCAGCCGCTTTCCGATCAGGAGCGCATCCATTCGATGATCGATCTGATGGTTGCTGAGGCCCAGAAGACATCGCGGATTGAGGGCGAGATTGTTGATCCCGGAGCCATTCGCTCATCCATTCTCAAGCAACTGGGTCTGGCTGAAGAGGATCGGTGGCAGGACCCTGACGCTCGCGGAATCGCCCGTCTGATGGTTCGGTCCCGCCAAGAGTTCGCCAAACCGCTGACCGTTGAGAGCTTGTGCTCATGGCATCGGCAATTCCTAGGCGAAAGGATGCGTAACGCGGGAAGCTGGCGCACCGAGCCAGTGTGGATCGTCTCTGGCGTTGCCGGGAAAGAAAAGGTGCATTTTGAGGGGCCTCCGGCTTCGCGGGTTGCCGACGAAATGGAGACCTTCGTCGAATGGTTCAACGCCAGCCGCTCACTGCCCGGACCGGCGCGCTCCGGCGTGGCCCATCTGTACTTTGAGTCCATTCATCCGTTTGCGGACGGAAATGGGCGCATGGGGAGGGTAATTGCCGAGATTGCGCTGTCCCAGGAATTGGGCTACCCGGCATTACTGAGCCTGTCCGCCACTATTGACCGGCAACGTGAGGAATACTATCGGATGCTCAACCAAGCCAGTCGGCAAAGCAGCATGGACATTACCGGCTGGCTGGAATGGTGGACTCAGTGCGTCCTGAATTCTCAAAAGCAGGCTAGGGATCAGTTCGCGTTCGTGATTCGCAAGGCGGCTTTTTGGCGCAACTACGGGAATCGCGTCAATGATCGCCAAGAGAAGGTGCTGGCCCGCATGTTGCGCGAAGGGCCCGACGGCTTCGAGGGCGGCATGAGTGCGCGCAAGTATGTGGCGCTGACGGGCTGCTCAAGTCCCACGGCCACCCGGGACTTGTCTTATCTCCAAAAAATCGGTGCGCTTGAGAGGCTGCCCGCTGGCGGGCGCAGCACACGCTATGACCTGCGATTGCCGGGGTGACATTCGGCGCGAGTTCCCGAGTTTGTCAGAAATCGCATCCGAATTGGCTCAGTTTTTGGGTGGCTCCTCGCCCACGGATGCTCTGCTATGCATCTACTTTTCTTCCGCTCTTGGCAACCACTGAAGCTCGGCCTTGATCCGTCTTCGATAGGCCGTATCAATCTGCCGAGGCGCTCGACGAATGTATTCCTCTGCCTTGTCTAGTGCGGTCCCTGATAAAGCCCGAAGATGCATGAGCACCTCTTCCATGCTAGGTTGCCGACCCTCTTGGCGATTAAATTTTGGCGGTAATGCTGTCCAGATCACCGAATCGATATTTCGTCCGACCGCCCATTTGCCCAGATTGGGAATCTCCTTAGGAGGCCCTTGTTTTCTCAACCAATTGCCGATGTTTTTCATCGTTGTTCCTTCCCGCTGCCTCAGCCGTTCTTTCGCGTCTTCGAGACTATCGCTGTCCATAAGAGTCCATAGCGATCGCGCGGGGCGGGCCTCGGGCGAGATGACCAATGTGATTTGATCATCTTTGGATTGTCGCGCGAATTCGAGTGGAATCAGCGGGCCGTCATCGAACCAGTACCGGTGGATTGGCAGGTTTCGAGGGTCCCAGATCAGAGACCCCCAGCCCAGACATGCGATATTGCGCTTCATCACCAGGATGCCTGTTTCGCAGACCGGGCGAACTCGACATGCTTGGCGTGAGTTTCCGCAGTCATGGGAATGGCAGACATTGTGATCTTATGCTGGATTGCGCCCATCCTTTCGCGAGTCAGTCTCGGACTTGACGGAGCGTGAACTGAGAAGGCGATGTAGCGCCGCAAATCCCGCAGGCTCATGCAAACAACGCCTCGCATTCGCCAGACGTGTAACCGCTTTGCCTTTTCTTCGTGCGCTTCAAATCCTACGAACTTCTCCTGCGTTTTCAGATCGGCATCGCCCACGAACACGGCGACGGGCCGAAGCTCCTTGGGATTGACGATCCCGAGTTCGACCAGTGCCCTTGCGTGTCCTTGGTTCTGCAGCAATGGATTGTAGAAGGAGAATCGCTTCGACTTGGTTCTCATAAGGCGAGACCGCCAGCCCGCCTTGAATGATTGCGTCCACCATTTCTGCCCGGGACTTGCGAATATCCATCCGCCCATGTCTTTGGTCTCGATCACGAAAACGCCGGCGGGCGATATGAGGATGTGATCGATCTCAGCCGTTCTTCCCCTGGATGGGAGCAGCACGTTATTGAGCAGCGGCCAGTCCCGATAACGCTTCGTTAGCACTGATCGGACTCGTCGCTCGCCAGCGTTTGTCTCTGGCGCGAGGTCCCGAAATACCGGAGCGCGTCTCGGGACGCGCCGATGTAGCGCCTCTTTCGGTGGGGCGCCTTGGGCATCGGGCAGCGAAGTTGTCGCTCGGCGTTTGCGGCGAAGCAGGAATAGCAATGCTGCTACAACAAGCGCTCCGGCCAGCCACGCGCCGTCTGCTTCGTCCCATCTAGGCGAAACCACCGCTTCGTGGACGACGATTTTCTGACCCGCCTGCACATAGTCCGCTTCTTCGATCCGATTCCATTCCTGCAATTGCTCGACGGTGACGCCGTGCTGCGCGGCAATTTCCGAGAGCGTTTCTCCCGATTCGATTTGCACACTATGCGTTTCGTTCATTGCGGGTGTTCAGCACCGTGTCTTCGCGATGTTCGATGCCGGGAAGTTCACACCAGTTTTCTTGCTGCATTTGTAGGAAAAGCGCACTGCTGGCCTATGTTGGTTCAATACCTTGGCCGCCCAGCATACGGCATAATCTACTCGTGCTTTTGACTAGCATTTCCAAAACCGCTAAATTCCGCGCTATGGAACGGAATCCTTGCTGCCGTGTCGGCGGGAGGCGAAAAGATGACGGGTCAGGCCCTCACGCCGACTCTTTGGGAATCCTCGCCAGCGGAAGCGCCGCCGATTTGGAGTGCCGCCTGAAGGGTGTTCTCCAGTGAGCGAGCAATATCTGCGACAAGAGCGCAAATGACGGGTCTAGGCTAGGGCATGGATTGTCCAACCGTGGTGGATTTGTTCGCTGGCGCTGGCGGACTGTCACTAGGCTTCAAGCAGGCAGGCTACCGCAGTTTGTGGGCAGCGGACAATCATCCGGCAGCAGTCGAAACCTTCAAATTAAACGTAGGCGACCACGCCGAATGCGTTGAAATCAAAGCAAGCACAATCTTTCCCAAGCCAACGGTGATTGTTGGGGGGCCACCATGTCAGGGATTCTCTTCGGCCGGAATGAGACTGAAGGGAGACCGGCGGAACACGTTGGTTTCGGTTTTTGCCCAATTGGTGGCTCGCGTCCGGCCGCCAGCTTTTGTGTTCGAGAATGTCGAAGGCATCCTGACAACCGAAATGGGCCGTCGAATCGAGGAGCTGCTCAAGCCTTTGATTGCATCCGGCTACAGGATTCACTTGCGCAAGATAAACGCTGCTAATTTTGGTGTGCCGCAGCATCGGAAGCGTGTGTTGGCGATTGGGGGGCTTGGGTTTGATCCAACGTTTCCCGAGCCGACTCACAGCGCATTCGGGGCTCCCGGAGCAACCTTGGCGGCCACGCATCTTCCGCTTGCGGAAACAGTCGCGGACGCGATTGACAACCTCCCAGCACCTAGTGATAAGGCGCCTGGCTGCCCGGAAGGTCACTACTGCCGCTCCCAAGATGCTAATCGGCGCCAGCGGATTGCAGCGCTGGCGCCCGGACAAACGATGCGGGACTTGCCAGAGGAACTCTGGCATCAGAGCTACAGAAGGCGCGCGCATCGTCGCGTCCAAGATGGCACCCCAAGCGAACGTCGCGGCGGTCCACCTTCGGGAATTCGCCGCCTCAAGGGAAATGAGCCCTCAAAGGCGATTACTGGTCGGGCCGTCAGCGAGTTCGTGCATCCTCGGGAGGACAGATTTGTGACTCTCAGGGAGTGTGCCCGGTTGCAGACGTTCCCGGATTCGTTCATCTTTCGAGGCACGAAGGCAGAGCGGTCTCTATTAATTGGAAATGCTGTGCCGCCTCGGCTCGCGGAGGCTATAGCGCATCGGCTGGCGGAGGGCCTCCGGTATGGAAGGGTGCGGGGGAAGAGCGGTGCTCTGTTGAGTTTTGTGCCGGCATTGTCGAGAGGTATAAGCCCTGCGCTGCAACAGGTTACAAGTTTGGTTGAATCCAGTTTTCGACCGGATACCGCACAAGCAAGGCTGTTCTGAGGTGGCGCTCAGTAAGGCGCAACAAGCTATGGTCGAGAAGGCTCGCACGATAGGCGCGGGCGGACAAGGCGTGGCTCTAACGGAGGGTGCCTGCTCATATGTCGTTAGCCTGATCGCAGCAGACCTTGGCGTTAACCACGCCTTTCCAGAGTTCGATAGAGATCCGTTGCCCTTCTTCGGCGATGCGCCCATCAGTTTGCTCGAGTTGGCGGGCGTGCCGTTTCTGCCGCTGCTTGAGCGTCTCGTAAGCCTCGTGCCTGACGCGGATTTGTACTTTGCTTGCTTGGCCAAGCTACATAAGTCAAGGCTCAAATATGAGAGAGTCTTACAAACCCAAGCTCTCCCGAACATGGAGCAAATCCAACCACGGAGCCTGCTTGAGTTCGGCAAGCTCAGCCCCGCTGCAATGGGAGCTTACCTTCTGTGGCGGAAGTGGATTTTCGATGTTGACAATCGAGCAGCGCAAGAGACTGGCTACCTATTTGAGCCAATAATCGCGAGTGCTATCGGAGGAGTATCAGCAAGCGCCAAGCGTAGTCCGATTCGTCGGCAGAACAACCCTAACAAAGGGAGGCAAGTGGATTGCATAAAGGGCGATCGTGCGTATGAATTCAAGCTGCGGGTCACAATTGCAGCTTCCGGGCAGGGGCGGTGGGCCGAGGAGCTTTCGTTCCCTCAAGACTGCCGCAAAAGCGGATATATGCCCATGCTGATAGTCCTCGACTCGACGCCTAATCCTAAGTTGGCGGAACTGCGCGAGGCTTTCGAGGAGCAAGGCGGCGAATCATTCATTGGCTCTCATGCGTGGGAGCATCTTAACGACTTGGCTGGACCAACGATGGGTAAGTTCCTCAAGCGCTATGTCCACATGCCGATGCGGCAAGTAATCGAAAATGTCATGGAGCCGTTGCCGCCGCTGACCATTCGAATGGCGGCGAATAACATCGCCGTTAACATCGGCGATGAATCATTCGTGATTTGCAGGTCTGAGGATTGTTCGGGCAGCGAGGCGAACCATCTCCCGGACGATGTTGACGAAGAAACGCCGGGACCTTGACCCGGCGCAGCGACGGACGGCGGCAGTTACCGTTAGCGAGTATTCGGGCGACTAAGGAGCTAGCAGCCTGTTAAAAAATGGAGTGAGTGGGCCGTGAGGGAATCGAACCCGCAACCAATGGATTAAGAGTCCACTGCTCTACCTAGTTGAGCTAACGGCCCAGCGGGATGCTGGCGCGCTAAGCCAGCGGGTGGGGGTGCAATATTGCCACAGTCGGCGGGAAGGGTGGGGTGGACGATGGGACTCGAACCCACGACGACCAGATCCACAATCTGGGGCTCTACCAACTGAGCTACGCCCACCACGGTTGTTATAGTGCTGTTCCCGGCTCGCCGGCCATCGGTGCCCGCCGCCCAATCCTGCTTAAGCCCATGGCGCGCCTGGCAGGACTCGAACCTGCAACCACCGGCTTAGAAGGCCGATGCTCTATCCGGTTGAGCTACAGGCGCATCGACTGGATTCGCTTGGGAAAGCGGCGGCTTTTATGAAGCAGTGGTCGGGGTAAACGGATTCGAACCGTTGACCTTCTGCTCCCAAAGCAGACGCGCTACCAGACTGCGCCATACCCCGCCGCCATGCCGAGCCAGCGGGGCGCATGATAACACCGGCAGGCGGATTCCATGCGGCAAGTTGCCGCGTGCTGCTATCTGTGTTCCTTCGCCCTGTTGTTGCCCCTGCCTCGCGGGAGACGCATAAACCCATCCATGGGGCTCGGCTGGGGCATCCTGCCCCAGACGCTCCCGCGAGGCAGGGGCAACAACAGGGCTTTAGCTGGCGCGATGCGGGGGCCAGGGAGAAATCAGGCGTTGGTGGCGGGTTCGGCGTAGGCGTTGATGCCGCGCGTTTCGGGCGACAGGTCCGACAAAATGAGCTTGTGGCGGTAGAAGCGCTCCACGCCGGCGGGTCCCATGCGGGAGCGGCCGAGTCCTGAGAGGTTGAACGGTTCCTGCTCGAATTCGTGGACGCTTCCCGACAGCGACGCTTCGTTGACGCTAACGACGCCGCCGTTCAAGCGCCGGCCCACTTCCACGCCTTCTTCCTCGCTTCCGGCGAAGACGTTGGCGCTCAGGCCGTAGCGCGAATCGTTGGCCAGTTCGACGGCCTCGTCAATGCTGTCAAATGGCATGACGGGCAGCACCGGCCCGAAGGTCTCGTCGGTCATCACGCGCATCGTGTGGTTGACGCCGCTCAGCACGGTGGCGGGATACCAGGTGCCGCCGTCCTCGACGGGCTTGCCGCCGCAATGCAGGGTCGCGCCCTTCTCCACGGCGTCGTCGATGTGCGACTGTATGGTCGCCAATTGCTTCCCGAAGATCAGCGGGCCGATATGGCCTTTGTCGGGCGCTTGGGTGTTCAGCGTGACCTCGGCGGCCAATTCCGCGAGCCGCGCCACCAGCGCGTCGTGCAGCGGGCGGGCCACGTAGATGCGCTCCACGGATTGGCAGGCCTGGCCCGCGGCCGCCACCGAGCCGCGCAGCAGGACCTGGGCGGTGCGCTCCAGCTCCGCCGACTCCAGGACGATGGCCGGGTCCTTGCCGCCCATTTCCAAAAATGCGGGGATGAAGTTGCTGGCCGCGCGTTCGGCAACGAGGCGCCCGGTGCGCACGCTGCCCGTGAAACAGACAGCGTCCGTATTGTCGATCACGGCCTCGCCGGTGGCGCCGGCGCCCATGGCGTAATCGACCACATCCGCCAGCGCCGGAACCTGGGCGAAGCACTCATGCACGGGGGCCGCGTGCCGGGGCGTGATTTCGCTGGGCTTGTAGAGGATCGCGCTGCCCGCGATCAGCGCCGGCACCGAATCGATCATGCCCAGCAGGAAGGGGAAGTTCCAGGGCGAGATGATGCCCACCAGCGGGTAGGGGACCAGTTGCGTGCGCGCCATGATGGTGGGCACCGCGCTGTTTCGCGCCGCTTCTTTCTTCACCAGATCTTGGGCAAAGCCGGCCATCCGGTTGGTCATGTGGCGCAGGTTGTCGATCTCGAGATGCGTGATCAGCACCCTGCCCGTGTCGGCGCAAAGCGCGTCGAAAATTTTCTGGCGGTTGTCCTGCACAGCGTCGGCGAACGCATTCATCGCCTCGATGCGCTTCTCCAGCCCCAGGTCCAGCCAGGCGGGCTGATTCATGCGCAGGCGGTCGGCGGTGGATGCGACCTCGTCGGGGGTTGCGGGCTTGATGACGTGGTCGCGCTCGCCGGTGCGCGGGTTGCGGACATGGATGGGATCGAACGGAGCGGATGCATTCATGGGCCTGAGGCCCTGCGCGCCGCGCCGTTCCTCACCCTGCACATGCCCGCGCCTCGTGGGAGACGCATGAACCCATCCATGGGGCTCGGCTGGGGCATCCTGCCCCTGAGGTCTCCGGGATGGAAGAGGCAGGCATTTTGCCATGCCTTCCAAGGAAGTCGCCGCGCCCGTTCCTCGCCCTGCGCGCCGCGACCGTTCCTCGCCCTGCACATGCCCGCGCCTCGTGGGAGACGCATGAACCCATCCATGGGGAGCGTCTGGGGCATCCTGCCCCAGACGCTCCCACGAGGCGCGGGCATGTGCAGGGCTTTAGTCCGCGCTTACAGGAACGTAGGCAAGGACGGCGCCGCTGCCGGGGTGAGAGGGGGGCTTTAGCCCGCGCTTACAGGGAGTAGGCGCCTTGCGCTGTGCCAACGATCACGAGTTCCGGGCGCCTCCGGGCGAACAGGCCCGCAGTCACCACGCCGGGAACCTGGTTGATTTCAGTTTCCATTTCAACGGGATCGAGGATCCTCAAGTGATGCACGTCGAGGATCTCGTTGCCGTGGTCGGTGATCGCACCTTCCCGGTACTGCGGCTGGCCGCCCATTTCAACGAGCTTGCGGGCCACCGACGAGCGCGCCATGGGGATAACCTCCACGGGCAGCGGGAACTTGCCCAGCACATCCACCCGCTTACTCTCATCGACGATGCACACGAACCGCCGCGAGGACGCGACCAGGATCTTCTCGCCGGTCAGCGCGCCGCCGCCGCCCTTGATGAGGCGGCGATGATCGTCGGTTTCGTCGGCGCCGTCCACGTAGAGGTCCAGTGTGCCGCACTGGCTCAGCGGCGACACCTCAAAGCCGAGTCCGCGCAGCAGTGCGGTGGTGGCTTCCGAGCTGGAAGCGACGGCTGTGATCCGATCGCGGACTTCCGGCAACAGCGCGATGAACTCGTTGCTTGTGCTGCCCGTGCCCACGCCTAGGCGGCAGTCGTGGCGGATATGCTCGATCGCAGCCTGCGCGGCGTGGCGCTTGGCCGCCAGCGCTGCCTCTTTATCGGTCTTTTTTGATCGCAATCGGCTTTACCGTAAGGGGGGAGCGAGAAACGGCCTCGCGGATAACCGGGCGCCGCTATTATATGGAGCAATGGCTTCCTCCCCCAGCGACAGTGTCCGCTGGGGGAGGGCTTGACCCCGCAGCGAGGCAACGAGGGCTTCCAGCCCTCCGAGGGCAGGATGCTTCCTCTCTGGCTTCCTCCACAGTCCGGATCAGCGCCGGAACGGGTGGACCTGCCGTTCGGTAAGCACCGCATCCAGCGGCACATCGGTCGGCTTGGCGTTGAGCCTGTCCACTTGCTGGAACTCGTAGGCCAAGCCCACCAGCAGGGGGCGCCGCCAGTTCTTCGAGGCCCTGCGAAACGCGAACGCGCGATCGTAGTAGCCGCCCCCCTGCCCGAGCCGATTGCCTGCGGAGTCGAAGGCCACCAGCGGCATGAGGACCACGCTCGGTCGTATCGCGCTGACCCAGCGCCTGGGCCGCCGCTCGGGCTCGAGAATTCCCCATCGGTTTGGTGTCAGCGTCTCGCCGGGATGACATGGGGTGAAACGCATGTGCCGCCCCACGACCACGGGCAGCAGCACGCTGGCCCCGCGCCCCCGCGCCCATTCGATGATCGGCTCACAGGACATTTCGCCGCGGTGGGCCATGTACGCCGCGATACATCGGGCGCGCTGAAGCGCCGGCAGGGTGCGGGCGCGTTGTGCGCAGCGTCCGGCGGCTTCTTCGCGCTGGGCGCCATTCAGGTTTTCGCGCGCCTTGCGCAGGGCGGAGCGCAGGTCATCAATGGGCATATTGTCGCTTCGTGGTCTTGTGTCGAGGGCGCGCTGCCCGCATTCCCGGCGGCGATGCGCTTGCTCCGGTTCAGGCGCCTTTCCGGCGGGCAACCCCTTTTTCCGGACCGATTCAGCCTGCCGCTTGGACCTTGGCGCCCTCGGCGGCTGCTCCTTTTTCCAAGCGCCGCTCCACGCGCCGCCGGACGCTGCGCACGCTGTCGAGCGTTTCCGTGTTGCCGCGCTCTGCCATGCGTTGCGACTGCAGCAGGGTGGTGGCCAGCTTCAGGCTGGCCAGCATGAAAACGCTGGCGGTGTCGAGCAGGGGATCCTGCTGCTGCACGGCTTCGATATGCTCGTCGAGGAGCGGTGCGGCTTTTTTGAGAAGTTCGCGGTCTTCAGGTTCGCAAGCGATGGTGTGGTTCTCGCCCAGGATTCTGAGCCTCACAGTCTCGAACTTCTCGGTCACACGCTGCGTTCCATGCTGCGCAGCCGCTGAACCATCTCGGCGACCTGCTGACGCGCTTCCTCCCGTGTGTTGAACAGCCGCGAGCGCTCGCTTTGCAATTTCTCGCATTGGCCGAGCAGCGCTGCGTTCTCACGGCGCAGTTGGTCGTTGGCTTCGAGCAGCTCATCGACCCGCTCGGACAGCAACTCAATCTCCTTGCGCAGGTTGTGTTTCTGTGTCATGGGGCGGGAATATAGCACGGAAGGCCCTGCTTCGCGCGGTTGCGGGCATGCGTGCGCAAACCGGCCAACCGGCTAAAATCGCAGAATGCTCACGCCTGAAGAATTCGCCCGGCGACGCGGCGAACTGATCGAAGCGCTCGGAACCGGCTGCGCCGCCATTGTGCCGGCCAGCCCGGAGCGCACGCGCAGCAGGGATGTGGATTATCCCTACCGCCCGGACACCAACCTGCTTTACCTCACCGGATTTGCCGAGCCGGAATCAGTCGCCGTGCTGGTGCCCGGTCGGGCCGAGGGCCCCTTCGTGCTGTTCTGTCGCGAGCGCGACCCTACTCGCGAGCTGTGGGACGGCAAGCGCGCCGGTCCCGAGGGGGCGATGGCGGCATTCGGCGCCGACTCCGCCTATCCCGTGGGAAAACTGGACGAGATCATGCCGGGCTTGCTGCAAGGCGTGGATACGGTGCATTACGACCTCGGCCGCTACCCGGAATTCGAGGCGCGCTTGGGCGGATGGCTGAAGCGCCTTCGCGAGCAGGCCAAGGAGCGCAACAAGGCTCCTGTGCAAATCGCCGCTCTGGATTACCACCTGCATGAAATGCGTTTGTGCAAGGGCGAGGCGGAACTCGATTGCATGCGCCGGTCGGCGGCGCTGGCCGTGGAGGCGCACAAGCAAGCGATGGGCCGCACCCGCCCGGGCATGCGCGAATACGAAATCGAGGCGGAACTGATCTACCGGTTCAAGCAGGGCGGCGCGCCCGAATCGTATCCTTCCATCGTGGCCTCCGGGGCGAATGCCTGCGTGCTGCACTATCGCGACAACGACGCGCGGATGGCGGACGGCGACCTGCTTTTGGTGGATGCGGGCTGCGAACTCGAAGGCTACGCTTCCGACATCACCCGCACCTGGCCGGTGGGCGGGCGCTATTCCGCCGAGCAGCGCGCTGTGTACGAAATCGTGCTTCAAGCGCAGCAGGCGGCGATCAGCGCCATTGAGCCGGGCGTTTCCATTCTCGATCCGCATCACGCCGCGATCGATGTGATCACCAAGGGCCTGCGGCGCATCGGCCTGCTCAAGGGCGAGCTCGCCAAGCTGTTGCGCGAGAAGGCCTGCCGCGAGTTCTTCATGCATCGCACTTCGCACTGGCTGGGCATGGATGTGCATGATGTGGGCGACTACGAAGCCGACGGCAAGCCGCGGGCGCTGGAGCCCGGCATGTGCTGCACGGTCGAACCCGGCATCTACATTGCGCCGGACAACGACAACGTGCTTGCGGCGTTCCGCGGGATCGGCATTCGGATCGAGGACGACGTGGCGGTGACGCCGACCGGGCACGAGGTGCTCACGGACGCGCTGCCCAAGGATCCGGAACAAATCGAGGCGCTGGTCGGATCGCTCTGATGCGTGATGTCCTGGTGGCCGGCGGAGGGCTTGCAGGCGCCAGCCTCGCGGTGGCCCTGGCGGAACAGGGATTGAAGGTAGCCGTGGTGGAGGCTGTTGCGCCCGGGGATCCCGGCCAGCCCAGCTTGGACGACCGAACCAGCGCCATCGCGCGCACGGGAGTCCGCATTCTCAAGCAGCTTGATGTCTGGTCTCGGCTGAGCGAGGCGGCCAGCCCGATCCGCGCGGTGGAGATTTCCGAGCGCGGCTGCTTCGGCGCTGCGCGCATCGAAGCCCGATCGGAAGGGCTGGAGAACCTGGGCTGCGTGGTTCGCAACCGGGTGCTCGGACAGGCGCTTTGGGAGAAGCTGCGCGAGCTTGAAAACATCGAGATCCTCTGTCCGGCGCGGGTGCGGTCCGTGGAGACCGGTGCCGGCTCGGTTGCCACCCTCATCGAGGACAATGTGGTCGCCTGCAAGCGCCAAGCAAAGGCCGGCGGCGCAAACGGCGATGGCGGCAAGATCGGAACCGGCCGGAGCGGAACGATCCGAACCGTAAAGGCTCGGTTGCTTGCCGTGGCGGAAGGCGCGCGTTCGCCCCTGCGCGACGCCTTCGGGATCCCCACGCAGCAGACCGACTACGCGCAGGTGGCCGTGACCGGACTGGCGCAGGTCCGCAAGTTGACCAGGCCCCACACCGCCTGGGAGCGCTTTACGGCTCAGGGCCCGCTGGCGCTGATTCCGGCGGGCGGGAACCGCTACGGTTTCGTGATCGTGTCCGGCCGCGACGAAGCTGCCGCCCTCAAGGCCATGGAAGACGCCGATTTGCTGGCGCGCTTGCAGGAACTCATGGGCTACCGGGCCGGCGAATTCGTGCGCGTGGGGCGCCGGGCCGCCTATCCGCTGGCGCTCAGCCGTGCCGCCCGCGTGACGGCGCCGCGCGCCGTGCTGGTGGGCGCCGCCGCCAACAGCATGCATCCGCTGGCCGCCCAAGGATTCAACTTGGCGCTGCGGGACATTGCCGCGCTGACCGAGACGCTCGCCATGCACCGAGGACTGACCGGTCTTGACGCGCAACGGGACCCCCCGCCCGACCCTGGCGATGCCGAGCTGCTTTTCCGCTACGCGAGCTGGCGGCGCCGCGACCAAGCCAACGTGGTCCGCTTCACCGATACGCTGGCGCGGCTGAGCCGCAGCTCATTGCTGCGCCCGTTGCGCGGCCTGGCCTTGCAGATATTCGACCTGGCACCGCAAGCCAAGCCGCTGCTGGCGCGTTTCGCGCTGGGGCAGGGCGGTCGGATGTCCCGCTTGGCGCGCGGCTTGCCGCTATGAGCGAAACATTGCCGACCGCGGTGGCCGGCGGCGGCATCGTGGGATTGGCCTGCGCGCTGCTGCTCAACCGCCGTTGCGACTGGGAGGTTGCGGTGGTGGAGCGCTCTGTGCCGGGAAGATCGAGCGGCAGGGCGCCGCAACGGGCGCTTACTCTTTCGCCCGGCGCGGCGGAAGTGCTGGCTGAATGCGGGCTTCGGCATAACGGTTCCGCTCATTCCGGCAGAGGGGATGCCGGCGCCTTCGGCGAAGGCGCAACGCCGCTGGTCCCGGGAGGGCATGCGTTCTCCCGGATGGTGGTCTGGCGCGGAGACGGCCCTCCGGCCCCCGGAAACTCGATTACCTTCGATGCTGCCGAACTGGGCGTATCCGCCCTAGGCTGCGTGGCCCGCGAGGAACCCGTGCGCCGTGCGCTTTGGGAGCTGGCAAGCGCATGTCCTGGAATCCATCTGCGTTCCGGGGCCGCGTTGGAATCGCTGGAAATCAAAGAGGAATGCGGGGTTATGAGGCTTGAGGACGGCAGCGAAATGGCCGCGGAGCTTTTAGTGGGCGCCGACGGCGGCAATTCCAGCTTCAGGCAGTCGCTAGGCATTGGTTTCGATTCCCAAAGCTATGGCCAGCGCGGACTCGTCTTTGAGGCCGAATCGGCCTCATCCGGCGGAGAGACCGCCTGGCAGCGGTTTGCCGGCGGCGGCACGCTGGCGCTTCTTCCTTTGAGCGCGACGCGCTGGAGCATCGTTTGGAGCATGCCCAACGCCCGGGCCGAGCGGCTGCGGAAGCTCGACGAAACGGATCTCGCCGAAGCGCTGAACAAGGCCAGCGCTTCGGTGGCGGGCGAATTGGTTCCGGCCACGCCGATCGCTTCGTTTCCCTTGCGCCGCGGCGCCGCGGCCCGAATATGCGGCGAACGTTACGCTCTGGTGGGCGAGGCCGTGCGAGTTGTGCATCCGCTGGCCGGCCAAGGCCTCAACTTGGGGATAGGCGACGCGGATGCGCTCGCCCGCGTATGCGCCGGGCGGGGCAACGCGATGATCGGCGATGCCCGCGCGCTGGCCCGTTTCGCCCGCGAACGGGCCCGCTACGGCCACGAGATGTCGTTCGGCATACATGCCATCAACGCGGCCTTCAGCGGCCCCGCCGCCCCGCTCGCCACGCGCGGCATGGCCGCCGCCGATCGCCTCCCGCCCTTAAAGCGCCAGCTTGCCGCCCGCGCCATGCGCTAACCCCTCCCGGAAGTATCCATGTTGTCAAGCGTGGTGGTTCAGGGGGTGTTGCGGCGTCCACAAGCGGTCTTGCTGGATCAGGGCGTTGGCCAGGACAAGGAGTTTCCGCATGACGGCGACGAGTGCGACTTTTCCGGGTTTTCCGCGCTGGACGAGGGCTTGGCAGGTGCGTTTCATGTCCGGGTTGCACCGCATGGCGGCGACGGCGGGCATGTACAGCAGCCGCCGCGCGGCGTGCCGCCCGCCTTGGATGAAGCGCCGCCCCTTGAAGGCGCCGGAGTCCCGGGCGGCGGGGGCCAGCCCGGCGAGGCTGGCCGCGGCTTTTGCGGAGAGGGTGCCCAGCTCGGGCATTTCGGCGAGCAGGCCCGCGGCGGTGCGCTCCCCCAGCGCCGGGATCGAGGCGATGATCCCGGCCTTGCGGGCCAAGGCCGGGTCGGCGGCGACGAGCGCCCGCATTCTGGCGTCGATGGCGTCCAGATGGCGCGCGGCGAGGTTCATCTGGGCGCGGTGCTGGCGCTTGAGCAGGGGGTCGGCGAGATGGGCGCCGCGGTTGACCAGCGCGGCGCGCTGCCTGGCCAGCGCGCTCCTGGCGGCCTGCAGGTCGCGCAGGCGCCGCTGGCGCTTGCACGGCGGCGGCAAGGGCCGCAGCTTGAGCGCCCCGGCCATCGCGGCCAGCACGCGGGCGTCCGCGGCGTCGGTCTTGGCGCTCTCCCCCGCGGCCTGGGCGAAGCGCCGGGCCCGGCAGGGGTTGACCTTGGCCAGCGGCAGCCCCGCTTCCCCGAGCGCCTGCTCGAAGCGCCGGTGGTAGGGGCCCGTGGGCTCGTGGGCCACGCAGCCGGCGGACGGGCCGATCCAGGCGGCCAGCGCCTCGAAGCCGGCCTCGTCGTTGCTGAACCTCGCGGCCTCGCCGTCGGGCAGCCGGTGGGCGTCCAAGCGGTTCTTCGAGATGTCCACGCCTACAGTATGATGAGTCATCTTT
>JAPYNE010000049.1 GCA_028285945.1 Candidatus Foliamicus numerosus | reverse complement strand
CGAGATGCTGGCGGCGACGTAATCCGCCTCCGAAGCGAGCCGCCGGGCCCCGGCGGCAAGCCTGGTGTTGCGGTTGCGGCCCCAGAAATCCACCTCGTACGCGAACTCCGCCCCGAAGGTGTAGGTGGTCAAACCTAAGCGGTCGGGCAGCGTTATTCCGAAGGCTTCGGTCAGATCGGAACCGAGCCCAAGCTCGTCAAGCTGCGCGCCGATTCCAGCGTTGACGGGAATATCGAAGTCGTCAGCGCCCGCGACTGGATTCACCAGCGGGTAGGCAAGGGCGTTGGCGATGCGGGCCCGGGCCCGGGCCTGGTCAACCCGCGCAACCGCCTGGGCGAGGTCCAGATTGCTGTCGAGCGCGACTTCGACCACCTGGTTGAGCACCGGGTCGGCGAAGGATTCCCACCAGGCCAAGGGTTGCGGGCGTCCGGCGACCCCGCTCGCGGCGAAGCGTTCCGGCAGCAATGCCAAGGTGGTGCTAGTGGTGGTGCCAAGGGCGGAATCCGGCCCGGCTTCCGGGGCGGAAGGAAGCAGCGAACCCGGGAGCGCGCAGCCAGCGATAAAGGCTGCCGCCACGATGGCTAGTGAATATCTAGCTAGTTTGCCTTTCACCCACGAAAACCCTGTGGCTATATGCCCCGAATTGCGGCGGATAGTAACACACCAACCAGCACATCGCGGGTGATGGTTAGCCGCCCCTGATCCCCGGATAAGCGAAGGCTCGGCGGGGCCTTCGCGCGGCTGCGAAGCGGCGGCGGGTTCCGCGCTGAGCTCGGGGACGCCTGCCAGGCGCTGAGCCTCGTATGTGGTGAACCCGCGCAACATGTTGCAGGCTTACTCGTTATACTTTAGCGCCATAACAGTTCTTGCGTAACCAAGTGATAGCCCGCAACCTTGCCGGAATTCTTCTTGCCGCAGCGGCTTGCGCCGTATTGGCAGGCTGCGGGCGCGGCCAAGAGCGCGACGAACTGTCCGCCGCCAATGTGCTTTACGAGCAGGGCCATGCGGCGCTTGAGGCGGGCGATTTCCCCAAGGCGCTGCGGTTCCTGGGAACCTTGAAGGCGCGTTTCCCCTTCAATCCGCAAACCCGCCAGGCGCAACTGGAAATCATCTATTGCCACTACCGCCTCGGGGACCAGGACAGCGCCGTGGAAGCGGCCCGCGAGTTCGAGCGGGAGAACCCTCGCCACCCGAATGTGGACTATGCCATCTACATGCGCGGGCTGGCGTTGTTCGCGCGGCAGCCAGGGCGATTCGGCCGCCTGTTCCGCATCGACTATTCCCGCCGTCCCGTGCTGTCTGCCGGCGAGTCGTTCGATGCCTTCGCTCAATTAACGGCCCGCTACCCCGAAAGCGAGCACGCCGCCGACGCCCGCCGGCGCATGGTGTTTCTCCGCAACCGCATGGCGCGTTATGAAAACCATGTGGCCGAATACTACCTGAGGCACGGCGCCTGGATAGCTGCCGCCAACCGGGCGCGTTTCGCGGTGGAAAACTACCGTGGCTCGCCGGAAATCTCGGAATCGCTCAAGATTATGGCAAGAGCGTACCGGCAGGTTGGAATGAACGATCTCGCGGCCGGCGCCGAGCGGATGCTGGCGACCAATTTCCCGGGCGAGCAAGTGGAAAGCGACCGGCCCCGCCGACGTTTTTTCTTCTTCTAGCCCGCCGTTCGTTCTTCCAAGGGAATCAGCGAGGCGACGCGCTTGATTCGGCCCTGCTTGCCCGGCGGTCCCAAGGTGATGCAAGCCGCCGTGGGCCGCGCAACTTCGTATTCGCCCGGCGAGTGACGCGCGTAGCGCCGGCGCAACACGTCTTCGCACAGCAGCAGGCGGTACTCGCGCTCAAGGTGGCGGAAGCGCACGCGCACCACCTTTTCCTCGGAAACGGGGCGCCGCGTGACATCCACAATGTAGCGGTCAAGCTCAATCAGCAGCAGCGAGGACTCCAATTCCGCCGCTTCCGGCGCCAGAACACGGTCGAAAGATCCGGCTTTAGTGGAAGTCTTATCCGACCACAGCATCAACGGCGAGGAACATAGATCGCCCAGCAGTTCCCGCGGATAGGCTCCGGTCTTTCGCCAGCGCGGCCGCTGGCCCACAAGCAGATTCTCGGTTTGCGGGGGGTTCCCGGCGGCGGACTCGACGGGCGCCGCAAACACGTCCAGCGGCCGCGCCGGCGATTTGTTGCGGTAACGCACCTCATTCATAGACAAAGCCCCGTCTTTCCCGTGGCTCAGAAGGCGCGCCCAAGATCCAAGGCGTTCCCCATCGAAGTGCATTGCGGCCACTCGAAAGCCGCTGCCCGCCTCGTAGCGGGCCAAACAGAGAAATTGCCTGATTTCCACCGCAGAATCCAAAAGCCTAGTATTCTATGTTTTTCGCGCCGATCGACCAAATTCAGGTGGCCCCAGACGCTTGAGCGATGCCTGCAATTCATCCGGCAACGGTGCGCGCAGCTGCAGCTTGCGGGCCGACTCCGGGTGCCGCAGGCGGAGTTCCCGGGCATGCAGAAACAGGCGCCGGAGCGCGAGGCGCGAAGCCAGCGCGGTTGTCGATCGCCCGTAGCGGTCGTCTCCCATCACCGGATGCCCTATGGCCGCCGCGTGCGCTCGAATCTGGTGGGTGCGCCCGGTTAGCGGCAGCGCGCTTACCAAGGTGGCTTCGTCCCAACCGCGATGCGGCCTGAATCGGGTTGTTGCCGGCTGCCCCGATCCCACCCGAACCCGGCGCTCGCCGCCGGAGCGAAACGATCGGTCCAAGGGCAGGTCCACCTTGCGCTCGCCGCCGCGCCAAGATCCGGCGAGCAGCGCCGCATAGGTTTTCTCGACCTCATTCTCCCGGAAGGCCTGGTGCAGCGCGCTCAAGGCGCGCGCCTTGCGGGCCAGCACCAGCAGCCCGCTGGTGGCGCGGTCCAGGCGGTGCGCCAGTTGCAGGAAGTGTTCCCGGGGCCGCGCGGCCCGAAGCAGCTCCACGGCCCCGAATCTCACCGATCCCCCTGCATGAGCCGCCAGTCCGGCGGGCTTGTTGAGCACCAGCAGGGAGTCGTCCTCATGCACCACGAACTGTTCGATCCAACGCGCGCGCGCAGCCGCCAGCGCCGGCGGGCGGCGGCGGTCCAGATGCGGCGGCAAACGAACCTCGTCGCCGCGGCGCAGGCGATGGCCCGACGCCGCGCGACCGCGATTCACGCGCACCTCCCCGCGGCGGATCATGCGATGCACGCGCGATTGACGCATGCGCTTCAAGCGGCCGGCCAGGAAATTGTCCAAGCGGCGCCCGGCATCGTCTTCCGACACGATCAGAATGTTATCTTTCATGGATTCGCCGCTGCCGCGCTGGCATCGCGTGGTATAGTAGCCGCAAGCGCTGAATGCCAGCGCCAGCGCGGATAACCGCGCAATCGGCAATGTTGCCGAACCTGTTTCCAAAAACGGCGGGGAAACGCCGGTCATAACGGATGTATGTGCCTGAACCTGGCTGACAACCGAAGGAATTCCCTGATGAATGACCCTTATTCGCAGTGCTGCCGGCGCGGCCCGACCGCGGCGCAAGGCTTGGCTGCGGCGTGGATCCGCCCCACCAAGGACGCGAATCACAATGAAAAGAATGCTCGTAAACGCCACCCAGCAGGAAGAGGTGCGCGTTGCTCTGGTCGATGGGCAGCAACTCTACGACCTGGCCATTGAACACAGGGAAAAGGAACAAAAAAAAGGCAATATCTACAAAGGGCGCATTGCCCGCGTAGAGCCCAGCCTGGAGGCGGCCTTTGTCGATTTCGGCGCGGAGCGCCACGGCTTTCTGCCCCTTGAGAACATCTCCCGCGAATACTTCCGCAAAGACCCGGAGCAAGGCAAGGGCCTGAAGATCGCCGAGCTGGTCGCAGAGGGCCAGCAGCTTGTGGTGCAAGTCGAAAAGGACGAGCGCGACAACAAGGGCGCGGCGCTCAGCACCCTCATTTCCCTGCCCGGCCGGTACCTGGTTCTGAACGCCAACAACCCGCGGAGCGGAGGCGTGTCCCGCCAAGTGCGCGGCGACGAGCGGCAAGCGGTGCAGCAGCGGCTGGGCAAGCTGACGGTTCCCAAAGGGATGAGCGTGATCGTCCGCACCCAGGGGCATGACCGCAGCGCCGAGGAGTTGCAGTGGGACCTCGACAACCAGTTGCGGACCTGGGAGGCCATCAAGCTCGCCGTCTTCGATAAGGACGGCCCGTTTCTGGTGGTGCAGGAATCGAGTGTGATTCTGCGGGCGATTCGCGACTATCTCTCCGACTCGATCAGCGAAGTCGTAGTGGATGACGATCATGCCTACACCGACATCCGCAATTTCATGAAGCACACCATGCCGCACTTTCTAGAGCGGCTGCGGCACCACGAGGGTGACGGCCCGCTGTTCAACCGCTACCAGATCGAAAGCCAGATCGATTCCGCCTACCGCCGCCGGGTGAACCTCCCTTCGGGCGGGCAGATCATCATCGATCAGCCCGAAGCGGGCATTTGCGTGGATGTCAATTCGGCTCGCGCCACTTCCGGGGACGATATTGAGCAGACCGCGCTCCAGACCAACCTGGAGGCGGCCGACGAAATAGCGCGCCAGTGCCGGATTCGGGATTTGTCGGGACTCATCATGATCGATTTCATCGACATGCGCTCCTCGAATTCCAACCGGCAGGTGGAGGAACGGCTGCGCCAGGCCACACGCAACGAACCGGCCCGGATCCAGACCGGCCAGATATCACGCTTCGGCATCTTGGAAATGTCGCGTCAGCGCTTGCGCACATCGCTGGTGGACACCACCCACGAGACCTGCCCCCGCTGCGGGGGAACCGGGCGCATCCGCGGCGTGGAATCGCTGGGCCTGCATATCCTGCGCATGATCAGCGAGGAAGCCGGCAAGGAGCGCACCTCCAGAGTCGTGGCGGAGTTGCCGGTGGTGGTGGCCAACTTTCTGCTCAACGAAAAGCGGTCCGCATTGATCGAGATCGAGGAAGCATTCGGGATCAGCGCGGTGCTGGTGGCCAACGCGGCGATGGACACTCCGGAATTCCTGCTGCGCCGGATCCGGGATAAGGAGGAGGCGGAAGAGGATGCGCCCAGCTACGAAATGGTCACCGTAAAGGAAGCGCCGGCGGCGGCGATTCAGCCCAGTGCCGCGAAACCTCCGGAAAAGCCAGCCGTTGAACGCGCCTTGCCCGATACAGCCCCCCCGGAGCCGGAGCCCAAAGCTGGCAATAAGCAAGGGCGTAAAAGCAAGAACGGGAGCGGGAGCGGGAGCAAAGGCAAGAGCGAGAAGGCCAAGCCCAAGGCCGGCTTCTTCGCCCGCCTGTTCGGCCTGGACAAGAACAAGGAAGAGAACAAGCCTGAGGAACCGCCCGCCCAGCAGCGCAAGGCCCCGCAACGCAGCCGTTCACGGCGAAAGCCCAAGGGAAGCCCGCCCAAGCAACAAGGCCAAGCCAGGAGCAAGACGAAAGGACAGGGCGAGACGCCGGCCAGACGCGGCAATGCCCCGGAGGCAGGGGGGGCGCAGCCCCAGCGCCGAAGGCGGCGGCGACGCCGCAGGCGTCCGGCGGGAGGCGGCGGCCCGGGTTCGGGCTAGGCGACTTCGGCGCTAAGCCAGCCGTCCGGCTGCCAGTGCGAAACGCGCATGTCCACGCCCATGGCCTTGGCATAGCCGACATGGATGACCTCGCCGGGTGCAGGGATGCGGGAATCGGAAAGCATTACAAGGAGAGCAACAGGCGCTCCACGCGAAGCAAATCTTCGGGGGTATCGACTTCCGGGCCGGGTGGCGAATGCGCGCATTCCACCGCAATCTCCATGCCCAGCCACAGGGCCCGCAGCTGCTCCAGGCCCTCGCTGCGTTCCAATTCGCACTGCGGCTCAGCGGTGAGCCGCTTGAGAACCGAAAAACGGTAGGCATACAAGCCGGTATGGCGCCAATAGACCGGCCGGGCGCCGGTCAGCGGATGCCTAGCGGGAATCGCCGCGCGGCTGAAATAAAGGGCGCGGCCCTCGGCGTCCAGAACCACCTTCACCACGTTAGGGTCGGCGGCCTGCGCGGGATCCGGCAGCGGCGAAGCCAAGGTGGCAAGGTCGCTGCCCAAGGCACGGGCCGCCACGGCGCGAATATCGGCCGGCTCGATCAGCGGCGCATCGCCCTGCAGATTAACCACCACATCGCGCGGCCCCAGGCCCAAGGCCTCGGCCGCCTCCGCCACGCGGTCCGAACCGGAGGCGTGATCAGGCGAGGTCAAAAGCGCCGTTCCGCCGAAATCCCGCACACAGCGGCACACCCTTTCGTCATCGCTGGCAACGCTAACGGACCGGGCCCCGGCAGACTCGGCCCGCCTGTACACATGCTCAATCAGGGGCCGCCCCGCCAAGGACCTCAGGGGCTTGCCCGGAAGCCTGCTCGACGCATGGCGCGCGGGTATCACGATATGAAAGCCGGCCTTCAATTTCCTCTGCCCAGCAACCCGAGAACATGCCCAAGGATCTTCTTCGCCGAGGTTTCGGACATCACCACGTGCGCCGGCACCCACCAGAGGTTGTCCGCCGAAACGCCGGGGTACTTTACGGCATCCTTGGCCGTCATCAGCACAGGCAGCCCTTGCGCCAGCAACTTGTCCAAGGCCGTGCGGCCGTGATCGGGAACCGGCGCCGGCACCACGTCGAGACCTGCGGATTGAAGCGCCGCATGGAAGCGTTCCGGCGCCCCGATGCCAGCCAGCGCCAAGACTTTTTGGCCGGCAAACTCTTCAAGGGAACGCCGCCCCGTCCCGCCCAGCGGCACCGCGTGATCGATTCGCAGCTCAAATCCCAGCCCCCGGAATTCGCCGGGCGCGCCTTGAACAAGCACCTCATCGACTTCCGCCAGACG
Organism: Candidatus Foliamicus numerosus; assembly: GCA_028285945.1. Lineage (GTDB taxonomy): Bacteria > Pseudomonadota > Gammaproteobacteria > Steroidobacterales > Foliamicaceae > Foliamicus > Foliamicus numerosus. Next base: position 37,293 of record JAPYNE010000049.1, on the reverse strand, counting down.
CCGGGCGGGCTCGCGCAACGGCCCGGCGGGAAGCAGCCGGCCGTTTCCCAGCCCGCGCCCGCCGTCGATGACGCAAAATTCCAAGTCGCGCGCCATACGGTAGTGCTGAAGGCCGTCATCCGACAGGATCAACTCCGCCCCCTCTTCCGCCGCCTTGAGCGCCGCCCGCGCCCGGTCAACGCAAACCCACACCGGGCAACCGGCCTGCTGCGCGAGCATGACCGGCTCATCGCCCACCTCCGCCGCGTCGGAGCCCGGAGCCACCCGCACCGGCACGGTCTGGCGCCTGCCGGCATAGCCCCGGCTGACGATGGCCGGAATCCGGCCGGCTCTGACGAGCCTGTCGGCCAGCCATCCGGTCATCGGGGTCTTTCCGGTGCCGCCCACGCTGATATTGCCGATCACCACCACGGGCGCGCCGGCGCGCACGGAAGCCAACCAGCCGCGGCGGTAGCAGGCGCGCCGCAACGCAACGGCCGTGCCAAACAATGCCGCGGCCGGCCACAGCACAGTGCTTGCCCAGCCGCGGCGCGTCCAGGCCCCGGGCATGCTAAGGCCTGCGGGCGCCATGCGGTGAATGGCCGCGGAATTGGAGCCGGTAAAGGCTGGCGTAATGTCCGTCGCGCGCCAGCAATCCGGCGTGCGGCCCGCTTTCCACGATCCTGCCGCGCTCCAGAACCACGATCCGGTCGGCATGTTCGATGGTGCTAAGGCGATGGGCGATCACCAGCGTGGTCCGGCCACGCATCAATCGGTCCAGGGCCTCCTGCACATGACTTTCGGAGCGGCTGTCCAGCGCCGAAGTGGCTTCGTCGAGAATCAACACCGGAGCATCCTTCAGGAGCGCGCGGGCGATGGCCACGCGCTGCCGCTCGCCGCCCGAAAGGCTGATGCCGCCCTCGCCCACCAAGGCATCCAGCCCTTCGCGGCGCGTTGCCACAAACTCCATCACGTGGGCCGCGCGGGCCGCGGCCTCCACCGCTTGCGGCTCGGCGCCCGCCAAAGCGCCATAGGCAATGTTGTTGGCCAGCGTGTCGTTAAAGAGCATCACGTCCTGAGTCACCAGCGCAATCTGTTCGCGCAGCGCTGTTAAAGGCCATTCGGCGAGCGGCCTGCCGTCCAGCAGCAGCTTTCCGGAATCCGGCTCGAAGAATCGCGGAATCAAGCTCACCAGCGTGGATTTCCCGCTGCCCGACCGCCCCACGATCGCCACCCGCTGGCCGGGCTCGATCTCCAAGTTGATATCGCGCAAGGCCGCTGCTCCGCCGGATTCATAGGAAAACGCCACATTGACGAACTCCAGCCGGCCCGTGGCGCGGGCGGGCAGGCGCCGCTCATCCACGCGCGCCCTGTCCAGCTCCACCGGGCTGTCCAGCAGCCCGAAAACCGAGGTGGCGGCAGCCAGGCCCCGCTGCAGGGCGGCGTTCACATTGGTCAGATGCTTAAGCGGCGTCATCAGCAACAGCATCGCGGCCATGAACCCGGTGAATTTTTCTATCTCAAGCCCGCCGGCAGCGGAGTAGCGGGCCACAAACCAAGCCACCGAAGCAACGCCCACGGCCGCCAGAAGCATGGTCAGCCCATCACCGCCGGCGCGCGCCATGACCAGCTTCAGATGCAGGCGCTTGTTGTTCTCGTTGGCGCCCGAGAACCGCTCGCGCTCCCGCAACGATCCTCCGAAAACCTTGATGATTCTATGGCCCCGCAAAGCTTCGTCGGTGATCCGGGACACTTCGCCCATGTTTTCCTGTATGCGGGCGCTGTAGCGCCGAAAATGCCTAGACAGGACGCGCGCGGTAAGCGCAATGAGGGGCGCCACAACGAACACTACCGCCGAAAGGCCGGCGCTGGCATAGACCATGTAGGCCATCAGCCCCAGCACGGTAAGGCTGTCGCGAACGACAGTGGTGATGACGGTGGACGAGGCATCCGCCACCTGTTCCGCATCGTACAGCATGCGCGAGAGCAGTTCGGCCCGGGGGCGCTGCTCCATGCTGCGCACCGGCATCCGCAGGAATCGCTCAAACAGCATTTCCCTCATGCGGCCAACCACCGAACGGCCGATCCGCCCGAGCTGCCAAGCCGACACGAAGCCGGCCATGCCGCGCACTAGGAACAGCCCCAGCACACCCACCGGCAACCATCGGTCCCAAGGCCCCGACGCGTCGCCCAACAGCGCGGTCAAGCGCTCCACGGCGAATGCGAACCCGATTTCCGTGCCGGCAAACACCGCCATGGCCAGCACCGCCAGCACAAAACCGCGCCAGTGGCCGCCGGCCAGCGCCGCGAGGCGTTTCATGGGAGTGTCCCGACGCATGCTTCGAGTTTACCCGTCCGGCGCGGGATTTGAGGCAACAGCAGGCGGCGGGGCAAAGGTCCACAGGCGCGCCCGGTCGCGGCGCCATTCAGTGGTCAACTCAAGCGCACCGCCTTCCCGCGCCTCAAAGCGCAGTGCGCCGCTGGCCCCGGTGCTCCACTGCTGCGCGCCCGCCTGCGCCCAGCGGGCCGCCACATCCGGGCGCGGGAATCCCCATTGATTGAAAAAGCCGGTGGAGTGGACCACGAAGCGCGGCCGGGTCGCCGCCACAAACCCGGACGACGACGAACTGGCGCTGCCGTGGTGGGGCGAGAGCAGCAAATCGAACGGCCCGCCGGGGATGGACCTGGACAGCCGCGCCTCTCCCGAAGCTTCCAGATCGCCCGGCAGCAGCACCCGGGCGCGCCCGGCCTCCACAACCACGACGCAGGAGGAATTATTGCCCTGCCCTAGCGCATCCCGCCCGGGGCTCAATATGCTGAACCGCGCTTGGCCAGCCTCCCAGGCTGAGCCTGCTTCGCAGCGCCGGTAACGCCTTGCCGGCAGGCCGTACCGATCCGGCGCAATCAACTCCGCCTCCGGATGCAAGGCCAGCACGCTGGCCGCGCCGCCTGCATGATCGTTGTCACCATGCGATATCACCATGGCATGCAGGCGCCGAACGCCCAGCGCGGCCAGCGCCGGCGCCACCACGCTGTCGCCCGCATCGCTGGACGAATAGCGCGGGCCGGCATCGTATAGCAGGTTGTAACCCGGCGCCTGCAACAAGACCGCGAGCCCCTGGCCCACATCCAGCACCGTGACCGCAAGATCGGCCTCAAGCTGGTTGCGGTCCGTTCCCAGCAGCGCCGGCAGCAGAAGCAGGGGCGCGGCCCAGCGCGCCGGCGCGGGTCGGGGCGCGAGAAGCCAGACGATTCCCGGCACCGCCAGAAGCGCGGGCAGCAGGCCGAGGTCCGGGGGTGTCCAAGCAGCCCACTCGAAACTCGACAGCTCGCCCAGAAAGGACATCAGGCCATCCAGCAGACTGCCGCCCGCAGCCAGCAGAAACACCCCCGGCGGGGGCCACAGCAGGGCCAGCAGCATCGACGCCAGCAAGCCAGGCACGATAAGCAGGGAGAACAGGGGGATAGCCACCAGGTTGGCCCCCGCGCCGATCAGCGACACTTCGCCGAAGAACGCCAGCAGAAGCGGTGCCAGGCCCAAGGTAATGCGCCACTGCGCCGCCGCCAGCCGGCGCATCCAGCCCGAGGCGGCGGCTCCGAAGCCGCCTGCATTGCGGTCCGGGTCGCGCAGGCCCAGCACGCTTAGCGCCAAAAGCCCCACAGCGCCGAAGCTCAGCCAGAAGCCTGCCGAAAGCACGGCAAAGGGGTCCGGCACCAGCACCACCAGCAAGGCCGCGCCCAGTGCCGCCGAGAACCCGCCGCGGCGGCGCAGTTGCGTGAAAACGAGGATCGCCGTAATCATGGCCAGGCTGCGCACCGTAGATACCGCAAATCCCGCCAATGCCGCGTAGCTGAAGGCAGCCAGAAAGGAAAGCGCGGCGGCCGGATAGCGGGGCTTTAACCGATCAACAACGCGCTGGGCAAGCCGCCCCAGTGCCGCGCCCAACAGCCAAGCGAACCAAGCAACCACGCCCACATGCAGGCCGGAAATGGCGAACAAGTGCGCGGTGCCCGTGCGGCGCAGCACCTCCCAGTCCTCATCGCCAAGCCGGTGCCTGGCCCCGGCGGACAGGGCCATCACGTACTTGAGCCCCGGATTCCCATCAAGCCAGAGTTCAAGCTTGCGCAGCAGGTCCGCGCGCAGGCACAGCAGCCGCGGGCCGTTTTCGCAGCCGGCCAAACGCCGCGGTTCGAGTTCCCGGCGAACGTAGCCCGTGGCATGAAGATTCTCGCGGAACGCCCAGCGCTCGTAATCGAAGCCGCCGGGGTTGTGCAACCCGCGCGGCGCGCGCAAACGAACCTTCAGCCGCCAGGTCTCACCGGCTTCAGGCGGCGCGTGGCAGTCGTACCAAGTTAACTGCACGCGCTCGAGCGGCGGGCCGGCATCCTCCATGCCGATCAACCGGAAACGGAAGCGGCAAATGCCTCCACTGATCCGCGGGAATTCGTCAACCACTCCGGTCACGATGCGGTCCACGCGCCCGGCGGCGTCCGGCATTCGTTGCTGCAAGCGGGCATCGGCCAGCCACAAGGACACGGCGCCCCCCAATAGCGCCATGCCCAGCAGCGAGGCGCGCAGGCGCCAGGCGCAAAGCGCCCCGAGACCAAGAAGCGCCGCGATCAGCGCCGGATCGGCCGGCGGGGGCAGCACCAGCAGCGCCAAGCACACGCCGGCGAGCCACGCAATGCCCAGCGGCAGCACCGGGACTACCCTCGATCAGACCGCGGCGCCGGGATTCAGCCGCCGGCGTTGGCAAGCAAACCGTCGCGCAATGCCAGAATCCGGTCCATGCGGCGGGCGCGAAGCAGATCGTGCGTCACCACCACCAGCGCGGTGCCGCTGTCGCGGTTGAGTTGCAGCAGAAGCTCAAACACCTGCTCGCCGGAGTCCGGATCCAGATTGCCGGTCGGCTCGTCGGCGAGCACAATGCGCGGGCGCGTAATGAGCGCACGCGCCACCGCAACGCGCTGGCGCTCTCCCCCGGACAATTTCGCCGGGCGATGGCCCAGACGCTCGCCCAAACCCACCTGCCTGAGCAGCTGGCCGGCTCTCTCCATGGCCTCCGGCGCCGGCAAACGGCGGATCAACAGCGGCATCGCCACGTTTTCCACCGCGTTGAACTCAGGCAGCAGGTGATGAAACTGATAGACAAAACCGATGCTGCGATTGCGCTCCATGCCGCGCTCGCCGGACCGCATGGCGCTGAAATTGCGGCCGTTGATCTCCACCCGGCCCCCGGTGGGCGTATCCAGCCCGCCAAGCAACTGCAACAACGTGGTCTTGCCGCAGCCCGAGGCGCCCACCACCGCCACGCGCTCGCCCGAAGCGATCGACAGATCGACTCCGCGCAGCACCTCCAGCACCCTGCCTTGTTCGCGGAAATGACGAACAAGCCCGTGGCAGGCCAGCGGCGGCGCAGCGCCGGGCGAATTCAGCGGGGCTTCTGCCACGGCGGGCTAGTCCAGGCGGGTGGCCAGCGCCGGGTCGGTGCGCGCGGCGCGCAGCGCTGGATAAAACGTTGCGGCCAGGGACAGCAGCAGCGCCGTGGCGCACACGATAAGAACTTCGGGAATCACGATCCGGCTGGGCATCTCATCGAGGCGATAGCCCGGGCTCACCAGAGTGGTTTCCAAAAGCTGCTCCACGACCGACGTGAGCGGCCCCGCCCAGATCGCCAGCGGCAGGCCCGCAGCCAGCCCCAGCGCCACTCCCAGAATTCCCGCCAGACCGCCGTGGCAGGCAAAAACCGCCATGATGGAGCCGGGCGTGGCCCCCAGGGTGCGGAGTATGCCGATGTCGGGCGTTTTCTCTCGAACAATCATCACCAGGCTGGACACGATGTTGAAGGCGGCAATCGCCGCCAGAATGGTCAGAATGATAATGGTCACCCGCTTGGTCATGGCGATGGAATAGAAAAAATTGGCGTGTTCCCACACCCAATAGCGCACGAACAGCTCATCGGCCCTTTCGCCCGCAATTTCGGGAAGCACGCTTTCCACCTGCCACGGGTCCTCCAGCATGACGCGCAGTCCGCTGGCATCGCCGCCCAAGCCAAACAGGCGGCGCGCATCCTCGTAATGGACCCAGGCCAGCGAGCGGTCGAAATCGTTCATGCCGGCATGGAACACGCCTGCCACCTCCAAACGGCGCATGCGGGGAGCGATGCCGGCCGGGGTGCTCCATCCCTGCGCCATCATCAGCATAACCTCGTCGCCGGCGCCTACGCCGAGGCGCTCAGCCAGGACGCTGCCAAGAACGATCCGCCACGACCCGGAGGCGAGCAACTCCCGGGCATCGGCGCCGGCCAGGCTGTCCAGCGCCCGGAAGGCGGGTTCCCGGGGATCAAAGCCGAGCAGCTGCGCGCCGGCCACGGCATTCTTTGTGGACAGCACTCCCTGGCCTTCAACATACGGAGCGGCCGATTCAACCTTCGGATGGGCAAGCGCGGCATCGTGAAGCTCGCGCCAGCGTGCCAGCTGTCCGGCGGAGCCGTGAAAGCTGCCGTGCGCCACGATGCTCAGGATCCGTTCGCGCACCACCTGGTCAAATCCGTTCATGACCGACAAGACCACCACCAGCAGCGCCACCGCCACCGCCACGCCCAGCATGGAAAGCAGGGAAACCAGCGACACAAAGCCTGCGCGGCGGCGCGAACGAAGTTGCGCCGAGGCCATCCATAATTCGAACAAGCGCATGGCGCTACTCGTAGCGCAGAACGCTGGCCGGGTCCACGCGCGCCGCGCGGCGGGCAGGGTACCAGCTGGCCAGCGCGGACAATAAAAGGCCCAGCGCCATCACCGAAAGCACCAGCGACAAGGACAACTCCGAAGGGACGGCGGTGAGGTAATAGGACTCGGCCGGCAGGAACTCGAATCCAAACAGGCCCTCGAAAAACCGCATCACGGGATCCACGTTGCGCGCCAGCCATACCCCCAGCGCGCCGCCCAGCGACACGCCTGCGAGGCCCGCCAGAAGGCCCTGCAAACAAAACACCGCCATGATGGTGGTGCTGCGCGCCCCCAGCGTGGCAAGGATGGCGATCTCGCTGCGGCGTTCATTCACCGACATAACCAGCGTGGCGAGGATATTGAAGACCGCAACCGCGATGATCGTGGCCAGCAGCACGGCCATGGCCACCCGCTCCAGCTGCACGGTGCGGAACAGCGCCTCGTGCTCGCTCATCCACGAACGCGGCGCAAGGCCAAGCCTCTGCGCCGTCTCCGAGTTGGCCGCCCAGGACTCCACCGCCAAAGGCGTGGCGTAGGGATCATTGCCGCGCACTTCAAGGGCGCTGATCCGCCCGCCAAGGCCCGCCAGTTCCGACACGGTGCGCAGATCCGCCAACGCAAGGCTGCTGTCCGGTCCCGCCACGCCCGCGAGAAACACCGCGCGAACCGTCATATCCCTGAGCCGGGGCGTGGCGCCGCCCGGGCGCGGAATCAGGACACGCACGCGGTCGCCCACATTCACGCCCAAGGTCCACGCCAAGTACCGTCCGAGCGCCAAGCCGCCGGCCTCCGTGTTCAGGCCCTCGATGGAGCCTGCAACCAGGTTTCCTGCAAGGTGGGCCGCTTGGCCTTCCGCGCCGGCGGCAATGCCCACCAGCCGGACGCCCGCAAACCGGCGCCTCGACGACAGCAGCCCCTCCACCTCAACCACTGGCGCCACCGAAGTGATGCCGGGCAGGCTTGCGACCTCTGCCGCTACGCCGCGCCAGTTCCCAAGTCCGGGCCCGGCCAGCAGTTTTGCCTGGGCATCGAACCTGAGCAGCCGGTCGCGCAATTCGGCCTCAAAACCGTCCATCACCGAAATCACCACGATGAGCGCCGCCACGCCAAGCACCATGCCCGCCACCGAAGCCAAACCGATAAAGGAAACGAACCGGTTGCGCGTGGGCGCACGCAGATAGCGCCAAGCGATGGCGAGCGGCAGCGGCCGGATCATGGCTTCATTCTCCCACATCGGCCGTCTGGCGCAGCGCCCGACAGGCCATGGCCGACCGCGCCCCGACCGCGCATTCCCGCCCGGGCATGCGCGGGCGGGCTTCCGTCATTGCGTGACAGCGGCGAAAATGCCCGCCCATGGAACCACCGAAACAGAGCGGGCGGGGCGCGTCCTCGCTGCTGGGCTTGGACTGGCCCCGGTCGCCCGATCGCGCGCTGCGCCTGTTCGGCGTGGGCGCAGGCGCGGCCCCGCTGGCCTGCGCCGACCTTCTCGCCGCGCATGCCGGTCCCTGCGTGGTGGTGGTAACGCCTGATCCGGGACGCGCCGAACACTTCATGCGGGAAGTGGCCTGGCTGCGAGAAGGCAAGGACGAAATGGCGCTTCTGCCCGATCACGAAACGCTGCCTTACGACCTCTTCAGCCCGCACCCCGAGATCGTTTCCAGACGCTTGGAAACCCTCGCGCAATTGCTCGATGCCGGCAATTCCGCGATGCCGCTGGTGTTGTTCGTTTCAGCCCCCACGCTGATGGACCGGCTGCCGCCGGCGACGGTGCTGCGGCACTGGCTGAAGTTCGATTGCCGCGTTGGTCGGACGCTCGACCCGCAGGACCTCGTGCGCCGCTTGGAGGATGCCGCCTATGTGCGCGTGCCGCTGGTTAGCGAGGCTGGCGAATATGCCATGCGGGGCGCGCTGATCGACCTGTACGCCAGCGGCGCCGCAGCCCCGGTGCGCATCGAGTTCTTCGACCTCGAAGTGGAATCCATCCGAGAATTCAATCCGGCTTCGCAGCGCAGCACACGCCCCCTGGACACCCTGCGCCTGTTGCCGGCGCGCGAGCTGCCGCTGGATCCGCAGAGCATGGAAGCGTTTCGCGAGCGCTTTCGCCGCAGGTTTCCGGAAAATCCCGCCCGGGCGGAAATCTACCGGAAGTCAGGCGAGGGCATTGCAACACAGGGCGCCGAGAACTATCTGCCGCTGTTCTACGAGCGCACCGAAACCTTGTGGGATTACCTTCCCGCCGACAGCGCCGTGATGATGATGCCGGGCAGCGCCGCCGCGCTGCAGGCGGAGTGGGAGAACGTGCTGGAGCGCTTCCGGCAGCGCGACGGCGATCCGGAGCAGCCCTGCCTCGCCCCGGAGGAACTCTTCGCGCCTCCTGCATTCCACGACTCGCGCCTGAGCGAACTCAGGCGCGTGGAGTGCGTCAGCGACCCGCTTCCCGAACTCAAACGGCGCAACAGCATGCAAGCGATCGACGCGCGACCGGCTCCTAGCCTGCCGCTGTCGCGAACCCAAGGACCCACCTCGCTTGCCGCGTACGTGGAGGAACCGGGCAGGCGGGTGCTGCTTTCGGCGGAGACGGCGGGGCAGCGCGAACTGGTCCGCGATCTTCTGCAAAGCCGGAGCCTGAGGCCGCAGGCGGCGGCATCCTGGGATGCCTTTCTTGCGTCACGCGCGCCGCTGTGCCTGGCGGAGAGCCCCCTTGGCCGGGGGGTCGCGCTTGATAACGGGCTGGTGGTCCTGACCGAGCGGGAACTGTTCGGCCGGCAACGGCCGCTGACTCGGCGCCGGCGCAGAGGCCAGCCTGAACCGGAAGCCATTCTGCAAAGTCTGACCGACCTGACCTCCGGCGCGCCGGTGGTGCATGAGGATCATGGCATCGGCCGCTACGAGGGTCTCACGACCATGGATGCGGGCGGCGCGCCTGCGGAGTTCATGCGCGTGGGCTATGCGGGCGGAGACCGCCTGTACGTGCCGGTGGCGGACATGCAGCTCATCACCCGCTATACCGGCGGAAATCCCGAAAACGCGCCGCTTCATCGGCTGGGTTCGGATGCCTGGGCGCGGATCAAGCGGCGCGCCGAGCAGCAGGTGCGCGACACGGCCGCCGAGCTGTTGCAAATGCAGGCGCGGCGGGCAGCGCGGCGGATGCCCGCCATGCGGGCCCCGGCGGCCGAAATGAGCGCATTCTCGGCGCGCTTCCCCTATCGCCTCACCCACGACCAGAAACGCGCCGTGGAGCAGGTGCTCGAAGATCTGGCGCAAGGAACGCCGATGGACCGGCTGATCTGCGGAGATGTGGGCTTCGGCAAAACCGAAGTGGCCTTGCGCGCGGCATTCGCGGCGGTGGTGGAGGGCTTCCAAGTGGCGGTGCTGGCGCCCACCACGCTGCTGGCGCAGCAGCACCACCGGCTGTTCAGCGACCGCTTCGCCGACTGGCCGGTCCGGGTGGAGCTGCTGACGCGCTTCGGCAAAGGCCGCGCCAACGAAGCCTTGAGCCAGGACTTAAAGGAAGGGCGCGTGGATATCGTGGTGGGTTCGCACGGGCTGCTCAACCCACGAACCGGCTTCGCGCGCCTGGGTTTGCTAGTGGTGGACGAGGAGCACCGTTTCGGCGTGCGCCAGAAGGAGCGGATCAAGGCGCTGCGCGCCGACCTGCACGTGCTCACGCTCACCGCCACCCCGATCCCCAGAACCCTGAACATGTCCTTGGGCGGCCTGCGCGACCTGTCCCTGATCACCACGCCGCCGCCGGCGCGGATGGCGGTTAAGACATTCGTGACGCCGTGGCGCAACAGCCTCATCAAGGAAGCCTGCATGCGCGAACTGCGCCGCGGCGGAGCGGTCTTTTTTGTCCACAACCGGGTCCGGGACATCGATCGGGTGGCGCGCGAACTCAAGAATCTGCTGGGCGAGGTGCGGATGGAGGTGGCCCACGGCCAGTTGCTCGACGCGGAACTGCAAAGAGTGATGACCGATTTCTACCACCGCCGCTTCGACGTGCTGGTATGCACCACCATCATCGAGAGCGGACTGGACATACCGCATGCCAACACCATGCTGATCAATCGCGCCGACCGCCTCGGGCTGGCTCAGCTTCACCAGCTCAGGGGCCGGGTGGGGCGCTCGCACCACCAGGCGTACGCCTATCTGATCCGCCCGCACGAAAAGGAAATGACCGCCGACGCGCATAAGCGCCTGGAGGCCATTCAGGCCGCCGGCGACTTGGGCGCCGGTTTCCTGCTGGCCACTCACGATCTCGAAATCCGCGGTGCCGGCGAGCTGCTGGGCGAAGAGCAGTCCGGGCAGATCCAGCAGATCGGCTTCAGTCTCTACAATGAGATTCTGAACCGAGCCGTGGAGGAGTTGCGCGGCAGCGGCGATGGCCGGCCGGCCGCGCCGGCGCCACCACGCGCGGACGTGGAACTGCATCTCGCGGCCTTGCTGCCGGAGGACTATATGCCGGATGTGAACCAGCGGCTGAGCTGGTACAAGCGCATCGCGTCGGCACCCGACTCGCCGCAGCTCGACGAACTGAAGGTGGAACTCGTGGACCGCTTCGGCCCAGCGCCCGAGGCGGCCCGCAACCTGTTTCGCCAAGCCCGCATCCAGCAACGGATGCGCGGCCTCAGGATCCGGAGGCTGGAAGCCGCGGCCCGGGGCGGCGAGGCCGAATTCCATGCGGATACGCAGGTGGATCCGATGCGTCTCGTGGCTCTCGCCCAGCGGCAGCCGCAGGAGTTTGCCTTGCGGCCGAACGGCGTGCTGAGGTTCCGGGCGGCGCTGAACGACTCCGGGGAACGCTTCCGCTATGCGGAGCGGCTGCTCGCCATACTGGAGCAATCCCGCCCATCCGAGCAGCCCGTACACTAGCGCCGTGTCCCGCTACGCGCCCAACAAGCCCGCCCCCGGGTTTTTGCTGCTGCTCGCCGCCGCGGCTTGGGCGGCGCTCTTGGCGCGGCCGGCGCTCGCCCAGGAAGGCAGCTTCCGCGTGGCGGTGGAACTGATCGTGTTCCTACAGCTTAAGCCGGAGGCCAGCACCGAGGACCTGGCCGCGCAAGCCCCGGCCCTTCAACCGGCGCGAACCTATCCGGTGCCGCTCATGCTGCCCGATCCCGGAGCAACGACCCCGCCGCCGGCGGCGGGCGTTCTTGCCCTCACGCGCGGCCAGTTCGCGATGGACGGAATCCGGGCCGTTATGCGGCGCAGCGCCGAATACCGCCCGCTGGGGCATTTCGCCTGGGCCATGCCCGCCGAGTGGGACGGGCAGCCGGTTCACCTGCGCCTGTCAACGCTTTCGGCGGGGGCCCTGCCCTTTAGCGGACTGGCATCGCTTCAGGAGGACAGGTTTGTGCATCTGGCGCTGGATCTTCGCCTGCCGGATGAAAACGGCAGCGGAGACGAGTTCCGGATCAATGAGCGCAGGCGGCTCCTGCTGGAAGAGATGCACTACTTCGACCATCCGCGATTCGGCGCCGTCGCAAGGCTGTTCCGCTATCGCGACCGGCCGGAACCGGAAACACAGCACTGAATGCCGGGAAGAGCGGGCGCTTTAAGCCCTCTTTGCGCCCCCGGCGGGGAAACGATGTCCTCCGCTCCGCTAGCGCGCATATTGCACCAAGGAGGCGCGTGGAGGCCGCGCAGGATTTTGCCTGTACCTCGCCTTTTCCCGCCCCCCTCTTCCGAGAGTATCGGAGCCAGGGATGGCGGAGCAAGCTACAGGGATGTATTCATGCGTCTCTCGGAAGAGGGGGGCGGGAAAAGGCTGCCCCTGTGTGCTTTTGCCTGTGGCGCAGCAAGCGGCTTGGTGCAATACGCGGGTTAGCCCGAACGGCGAAGGGCGGCGAGGCGTTCTTCCGCGCCGCGGGGAGAAGCAGCGGCCCAGCTCCCCAGCAGCTCCCGCACGCCCTCGGGGTTGTTGCAAATCGGCAGCATGTCACATCCCGCGTCGAGGGCCGCGACCGCTCGTTCGTGCAGCCCGCCAGCCTGGGCGGCACCGTGCATGGAAAGGTCGTCGGAGAATATGGCGCCGGCAAAGCCCATGCGCTCCCGCAGCTCCTGCTTGAGCCAGCGCGGCGAGTAACAGGGCGTGGCCTGGTCAACGGCGGCGTAGTGGACATGGGCCGTCATCACCGCTTCCACGCCATCATCAATCATCCTCTGGAACGGCAGCAGATCGGAGCGGATCAGCGCGTAGTCCCTTGAGTCCTTGGGCATTTCCTCGTGGGAATCGGCAACGACCCAGCCGTGCCCGGGAAAGTGCTTGGCCACGCAGGCCATGCCGCCTGCCCGAGCGCCCGCCGCAAAGGCCAAGGCCAGATCGGCGACGACCTCCGGGTTGCCATGCAGCGCCCGGTCGCCTATGACCGCGCTGCGGCCGTAGTCCACATCCAAAACCGGCGCAAAGCTGAAATCGATGCCCACCGCAGCCAGCTCCAAGGCCAGCAGCCGGCCGCGCGCGCGCGCCTTTCCGCATGCCGCCGCCGGATCGCGATCGTAGGCTTCACCTAGGACGCGAGCGGGCGGAAGGCACGAAAAACCGGCGCGCATGCGCTGGACCCGCCCGCCCTCCTGGTCTATTGCAACCAGCAATGGACGGCCCGCGGTCGAACGAATGGACGCAACCAAACGGCGGATCTGCGCCGGCAAGCGGCAGTTGCGGGCAAACAAAATAACGCCGCCCACGGCCGGGTGGACGAGCATTTCCCGCTCCTCATCCGCGAGCGCCTCGCCCGCAACATCGATCATCAGTGGTCCCAACGGCGCTCTCCCTTAAGATCGGATATCAACCCGGCAGCCAGCAAGCACGCAGTCGAACAGCTCCATCACATCGGCATTGCGCATGCGCACGCAGCCGTGCGACCTCGGCACCGACATGGGCTCCGAATCCGGCGTTCCGTGGATGTAGATGTAGCGGCGCATGCTATCAACCCTCCCGTGCCGGTTAAGTCCGGGCTGTTCCCCGCACAGCCAGAGGATCCGGCTGAGAATCCAGTCGCGGGAGGGATGTTTCCGGGCGAGCTCGCGGGAGTGGATTTCTCCGGTTGGACGACGGCCCAGGAAAACGGCCCCGGGGGGCTGCCCCGCGCCAATGCGGGCCCGTATGCGATGACGGCCGCGCGGCGTGCCCAAGCTGCCCTCCAACTCCCCCGGACCATACCGCGAAGTGGACACCGGCCATCGGCGCCGTGCCTCGCCCCCATCGGCAAGCACGAGCATCTGGCGCGCGATGTCGATGACGATTTGCGGAGGCATGGATCAGATGCGGGCGATGCCTGCCGTAGTGCCTTTGCGCGCTTCGCTCTCGCGGGAGTGTTGAAGCCACTGTGGGCCAATGGCTTGGCGCGCAGAGCGGAACCAAGCCAGTGCGCGCCAATAGCTTGGCGCGCACAGCGTCTCCCGCGAGAGCGAAGCGCGCAAAGGCAAGGGACCGAAGCATAAGCAGCGCAAACTCACCTGCGGCCTATCCTTCCTCCGCAACTTCCTGCTCCTTTGACTCCTGCGCGTCCTGCGGCGCCTCGTCCGAAATCTCCTCCGCATCCCCCGCCGGAACCGCCCCGGCCTGCTCTTCTTCAGGATCGGCCTCCAGGCTCCCCGCGAAATCCTTCAAATGGCGTTCGCCGCTTGCCTTGAGCACATCGATCAGCAAGCCGTACTCCTCATCGAGATTGCCCTGCGCGAGATGGCCGCGCAGAAACTGAAAATGCTGGAACACCAGGTAGGTGTTGAGCGCGTCCTCCAAGCAATAGCGGCGAATATCCCCGATCCTGCCTTCCAGATAGGCATCCATCACGCTGGAGCCCTTCATCAGGTTCTTGCCGGGAAGGCCCAGCAGAGCGCTGGCTTCGCGCAGACTTGGGCGGCCGCGTCCCTGAAAGCCGGACAGGGCGTCCATGAGGTCCGTGTGGCGCCAGTGGAAGCGCGACAGGTAGTTGTTGAAGCGGAAGGCGCGGTCCTTCGCCCCGGTTTCCCAGTAAACCGGGGTCTGAACCTCGTGGCGCAGCGCGCGGAAATTCAATACCGGCAGATCGAAGGCCGCCCCGTTCCAGCTCACCAGATCCGGAACATAGTGCTCAATGCCGCGGAAAAAGCGCGTGATCAAATCCAACTCCGGCGCCTTTTCCTCGCCCAGCACCAGCGGCCGAACCCCTTCCTCGTTTCGCAGCACCAGCGCGATCGCCACCACGCGATGCTGAATCGGAGGGAGAAAGTCCAGCCCCGTGCGCTGCTTGTAGTGATGCAGCATGGCCCGCATCACCTCGCCCTCCTCCAGGTCATCGAGCCCGTAAAGCGCCCGGCCCATCTCCACATCCGGAACCGTCTCAATATCAAGAACCAGCGTCGTATTCATCCCTTGTTCCCCTGCTCTCCAGTAACCAGTATGGCCGTCGCCACCACCAGGCCGGCTTCGTCGGTCAAACTCAAGTGGCCGCCACTGATGCCCGCGGCCGCGCACGCGGCCTTCCCGCGTGCCGAAAAAATGATCTCCGGGCGGCCCCGCCTGTTATGTCTCACCCCGGCGTCGCGCACCCACATGCCGTGGCGGAAGCCGGTTCCCAGGGCCTTTACGATGGCTTCCTTGGCGGCGAATCGCATGGCCAGAAACCGAACGGGATTTTTCGCCCCGCAGAACTCGCGCCGCTCGGAGTCCATCAGGATGCGCCGCGGGAAGCGCTCGCCGAAGCGCCGGTACACGCGCTCCACCCGGTCAATTCGCAGCAAATCCGTTCCAATCCCGTAAATCATGTGCCCTCAGACCGCCTGTGCTTGGCGCGCCGCCGTCATCAGTTGCTTCATTCGCCTGACGGCGCCGGAAAGACCATCAAATATCGCTTCGGAAACGATAGCATGACCGATATTGAGTTCCGCGATCTCGGCAATCGCGGCCACTTCGGCCGTGTTCCCGAAGTGCAGCCCGTGCCCCGCATTGACCACCAGCCCCAGGCCCGCAGCGACCCGGGCGGCCTCGCGAATACGGGCAAGCTCTTGCGCTGCCTGCGCGGCCTCGGCGGCGGCGGCGTAAGCACCGGTATGCAGCTCAACCACGGGCGCCCCCGCCGCCGCCGAGGCGCGCAATTGCGCTTCGTCAGGATCAATGAAAAGGGAAACGCGCACGCCCGCAGCCGCCAATCGCGCGCAAACCGCCCTCAGGGCGGCGGCCTGCCCTGCAACATCCAAGCCGCCTTCCGTTGTGAGTTCCTCGCGCCTCTCCGGCACCAGGCAGCAGTCTTGAGGCCGCCAGCGCTCCGCCAGTGCCACCATTTCCTCGGTGGCGGCCATTTCCAGGTTCACCCTCACGCCGGGCGAATCGATCAAGCGCTTCACGTCCTGATCCTGGATATGGCGGCGATCTTCCCTCAGATGCACCGTGATGTAGTCGGCGCCGGCCGCAAGCGCCTGCCGGGCGGCCTCCGCCGGATCGGGGTAGGCGGTATTGCGGGCCTGGCGCAGCGTGGCCACATGGTCCACGTTCACTCCGAGAAGAATCTTCACCGTTAACGCCCCTTGCGGGCTTCTGTAATCCTGTCGCGCAAGTGTGACAGCTTGCCCGCCCAACCGCAATGCGGTATGCGGGTTCACGAGATATGGAACGATCCGTGCTCGGCTGGCCTGTGTTCGCGAAGGTATTGCATCGGGGCGGGCAAGTCCGGGGCGCAGTGGGGGCGGACCTGGTTGTAGAAGTGCCGGCCCTTCGGCCTATGCGCTCCCCTGTTTGCGTGGAGACGCATGAACCCGTCCATGGGGCTCGGCGGCGGCTGTCCTGCCGCCGACGCTCCACGCAAACAGGGGAGCGCATAGGCCTTAGCCACAGCACACAGCCGCAATGCTCTCGCAGAAGTCACGCGAACTCGGAACCGTCAAGAATGCGCTTCAATAAGTCGCGCCATGCGGCTTTGCCGGAGGGTCGGGCAAATTCGTCGAGTTGATTGCCCACTTCCGCCACGAATTCAAGGCGACCTCTTTCGCCGGCCAAGCTCAGCGTAACCGAAGCAAGCTCCTCAATGGTCGCGTTGTACAAGTTGATTCCGCGGCCCCACATGAGCCGGATTCGATTTCGCACACCCTCGGCATCAGAAGCGTTGACCCCGGGCGCGTTAATCAAGGCTTCGGTTAACCGGCGGCGGCTCAGCTTTTCGTCAAACGCGATCACATCAGAGAGCCTGATCATTCGCTCCTTTACTTCAATCGCATAAACCAGCTCGCCGCACTTGCGGCACTCCAAGTCGGCGGTCATGCCGCTGGCTAGGTCGGTAGTCGTCGATGACCGCCGAACCACTTCATCCCACAAACCAAAACGCGGCCCAATGACCTTGAACAACGCGGCCGCGAGCGACATCCCATGCTCGCCTTCGCGCGAAGCCCCAAGCAGCCGCCGAACAAGAAAAAGCGCTTGCTCCAAGCTGATGCGCGTCAGCTTCGGATAGTTGAACCGGCGACTCTTGAGAATCTCGTGGATTTGGCGAAGGACCTCCCGGAATACAACCAGCGTGTAATCTGGATCATTCCGTTCCTCGACATCATTCAGGGCTTCGTGGAGATCTTGCCAAAGCGGCAGCGTATTCGGGCGCACATTGGGGGGATTCGGCACAACTCGAGCCTGCCGCAGCGGATTGCTGACGTAGGGGTCCTGGCTCGTCCCCAACACATTCTCATTCTCACTCACCCACGGAACGATCACACGTGCAGCAAAACCTCTGGGGTCCCATTGGGATTCTTCGTTTTCGCCGCGCTGAAGACAGAGGGCATCAAGGCGCGGATCAGCAACTTTGCCGAGCAACTGCGTCGGCAGGCTATAAGTGAAAGAGACCGCTTCCGAGTTGAGCAATTGCGCAATGCGAGCGCGAACCGCAGGGCTTATTTCGCGGGAGCGGGCTTTGCCGTCTTCCTCAGAGATTTCCTTCCATGCTGCGTCCAGTATCCCTCTGGCCCGCTCCCGGTCAGGAGCGGCCATTGCTGTCGGAAGTCGGATCGAAATTCATCCACAACGATTCCCGCCTGACGCTCTTTGAGGAGTTGCATATCTTCTCCGGCGCATCCGCACGGCGCCAGTCGCCAAACAGATCGTCGTAAAGATCGCATCGGTACCCTGAAAGCACCGCCCGACCCTTGAGCGCATGGAGCACAGCCGCCAAGTCGCGATGATCCTGATCCGTCATTTCATGCCCGTAAGCGCTCGAATCGCCGCGGCTATCATGGACGTAAGGCGGATCCAGGTAGAAAAGCGTTTTCGGCGTGTCGTAGCGCCGGATCACTTCTAAAGCGGGAGCGTTTTCGATCTGCACTCGCTGGAGCCTTTGTGCAATTTGGGGAAGTCCTTCAACCGCTCCCAGCCAGCGGGACACCGCGCCCGCCATGCCAGCTCTGGAAGTCAGAACGCAATGCGCCCAGCGGCCTTCGCTGCTGGTTTGAGCCAGTCCCGTGCGGGTCTGCCGGGCGCGAACGTAGAACCGTCGGGCGCGTTCAAGAGATGACAGATTCTCCGAAGATCCGCATGCTTTGACGAGCTCCGCTCTTGAGAAGGGCGTAAGCCCAATGCTGCGGATGAGATCATCCGGCTGTTCGCGCAGAACAGCGAAGAAATTGACCAGTTCCGTGTCGAGATCGTTGTACGTTTCGACCTTCGCCGGAATACGGTTGATGAGAACCGCCGCGCTTCCTCCGTAAACGTCGCAAAAGTGCTCGGCATCGATGGGGAGGTGGGGAAGAATGAAGTCCAGATGCACATATTTACCGCCATACCACCCGAAAGCGATCATCTTCCTGCGGCGCTTTGCGGCGTTGCCGATGAGGCGGCGTGTCTCGCGGCGCCCCCGGGGCGATTCCGCTGGCGAGGGTTCCCAAAGAGTCGGCGTGAGGGCCTGATCAGTCATCTTTTCGCCTCCCGCCGGCACGGCAGCAAGGATTCCTTTCCATGGGGCGAAATGTAGCGCGTATCAATCCGCGCGTCAATTATGTGTGCGGGTTCTGTCAACGCAAAGTAGAAATGTCCCCTTTTCTCCCATTCAGAGATGTCCCCTTTTGGGCGGTCGGATGTTCTTTGAAGGAGGCCGGTTCCGCGGCGCAGGGAGCATGGCGGCCGGGGCCCCGGAACCGGGCGGCCGCCGGCCGCGGCCCCCGCCCTCCTCATCGCGCCGTCCGCCGCGCTTCGGCCTCGGCGATGTCGCGCCGGATCATCCGGTTCCAGGGATGGTCCGGCGCGGGCTTGTAGCGGGGCCGGGCGCGCTGGCGGGCCTTCGCCTCGTCGACGGTGCGCCGCACGCTCTTCCCGTCGTCCAGGGCCGGCGGCGCGGCGCCCTCGGCCAGCACCCGGAAGGCCAGCGGCCGGCCCTTGCGCAAGACATCCACCTTGCCGCCGAAGGCGTCGCACACCGTCACCGAGGCGCCGCGCAAGCGGTAGCCCTTGCCCTGGCCGGTGATCTGGTACTCGCGGTTGAGATACTGGAAGGTCAGGTTCCTCGACAGCTTGCGCGTGGCGTGCCGGCGCAGGATCAGGCCCAGCTCCCCGGCGTCGTGCAGCACCGCCCGGTGGGCGTCCTCCCCGCTTTTGGGCGCCACCGCGAAACGCCGGTTGTAGTCCGCCATGAACGACGGCAGAAAGGCGTTGCCCGCCTCCATGGAGCCGATGCCTTCCAGCCTCAACTCCTTGACCAGGCGGTCCTGCAGCGTCCGGTTGGCCCGCTCCACCCGGCCCTTGGCCTGCGGCGTGCCGGCGTGGATCGGCTCGATGTCCAGGGTCTTCAACGCCCGCGTGAACTGCGTCACCTTGCCCTCCAAGCGCCCCTGGTTCACCCGGAAGATGCCGTGCCGGTCCGAATACAGCGCCGCCGGCCGGCCGTAAAGGCCCAGATATGCGCCCAGCGCCTCCATATACGCTTGGGTCGTCTCCGCCGGAACAAAGCGCAAATGCAACAGCCGGCTCGTGGCGTCTTCGATGAACACGATCAGCGTGCATTCGGGCCCCCGGCCCTCGAACCAGGCGTGCGGCGAGCCGTCCACCTGGACCAGCTCGCCGAAGCACGGCCGCCGCGGCCGCCGCTGGTGGATCCGCGCCCTAGGCCGCGACCTCGCCTTCCACAAGCCCTCCGCGATCATCCACTGGCGCAGCGTCTCCGCGCCCGGCCGATACCCGTGAGCCTCCGCCAGCTTCCCGCGCGCCAAGGTCGGGCCGAAATCCGCATAGCGCCGCCGCACCCAGCCCATGACCTTCCGGCGAACGACCTCATCAATCACGTTGTTCGACCGCTTGCCCCGGCGCTTGGACACCAACCCCGCGGCCCCGTCGTCCCGGTAACGCCGAACCAGGCGCTTCACCTGGCGGACGCCCAATCCCAACCGGACGGCCGCCTCGCGCTGCAAAAGGCGCTTCGCCGCAACCTTCCGAACCACATCCAGACGATCCACCTCCCTGCCGCTCATCAGCACTTGCTCCTTCCCCAAAATCCAGCCCTCCAAGTCCAACGGAACGAATCCGCCGCACTGCCGCAAAAGGGGACATCTGTACTTTGGAGAAAGGGGACATTACAACTTTGGGCTGACATTATGTGTGCGGGTTCACGACATATGGGACTGTTCGTTCTCGGCAGTCCTGTGATTGCGAAGGTATTGCATCGTGGTGATCTCGCGCCTTGATAACCGCCATCCGAAATTAGGTTGTGCAGCCGCGTGGATGATCGCGCACAAAAATCTAATCTTTTATTATAATTTATCGTCTAAAGTTTAATAATGGATTCCGTTATTCAAGGAAACGCAATAGGAGCGGCAAGTGATGCGGCGAGAAGAAAGCGGCAGCTACCAGTTGACCACCGTCGGCGGCGAGCGCGTTCGCGCCTTTATGCCCGCACCGCTGCCCCCTGATCCTCCCCTGCGGATGCATGGCCCCCTGCAGCAGGCCTTGGAATCCGCTGTGCTTGCTTTGGGCAGGCTGGACGGCATCGCAACGCTATTGCCGGATGAGGCGCTTTTCCTGTATGCGTATGTGCGCAAAGAGGCTGTGCTTTCATCCCAGATCGAGGGCACGCAGTCAGCGCTGTCGGACCTGTTGCTCTATGAACTGGATGAGGCGCACGGCGTGCCAATGGACGATGTGCGCGAGGTCGCAAGCTATGTGGCGGCGCTCGACCACGGGCTCAGCCGCCTGCGGGAAAATTTTCCATTGTCGAACCGCTTGATCCGCGAGATACACCGTGTATTGATGTCAAGCGGGCGGGGCAGCGCGAAAACGCCCGGTGAATTCCGTCGCTCCCAGAACTGGATCGGCGGCACTCGGCCTGGGAACGCCGCCTTCGTGCCGCCTCCGCACACTGCTGTGCCCGACTGCATGACCGCTCTTGAACGCTTTCTCCATGCCGAGGACGATGGCCTGCCCGTGCTGCTTCGCGCAGGGATTGCCCATGTGCAGTTCGAGACCATCCACCCTTTTCTTGATGGCAACGGACGCGTTGGCCGACTGTTGATCACGCTGCTGCTGTGTCATGCCGGCGTGCTGAAGCAGCCGCTCCTGTACCTCAGCCTGCACCTGAAGCAGCACCGCAACACCTACTACGAACTTTTGGATCAAGTGCGGCGCACCGGCGATTGGGAGGCTTGGCTGGCGTTCTTCCTAGAAGGAGTGCGGACTACGGCCGAAAGCGCGGTCGATGCCGCCCAACGGCTCTCCGCGATGTTTCAAAACGACCGCATGAGAGCCCAAGCCGCCAGCGGACGGCGGGCGGGCTCCGTGCTGCGCGTGCATGATGCGCTGAAGTCGCAGCCAATCCTGTCGCTGCCCGCTGCCTGCCGCCGAGCGGCCTTGTCCTTCCCTACGGTGTCGGCTGCAATGGAGGTGCTTGCCGCGAGCGGGATCGTGCGGGAAATCACCGGAAAGCGCCGCAATCGCTTGTTCGTTTACGAGCAGTACGTCTCAATCCTCAACGAGGAGACCGGGAATTCGTGACGGCGCCCGGAAATCCCATAAAAGCCGCCGGCAACTCCGGCCTTCCGGCACTCAATCCCTAGCGGGGAATACCGATAAATCCGTCCGGCGGAGTTCCTATCTACGCGCCCTGCCGCAGGGCAATCCTCATACCTTCAACCCCCGTCCCGCTCGCACAAGGCGGAAGAGCCTCGGATTCCTTGCCCGGAAGCCGGGTATTCATTCGGCAGCCAGCGCAACAAGCGCTTTGAAATCTTGTTCCGAGAGGATGCGGATGCTCTTTCCTTGGTCGATCAGGGCCTCAGCCTTTCTGTGCTTAGTGCTTTTGCCGTAACCGGCCAAGCGATCCATGTTCTGAACGCCGACCACAAGCAATGTCGTTTTGCCACTCACGCCGGTCTTAACGCTGCATCCGGCATGGGCGGCCATGTCGGCGGCTTCGGGCCGGGGAATTGAAATCTGGCCGGTAAACTCGATGCACTCGCCATAAAGCGGCCCAAGAGGATTCGCTGCCCTTCGCTCACTCTGCTGCAAGGCTCCTTTGCGGGCCTCAGCCTTTCGCTCAGTGGTTGTGAAGATGGGACTGTTAACTTCCGATAGCCATTCCTCAATACCAATTCTGCGCTCCCTGCACGCCCGAAGCACGATTTGCGCAGCTGCTCTTGCATCTTCAAGGGCATTGTGATGCTGAAACGAGATTCCCAATTCGCTGGCAACATTCTTGAGCCCCCACCCCCTGCGTGCAAATTTTTCCGGCCAAGCTCTGCGAACGATTTTTGCGCTATCCAGCCAGGTGACTCGGAGCTGCTCCAAGTCGTAGCGCTGCATAGCGCGCTCAAAGGCGACCCGATCAAAGGAAGTGTGGCTCACCAGTATTGATCCCCGCAATCGACGACGCAGTTCGTCGCGCACTTCTGGAAGCGCAGGGCTTTCCTCAACGTCGCTCTCATCAATTCCGTGGATGCTGGTGTTCCATGGATCGAACCAATCTTCGGGGTTAATGAGTGTCTGCCAATGCTCGGCTATTTGTCCGTCCCGCACGTGCGCAATGCCGATCTGGCAAATGCTCGCACGGTCCGCGTTCGCGGTTTCAACATCTATTGCGTTAAACGTCAGCATGCCCATCCCTCACCGCATCCAATTTCTCCAGGAATCCATCCTCGTCCAATACCTCAACCCCTAGGCTCCTCGCCTTGACCAGCTTGCCCCCGGGATTGGCTCCTGCCACTAGGTAGTCGGTCTTCTTGGAAACACTACCCACAACACGACCGCCAACAGCCCGAATTCTCTCCCCTGCTTCGCTCCTCGCCATGCTCTCCAGCGCGCCGGTGAGCACAAAAATCTTCCCTTGAAGAGGCCCTTCCGGTATGACTGCTGAAGATTGACGTTCCGGCCATGTCACGCCGCTGTCCTGCAATGCCTTAATCACCCGCCGGTTTCTTTCGTCCGCAAAGAACGCGCGCACACGGCCTGCGACGATTTCACCAACATCCGGCACTTCACGAAGCCGTTCCTCATTCGCTGCCTGTAGCTCATCCAAAGTCCCGAAGTGCAGCGCTAGGCTTTCTGCCGTTATCCGCCCCACATCGCGAATTCCCAAAGCAAAAAGAAAGCGCGAAAGGGTTGTGCGTCTCTTTTTCTCAATCGCTTTCATTAGTTCGCTCGCGCGCTTCGCTCCAAAGGACATTTTGGCGATCAAACACGCAACCTGATCCTTTTTCTCATGAAGCTGAAACATATCCCTTACAGCTTGAATCAGCCCCTCATCCACCAACCGGCACACCCATTCATCCCCCAAGCCTTTAATGTCCAAGCCTTTCGATGAAACCAATTTTTTAAGAACGACCTTCAGACTCTCTAGGCAACCCTCTTCGTGTGTCTCCGCTTGCAATTCGATTTGCCTTTCGTCCGGTTCACGTATGACTTTGAGGGATTCGTGCTGAATTCCCTCCCCCTGAACTCCCGCATCAATCAAATCCCAAATTACTCGCCTGCCGCAGGCTTGCCCAACAAACGAGGCAATGGATTCCGCAGCAGGGCGACTTATATCCTTTACTTGTGCTAGCTCCTTAGCGCTCGCCCGCATAAACACATGCAGGTGCTGGCATTGATTTGCAATCCGTTCGGCTCTCTTTTCCCCGACCTTGGGAATATTCAAAGCATAAAGAAATCTACTTAGGCTAGTCGATTTGGCCTCCTCAATCGCTTCAGCCAGTTTCTCCGCAAATTGCATCCCTACGGGCTTTTCGATCATTAGGGCGGCTAACTCTTCTTCGCCTATCCGAAAAACATCGGGAATTCCATGCACTAGCCCCGCTTCGACCAGCTCGTCCACCCATTCCTCGCCCAAGCCCTCGATATCCAAAGCGTCTCTCGACAAGAAGTGCAGAATCGCGGCTTTTCGCTGGGCGGGGCAGATCAAGCCGCCGGTGCAGCGGGCCGCTGCCTCGTCGTCCGGCCGGGCCACTTCGGACGAGCATTCGGGGCAGCGTTCGGGAAGCGGCGGAACAGGCGGATCGCCCACCCGGCGATCCGGCAGCGAGCGCACCACCTCGGGGATGACATCGCCGGCGCGGCGCACGACCACCGTGTCGCCTTCGCGAACGTCCTTGCGCAGCAGTTCGCCGTAGTTGTGCAGCGTGGCGTTGCTGACCGTGGCGCCGCCCACGAAAACCGGCTCGAGCCGGGCGACGGGCGTTAGCGCGCCGGTGCGCCCCACCTGGTACTCGATGGCGCGCACCGTGGTGGTTCGCTCCTCGGCCGGAAACTTGCGCGCCACCGCCCAGCGCGGCGCATTCGAGGAAGCGCCGGCCTGGTCGCGCAAATCGAAGCGGTCCAGCTTGAAAACCACGCCGTCGAGCGCGTAGTCGAAATCCTCGCGCCCGGCAAGAATCCGCTCGTAATACTCGGCGCACCCGGCCATGCCCGTCACGCATTCGGCTTGCGGGCAAGGCTTAAGGCCCCAGGACTTCATCAGCTCAAGCAGCTCCGTCTGCCCGGAGGCTGCGGGCATCGGCTCCGCAAGGCCCAAGCCATGGGCAAAAAATTCGAGCGACCGCTGCTCCGCCAGCGCCGCGTCCTTCTGCCGAAGCGCGCCGGCGGCGGCATTGCGCGGGTTCTTCAAGGGCTTGCGCTTGCCGCCCGCCGTCTTGCGCTTGCCGCCCGCCGTCCTGTCCTTCTCGGCCTCCCGGGCCTCCTCGTTGTAGCGCTCGAAAGCGCTGAGCGGCATGAACACCTCGCCGCGAACCTCCAAGCGGTCCGGGACGCTTTCGCCGGCCAGCCGCAACGGCAGCGACTTGATGGTCAAGGCGGTGTGCGTCACGTCCTCGCCGGTGCGACCGTCGCCTCGGGTGGCGGCCCGCACCAATGCTCCGCGCTCGTAGAGCAGACTCAAAGCCACCCCGTCCAGCTTGGGTTCGGCGGAATACACGCGCTCGCCTTCGGGGTCGTCATCGAGCAGGCCGGCAAGCCTGCGGTCGAACTCCTCCATCTCCCCGGCATCGAAGGCGTTGTCCAGCGATAGCATGGGCGCGCCGTGCTCCACCGGCGAAAACGCGGCGCTGGCGGGAGCGCCAACCGCGCGGGTGGGCGAGTCGGCGCGGGCGAGGCCCGGATGCCGCTCCTCCAAGCCGCGCAATTCCCGCTTGAGCGCGTCGTATTCGGAATCCTCGATCTCCGGGCGGTCCAGCGCGTGGTAAAGGCGGTCGTGACGGCGTATTTCGTCCTTTAGCCGCCCCGCTTTTTCCTCCAGCTCCGCCGGAATCGAGCTCAAAGACGACGGCGGCGGATCAGGCGGCGGCAAGGCGCACGGCCTCCTCAAGATCGACGGTCACGATGCGGGATATCCCGGGCTCTTCCATGGTCACGCCCAGCAGGTAGTCCGCAGCCTGCATGGTGCTTTTGTTGTGCGTGACCACCAAGCATTGAAGGGCGGACGACAGCTCGGTGAGCAATTCGCAGAACTTGGCGACATTGACATCGTCCAGCGCCGCGTCCACCTCGTCGAGCATGCAAAAAGGCGCCGGGTTCAGTTGCACCACGGCAACCAGGAAAGCGAGGGCGGCCAAGGATTTCTCGCCGCCGGAAAGCTGGCTCACGCGCACATTGCGCTTGCCCGGCGGATGCACCATGAAGCGGATGTCGGCAGTGAGCACATCGTCGCCCTCGAACACCAAGCCGGCCCGCCCGCCGCCGAACAGGCGCGCGAAATTGAGGTCGAAGCCCTTGCTCACGGCCTCGCCGGTTTCCTCCAAGCGGGAGCGGGTTTCGCGGTCGAGGCGGCGCATGGTGTTCTCCAGCGTCTCCAAAGCGCGGGTCAGGTCGTTATGCTGCGAGTCGAGGTAGTCCTTGCGCTCCTTCAACTCGCCGAGCTCTTTTTCGGCCGCCAGGTTCACCGGGCCGATGCGCTCGATCCGCCGCTCCACCTTCTCCAGCTGGGCCTCCAGCTCATCGGCGCTCGCGTCCTGGGGAAGCTCCTCGATCACTTCATCAAGCTTGTGGCCTGTGCGAGAAAGCTGCTCGTTCAGGCCAGCGCGGCGCACCTCCAGCTCCCGCCTCTCGACCCGCGTTTCATTGAGCTTTTCGCGCTCGGCGTTCAGCCGCGCTTGGATTCCGGCGCGCCCCGACTCCGCCGCCGCGAGGGTCGAATCGGCCTCTTCCCGGGACCGCCGGGCCTCGTCAAGGGCCTGGTCCACTTGCGGCTTGCGCTGGAGCGCAGCTTTCAGGCTGGCGCGCGCCGACTCCAGCGCTTCGCCCGATTGCCGGCTCAAGGCGCTCAAACGCTTGACTCGATTCTCGGCGCCGGCAATGTCCGCCGCTATCCTTTCGCAGGCCCGGGCGGCGGCGTGCAGCTGCGGCTCCAGCTCCGCCTGGCGCCGCTCCAGCCCTCGCGTCACTTCCCTGGCCTCGGCCGTAAGGGCGCGAAGGGATTGAATGTCTTGCTCGGCATCGGGCTTGCGGCGATCAACATCCTGGCGCTGGGCGGCGGCACGCTCAAGCTCCGCCTTGATCTGCCCTAAGCGCTCCAGCAGCGCGGACCGGCCGGCATCGTCCGACAAGTCCTTCAAGGCTGGCGCGGCAAGGCTGGCGGGGTTGGCCAAGGCTGCCTTGAGCGCGGCGATTTCCGCCTCGCGCTCCAAGGCGCCTTCTCCGCCATGGCCGGCCACGCGCAGCCACCCTTTGCCCATCCAGACGCCTTGCGGAGTGACGACCGACTCGCCGCGCCGCAACTCGCCCAGCATGGCGATCGCTTGGGATGCGTCGGCAGCGGTGCGCACCCGGGCCAGCCGCTCGGCCATGGCGCCGGCGCCGCGCACTTCCGCCAGCAGCGTCCCAGGCGCCGATTCGGCGCCGGCCGCCTCCACCAGCAGCACGCCGGGCGCCCATTCGTCCTCTTCGGCCAGCGGCTCAAGGCCCTCCACTTGGGTGGCCTCAATGAAGTCGCCGAGAACCAGTTCCACCGCGGCGCGCCAGCGGCGCGACACCTTCAGGCGCTGCGACAAGCGTGGCCGCTCGGCCAATCCGCGCCGCTGAAGCCACTCCGCGGCCGGCTCGCCGCTGCGGCGCCGGGCCGCGTCCTGCAAAGACTCGAGCCCCGCCAGCCGCTCGCGCAGCAGCAGTTCGCGCCGCTGCGCCAAGGATTGAAGCTGCATCTCCGCCGTATGCCGGTCCGCCTGCCAGCGCGTCTGGCGATCCACCGCGTCCTCCGACTGCGCCCGCATGTCACGCTCCTTGTTGCGGGCAGCAGCCAGTTCCGGCTCCAGTTCGCCCAGCAATTGCTCGCGCTCCCTGCGCGCGGCGGTTTCAGTTTCCAACTCTTCCCGCAAGGCCGCCAGCCGGGGTTCGAGCCGCGCCAATTCGGCATCCCGCTCCCGGCCAAGCGCCTGCTGCGTGCGCAGCGTTTCCTCCAAGCCCGCGATTTCCGCAGCGAGCGTATAAAAGGCGCCATTGGCCTCGTCGAAGGCGGCCTGGGCCGAACCCTGCCGCTCCCGCGCCTGGGCAATCCGCGCTTCCAGCGACCGGTGCTCCGCTTCCACGCGGGCAAGCTCAGTTGCCCGGGCCTCGGCGCCGGCCTGGCCCTCGGCCAGCAGGCGGTCGAGCGCCCGCATGTCCAGCGCCAGCCGCTGCGCGGCCAGTTTCCTTTTCTCGCCCATGCCCTTGCGGTAGCGGCCGGCCGCCGAAGCCTGGCGGCGCAGCCGGCGCAAGCCGCTGTCGAGTTCCGCACGGCGTTCGGCGAGCTTTTCCAGGTTGCCGCGGGTGCGCGCGATGCGCAGCGTGGTCTCCCGGCGGCGCTGCCGATACCCGGACACCCCCGCGGCTTCTTCCAGATAGGCCCGCAGCTCGTCCGGGCTGCCTTCCACCAGCAGGTTGATCGTGCTCTGTTCGATGATCGCGTAGCCGCCTATTCCCAATCCGGTGCCGGCAAACAACTGCGTAATGTCCTTGCGGCGGCAGCGCGAGTTATTCAGAAAATATTCGGACACGCCGTCGCGCCGGACCGTGCGCCGCACGGTCAGTTCGCTGTATTCGGTGAACTTGGAGTGCGGGCTGGGTTCAGTGTTGTCGAACAAGAGCTCCACAGTGGCGGCGCCTAGGGCGGTGCGCCGCGAGGAGCCGTTGAAGATGACCTCGGCCATGGCGCCGCTGCGCAGCTGGCGCGCGGAAATTTCGCCCAGAACCCAGCGCACTGCGTCGATGATGTTGGACTTGCCGCAGCCGTTGGGACCAACTATGGCGAGGCCGCTCTCGGGTATTTCGATGTTGACCGGGTCCGGGAAGGACTTGAAGCCGGCGAGACGTATCCGCCTGAGGCGCATTACCTGCCGTTCTCAAAAGCGGGTCCGCTTGGTGTAAATTGCCCGCCTATGAACCCCATCCTGGAGACTTTCCCCAATCCGCGCACGGGCCGCGATTATACCATCCGAGTGCGGGCGCCCGAGTTCACCTGCCTGTGCCCGAAGACCGGCCAGCCCGACTTCGCGGAGCTGGTCATCGAGTACGTGCCGGACGCGCTATGCGTGGAACTGAAGTCGCTGAAACTGTATCTCAACTCGTTTCGCGACCGGGGCGCTTTCCATGAGGCGGTCGCCAACGAGATACTCGACGATCTGGTGGCGGCGACCGGGCCTCGCCATATGCGCTTGGAGGCGCGGTTCAACGTGCGCGGGGGCCTTTACACAACGGTTGCCGCGGAGCATCGCGCGCCCGGCTGGGCGCCAGATCCGCCCGTGGGCGGGAAGCGCGCCGAAAAGACGCGGTAACGCTATAATGCCGCCGCTCTCAAAACCATGAAAGACCAGCTCATACACGGCATTGCGCCTTATCGCCCCAAGAAGGGCGAGAAATACATGAATGACGCGCAGTTGGATCATTTCCGCAAAATACTGCTGGCATGGAAAGCCGAGTTGATGGGGGAAGTGGAGCGCACCGTGCATCACATGCGCGACGATGCCAGCAATTTTCCGGACCCCAGCGACCGCGCCACGCAGGAATCGGAGTTCGGCTTGGAGCTGCGCACCCGCGACCGCGAGCGCAAGCTGCTGAAAAAAATCAACGCCGCGCTGGAGCGGATCAGCGACGGCAGCTACGGCTACTGCGAGGAAACCGGCGAGGAAATCGGCTTGGAGCGCCTGCAAGCCCGCCCGGTGGCCACGCTCTCGGTAGAGGCGCAGCAGCACCGCGAGCGGGCCGAGCGCCAGTACCGCGACCGCACCACCCGCTAGCCCGCAGCGCCGCCGCCTGTCGGCAACAAAAACTTTCAACCGTCGCCACATTTCGCCCATCCCACGGGCGACAATCTTCCGCCAGGCAGGCGCAAACCGCGTCTTTCGCCAGCCTGTTGCAACCGTGGCGTTGCTCGCGGCACTACAACGCGCCCTCATTCAGGAGGTTTCGGAGCCATTTCCCCCGGTTCGCTCGATACGGCGCGGCAAAGCGGTTTCCCGGTGCCTTGCTTGCTTGATAGATGATTACATGGTGGGTGATAATTGACCACAGCATGGACGATTATCCAATCCTGCCCCGCGCAGCGACGCCCATGACCAGCGACTACAGCAGGCAATCACTCAGGCAGGCAGCACCGTTGACCCGCCGATCACGCCGCGAGCGACGGCACAAGCATGGCATCCACGGGAACGAGCCGCCGATTCACAGGATCAATGCCTAGGCTGAATATCTCCAGCGTAACGGCGCCGAGCAACGGCAGCGCGTCTTCATCCCAAAACACGACCGGCGACACATCCTCCTTCCCCCCAAGCCGAATCCAGGTCCTCCCGAAGCGGCGCCCCATCCGGCTGCCGTCGGCGAGCACGAAGTGCCGTGTGGCATGGGGAACCACACCCAAACGCTCCAGCAAAGAAGCTGGCAGCACCGTATAGGTCGCCCCTGAATCCACCATCGCTTCGACCGTTTCGAAGCGATTGCCCGCTGGGTTGCCCACCTGCAACTGAATAGAGAATGTCCCCATACTTTCGTGCTCCTGCAACTGCCTCGCCGAACCCGACCAACACGGCACCCTGCGGACCGAATTTTCTTGGCCTCCATTCATGGAAGCCGAGAAAATCTATGACCGTCTGCCACACACCGCCATTATCAGTCGCAGTCAGCCACGAATAATGGCTGAATTCCTCTGGGAAAACCACTAATTCCCGCCCTTTGCCATAACTGGACAATCCCGCATCATTCGTGCGGAGGTTCGACGCAACCCCGAATCGGCGATTACATACCGGCGTTTTCCCCGAAGCCACTGCACACGGAAGTGCCAAGCGGATGCCCAAGAAATAAGGGCCTATCCCCGCGTGGGCGGGGGAAACGGATCAGGAGACGAGGTAGGGGTTGACGCAGCTGGCGATGAAGCCTAGCGCGAAGAACGCGGCGATCGCCCAGACAACCGCACGGCAGGCGAAATCGAATAAATCATCCATGCCAAGAGGATAGCACATGCCTGACAAGACCGACCGCGACATCGATGGCCTATCCCCGCGTGGGCGGGGGAAACAGACTGCGGACAAGACCAAGAGGATCGCCGCCTCCAACTCAAAGCTGCTGCCCGAATGGCTCCGCTATGCGATTTTTTTATTAAATATGAATAAATGCTGATTATTTTCACTTATAAAATAAATTTCGGCGCATAATAAGCTATGATTTGCGGCATGCAGCATGCGAGGGGAACACGATGGAGTTCGAGCGGCTGATCGGCAAGCCTCTCAGCGCGGGCCGGAGCTTCTTTCTGTTCGGGCCGAGGGGAACCGGGAAAACCACTTGGCTTAAGCGCCATTTGCCGGACAGGCTGTTCATCAACCTGCTGCGGTCCGAGTTCTACAATCCGCTGTCCGCCGACCCGGGCCGCATCCGAACGCTGATCCCCCCCCAGTACCGGGACTGGGTCATCATCGACGAGGTGCAGCGCATTCCCGCGCTGCTTAACGAAGTGCATGATCTCATCGAATCGCGCGGGCTCCGATTCATCCTGACGGGATCGAGCGCCAGGGCGCTGCGGCGCAAGGGAGTCAATCTGCTGGCCGGAAGGGCGCGAACGCACTTCATGCATCCGCTAACGGCGGCGGAGCAAGGAGCTGCGTTCGACTTAGGCCAATCCGTTCGTTTCGGGCATCTGCCCGCCCGGTTCAGCGATCCGGATCCGCAGCGCTACCTCAAGGACTACGTGCAAACTTACTTGCGCGAAGAAGTCATGCAGGAAGGCCTGACACGAAACATCGGCCATTTCGCCCGCTTCCTCGAGACGGCAAGCCTGTCCCAAGGGCAGCCGCTCAACATCAGCGCCGTCGCGCGCGAGGCTCAGGTTTCCCGGCCTGCCGCCGAGAACTACTTCTCGATTCTCGACGACCTTCTGCTCGCCGTAAGGCTGCCGGTGTTCTCCCGCAAAGCGAAGCGCAAACTGGTGTCGCACCAGAAGTTCTATCTGTTCGACGCGGGCGTCTTCCGCGCGGCGCGGCCGGTCGGCCCGCTCGACTCAAACGCCGAAATCGACGGCCCCGCGCTGGAAACGCTGGTGCTGCAGGAACTGCGGGCGGCCAACGACTACGGCGAATACGGCTACCAGCTGCATTATTGGCGCACGCGCGCGCAGCATGAAGTGGATTTTGTGTTGTACGGCCCCCGCGGCCTGCTCGCTATCGAAGTGAAACGCTCAAAGCATCTCCATTCCAGGGACACCCGGCCATTGCGGGAATTCAGGAAGGATTACCCCGCCGCGAGATGCCGCGTCCTCTACGGCGGCGATCAGGAACTGCACTTGGACGGCATCGTGGCCGTGCCGGTGGAACGGGCGCTGGCCAATCCGGGGGATATTCTGCAGCCTTGAAAAAAACTCGGCATAACCATGATCGTCGTTCCACAATCCGCAACGCGGCCCGATGCCGATACCCGCCCGCTCCGGGCTATTGAATAATGCGCCGAACGCGTCGGATTCATGGCTTATTCCCGACCGGGAATTGGCGTATGATTGCGCGCAACCCCGAATGGAAGGGGCGTTTTTAGGGAGAAAGATATGGCAGATACGAATCTGAACGGCAGCGTTGACCTTCTGGCTAAAGCGATGCGGAAAGTGTTTGTTGAGGCCGTGCAAGAAGGGATCATGCCGCTGGAAAAAAAGTTCGGCGCCCTTGGAAGCCGGATGGACAGGCTTGAAGGACGCATGGACGGGCTAGAAGGACGCATGGACAAGTTCGACGACAGCATGGAAGAGATGAACACGCGGATCGGCAATATGGAATCCAACGTGCAAGCGCAACTTGCGCAGAATCGAAAGGATATTGCCAACGACGTAAGGAAAGCCCTCGGGAAGTCCTAGTCCGTCGAGTCCTACTCTATTGGCCGCTTGCCTGCCGGCGGGCGGCCACCTTTCTCCTCATCGCAAGCCGCTGCGGCATTGCGCTAAGCGCCGGATCCCTCCGAGCCGCGTTGCGAACCGCTCAGGCGTTGGAGCGGCGGCGGCGGCGCGCGCGCCTGGCACCGTCCGCGGCTCCGCCGTCGTCGGACAAGCCGCGCATGGTCAAGCGGATGCGACCGCGCCCATCCACCTCCATCACCTTCACTTTCACGATGTCGCCCGACTTCACCATGTCGCTGGTTCGCTCGATGCGGCGCTCGGACATCTGCGAAATATGCACTAGGCCGTCGGTGCCCGGCAGCAAGGTCACGAAAGCGCCGTAGTCCATCACGCTGGACACGGTGCCGTCGTACACCTTGCCCACTTCGATTTCCTCGACACGGCTGCGCGGCGCGGCGGGGCGCTCCGAAACATCCTCGGCGGTGCCGTCGAGATTGCGCATGCTGAGCCGGATGCGGCCTTGGCGGTCCACCTCCAGCACCTTCACGCGCACCGCGTCGCCTTCCGCTAGCCGGTCGCTCACGCGATCCACCCGCTCGTCGGAAATCTGCGAAATATGCACCAAGCCGTCCTTGCCCGGAACGATGGTCACGAAGGCGCCGAAGTCCATCAGCCGCGCCACTTTGCCGTCGTACACCTGGCCGACCTCCACGTCGGCCACGATCGATTCGATTCTCTTGCGCGCCTCCCGGCCGGATTCGCCATCGACCGAGGCGATCTTCACCGTGCCGTCGTCCTCGATGTTGATCTCCGCTCCGGTTTCCTCGGTGATCGCGCGGATCACGGCGCCGCCCTTGCCGATCACGTCGCCGATCTTCTCGCGGTCGATCTGCATGGTGAATATGGAGGGCGCCCAGTCCGAAACCGTGTCGCGGGACGCCGAAATGACCTCGCTCATCGCGGCAAGAATATGCAGCCGCGCCGCCCGGGCTTGCTCCAGCGCCTCGGCCATGATCTCGCGCGTGATGCCGTCGATCTTGATGTCCATTTGCAGGGCGCTCACGCCCTCCTCGGAACCGGCCACCTTGAAGTCCATGTCGCCCAAGTGGTCCTCGTCGCCCAGGATGTCGGTCAAAACCGCGTAGCGTTTGTCCTCCTTGACCAGGCCCATGGCGATGCCGGCCACCGGCGTCTTGATCTCAACCCCGGCATCCATCAGCGCCAGGCTCGCGCCGCACACGCTGGCCATGGAGCTGGAGCCGTTCGACTCGGTGATTTCCGACACCACGCGAATGACGTAGGGGAACTCCTCCATATTGGGCAGCACCGCCGCGATGCCGCGCCGCGCCAGCCTTCCGTGCCCGATCTCGCGCCGCTTGGGTCCGGTCATGAACCCGGTTTCGCCCACCGAGTAGGGCGGGAAATTGTAATGCAGCATGAAGCGGTCGCGGCTGCTGCCGTCCAGCGCCTCGATGATTTGCGCGTCGCGGTCGGTGCCCAGCGTGGCGGTGACCAGCGCCTGGGTCTCGCCGCGGGTGAACAGGGCCGAACCGTGGGTGCGGGGCAGCAGGCCCACCTCGATGTCCAGGCCGCGAACCGTGGCCGTGTCGCGCCCGTCGATGCGCGGCTCGCCCGAAAGCACGCGCTCGCGCACGATGCGCTTCTCCAAGCCCTTGAGCGCCGCCCCGACTTCCTGCGCGCGGGACGGGTCCGCGTCGTCGGACGCGAGCGCCTCCGCCACCCGGGCGCGGATTTCACGCAGTTGCTCGTTGCGCTCCACTTTCTCGGTGATGCCGTAAGCCTTGGCCAAGTCCTTCCCGGCCGCCTTCTCCACCGCCGCGGCCAGCTCCTCGTTGTCCGGCGGGGCTTGCCAGTCCCAAGCCGGCTTGCCGGCTTCGGCGGCAAACTCGCGAATGGCGGCGATGGCGGTTTGCATCTGCTCATGGCCGAACAGCACGGCGTTGAGCATCACTTCCTCGGACAGCAGATCCGCCTCGGACTCCACCATCAAAACGGCGCCCTCCGTGCCTGCAACCACTAGGTTCAGCTGCGAGGACTCCAGTTCCGCGGCGGTGGGATTGACCACGCACTCGCCATCGATCCATCCCACCCGGGCCGCGCCTATGGGGCCGGCGCAGGGCAGGCCCGAAAGCGCCATCGCGGCGAAGGCGCCGAGCATGGACGGGATGTCCGGGTCCACCTCCTGGTTGTTGGAAAGCACCGTCGCAATCACTTGCACATCGTGGAAAAAGCCCTTGGGGAACATGGGCCTCAAGGGCCGGTCAATCAAACGGCAGGTGAGCGTTTCCTTTTCCGTGGGGCGCCCTTCGCGGCGGAAGAAACCTCCCGGTATGCGGCCTGCGGCATAGGTTTTTTCCTGATAGTTGACGGTAAGCGGAAGGAAGTCGCGCCCGGGGGCGGCCGTTCTGGCGCCCACCACGGTCACCAGCACCACCGTCTCCGACATGCTCACCACCACCGCGCCATCGGCTTGGCGCGCCATTCGGCCTGTTTCCAGCGTGACGGTATGGCTACCGTACTGGAATTCTTTTTTATGCGTGGACAACTTCTACCTCGCTTGAATTGAGTTCAGCGCGCCCTTCGCGCGCATCGTTTTCCTCCATGAATGGAGTGTGCTCAGCGGCGCAGGCCGAGCCGGGATATCAGCTGGGCGTAGCGCTCCTGATCCTTGTTCCGCAGATATTTGAGCAGCCGGCGGCGGCGGTTCACCATGCGCAGCAGTCCGCTGCGCGAATGGTGGTCCTGCTTGTGTTTCCGAAAGTGGCCGGACAGCGCATCAATGCGCGCCGACAGCAGCGCCACTTGGACCTCGGCGGATCCCGTGTCCGCCGACCCGCGCTGGTATTCCTGCACGGTTGCGCTGATTTGGCTTGAGTCTAGTGCCATGCGGTAAATCTTCAGACCGTATTTCAGCCGCGCATTGTACCCGCGTTCGCCCCGTTGTGCGCCATCGGCTTGCACGAACGCGCAGTCAGTCCGCAAGCCCCGCAGGCTGCGGCTTGAGCAGGCGGCGGGGCGCCACCTGGCCGTCCAGCGCAACCTCGCCGATGCCGATGAACTGCTGCGTGCCGATGTACAGCCGCACCCGGCCGGGCCGAATCCCGCGGGCCGCGGCCACGGGATTGCCGCGCTGCAAATAAAAGCTTTCGGCCGCCGAAAGCCTAACGGCCGGCAGCCCCTCCACTGCGGCATCGGCCGGAAGCAGCATCGCGTCCAGCACCGATGGCCCCTCATCCGCCGCCGCATCCAACGCTTCCATCGTGACCATGGAAGCCTCCTCGAACGGCGCCACGCCGAGCCGCCGCAGCGCGCTCACGCAGGCCAGCGCGCCCAGCGATTCCGCCAAGTCCTCAATCAGGGTTCGAATATAAACGCCGCTGCCGCAGCGCACGGAGAACACCGGAGCGAACGGGGAGTGCTCGTGGATCTCCAAGCTGTGAATCCACACCCGCCGCGGGGCGCGCTCCACCGTGCGGCCCTCGCGGGCCAGCGCGTAGAGGCGCCGGCCCTTGTGCTTGAGCGCCGAGTACATGGGCGGAACCTGTTCGATTTCGCCGGTGAAGCGCTCCAAGGCAGCCTCAAGGCCGGCCTTGTCCAGTTGCGCGGCAGGCCTTTCCAGCACCGTGGCGCCGGTGGTGTCGCCGGTGTCGGTCTTGCGTCC
This sequence comes from Candidatus Foliamicus numerosus, assembly GCA_028285945.1. Lineage (GTDB taxonomy): Bacteria > Pseudomonadota > Gammaproteobacteria > Steroidobacterales > Foliamicaceae > Foliamicus > Foliamicus numerosus. The sequence goes on along the minus strand of JAPYNE010000049.1, from coordinate 1,203 downwards.
GATCTCGGCGGTCACGCGATAGCGCTTCTCGGCTTTGAGCAGATGCGAGGACAGCTTGGTCGCTTCACCCAGGCACAACGGCAGCATCCCTGTTGCGATGGGGTCCAGGCTGCCCGTATGCCCGGCCTTGCGGGCCGCAAACAGACGCTTGACCCGCTGCAATGCCTGGTTGGAGGACAAGCCCTGCGGCTTGTCCAGCAATAGCACCCCGGTCACATCGCGCTTGCTTCGGGAGCCGCTTGCCGCGCCCATCAGGCTCTTTTCCGGTCCGCCGCCTATTCGGGAGCGCGCGGCCCGCGCAGGCGCTGTTCCTTGCGCGCGGCATCCTCGATCAGTTCGGTCAATGCGTCGCCGCGCGACTGGCTGTCGTCGGGCACAAACCGCAGTTCGGGCTGCCGGCGCAGGCGAAAACTCTCTCCCAAGCGCCGGCGCATATAGCCGGACGCGGACCGCAGCGAAGCCGCAACCGCGGCGGGCCCGGAAGGCCCCGGCACATACCACACGCGGCACACGCTTAAGTCCTTGGAGAACTGGACATGCGTGAATTGCACGCCGGCCAGACGCGGGTCGCGCAGCTCGGAATGGTTGATGGCCGCGAAAATGCGCATGGCCCTGGCGGCCAGCCTTTCCGCACGTGTGAACTCGCGGGGCACGAGCGCTTGGCGCCAATGGGCCCCGGGGCCTGTCAGGATTGCGGCGGAGCCGTTTCCGGCCGCGCTGCCGCCGCCCTGCCCGCCTCGAAACTCAGTCGCGGGCCTCCTCGACGTTCTCGTAGCACTCGATCACGTCGCCGGCCCGCACATTCTTGTAATTGCGCACGCCGATTCCGCATTCGGTGCCGCTTTTAACCTGCTCGACATCATCCTTGAAGCGGCGCAGGGACTCCAGCTCGCCTTCGTAGATCACCACGCTGTCGCGCAGCACGCGTATCGGATTGTGGCGCTTGACCACGCCTTCGGTGACCAGGCAACCGGCAATATCGCCGAATTTGGGCGACTGGAACACCTCGCGAACTTCCGCATTGCCGACGATCTGCTCCCGGATGACCGGCGCCAGATGGCCCTTGATGACCTCCTGGACATCATCGATCACCTCGTAGATCACGCTGTAGTAGCGCACCTCCACGCCGCTGGCCTTGCGCGCCTGCTGCGCGGCCGGATCCATCCGCACATTGAAGCCGATAATCGAAGCATCGGAGGCCGC
>JAPYNE010000048.1 GCA_028285945.1 Candidatus Foliamicus numerosus | reverse complement strand
TTTCAGGGGCTGCCGGAAAAGTCGGCGCGGGCGGCGGCCTTGACGGAACTGCCCGGTCGATTTCGGCCGCGGCCCGGAACCATTTCGCGGGACGGTTGTCGATGTGAGGGAAGGGCGGCTTTCGCCCTGATGCCGCCCGCGGCGGCTGGCATCAACTGTGCGGGTTGCGCGCCTTTGCATGATTGATTCAGAATGCCCCCGTGAACCTCCATGAGTACCAAGCCAAAGCGCTGCTGAGCCGCTACCAAGTGCCCACTGCGGCCGGCCTGGCGGCGGATTCTCCCGAACGCGCCGAGCGGTCCGCGCAGGACTTGGGCGGAGAGCGCTGGGTGGTCAAGGCGCAGGTGCATGCCGGCGGCCGCGGCAAGGGCGGCGGCGTGGTGCTTTGCGATTCCCCGCAGGCCGTTAGGACCGCTGCCGGACGCCTGTTGGGAAAGCGTCTGGTCACGCCGCAAACGGGTTCCGAAGGCCTGCCGGTGGATCAGGTCTATGTGGAGCAGGCCAGCGACATTGTCCGCGAGTTGTATCTGGCGCTGCTGCTCGACCGGGCTGCTGAAAGCGCATGTTTCGTTGGTTCCGCCGCGGGCGGCATGGATATCGAAGAGGTGGCCCGCTCCACGCCGGAGAAAGTGGCGCGAATCAGGGTGCCTGCCGCCGTCGGGGTCATGCCCTATGCGGCTCGGCAGCTGTCCTGGGTTTTCGGTCTGGAGGACCAGGCAGCGGCGCAAATGGAGGGGCTGGCATCGGCTTTGTATCGCGTATTCGTGGAGTGCGATGCCAGCTTGGTGGAAATCAATCCGCTGGTGGTTACCCGGCAGGGCAGCCTGCTGGCTTTGGATGCCAAGATCAGCCTGGATGACAGCGCCTTGTTCCGCCAGCCCGAGCTGCGGGCGCAACGCGATCCGGGCCAAGAGGACGAGCTGGAGCGGCGGGCGGCCGAGGCGGACCTGAGTTACGTGTCGCTGGATGGCTCGATTGCCTGCATGGTCAACGGCGCCGGACTGGCCATGGCGACCATGGACCTGATCAAACTCGAAGGCGGAGAACCCGCCAACTTTCTCGACGTGGGAGGGGCCGCCGACGCCGCCCGCGTGGCGGCGGGCTTTCGTCTGATCCTGTCCAACTCCAAGGTGCGCGCCATTCTGGTGAACATATTCGGCGGGATCGTGCGCTGCGACGTGATTGCAGAGGGCATTCTGCAGGCGGTGCGGGAGGCCAGCGTGGATGTGCCGGTGGTTGCCCGCTTGGAAGGCACTAATGCCGAACAGGCCCGCGCCATGCTCGGCGAGAGCGAGATCACCGTGACTGCTGCGTCCGATCTGGTCGAGGCGGCGCGCATCGCTGTAAAGGTGGCGGCATGAGTATCCTGGTGGATGCCTCCACCCGTGCGATCTGCCAGGGGCTGACCGGTCGGCAGGGCCGGTTTCATGTCCGGCAATGCCTTGAATACGGCACCCGGATCCTGGCCGGCGTGACCCCGGGACGCGGCGGCCAGGAGTGCCTTGGGTTGCCGGTTTATGACACCGTCGGGGAGGCGGTCAGACATACCGGCGCCGACACCAGCTTGGTTTTCGTTCCGGCCCCTGCTGCCGCCGACGCCATCATGGCCGCGGCTGATTCCGGCATCCGTCTGGTCGTTTGCATCACCGAGGGCGTGCCGGCGCTGGACATGGTTCGCGTCAAGGCGGCGCTTGCGTCCTACGACTGCTGCCTGATCGGCCCCAATTGCCCGGGCATTATCACGCCGGGCGAATGCAAGCTGGGCATTATGCCGGGGTTCATTCACAAGCCTGGCCGCGTGGGCATCGTTTCGCGTTCGGGCACGCTCACCTACGAGGTGGTGCATCAGACCACTGCCTGCGGGGTCGGACAGACGAGCTGCGTGGGAATCGGCGGCGATCCGGTGCGCGGACTCAACTTTATCAATTGCCTGGAGATGTTCGAGCGCGATCCTGCGACGGAGGGCATTGTGATGGTGGGCGAGATCGGCGGTGCCGACGAGGAGGAAGCCGCCGAGTACATTCGCAGTGAAGTAGCCAAGCCGGTGGTGGCGTATATTGCCGGCGTCACTGCGCCGCCGGGAAAACGCATGGGGCATGCCGGCGCCATCGTGGCCGGCGGGCAGGGCACGGCCGAAGCCAAGTACGAGGCGCTTGAGGCCGCTGGAGTCGCAGTGACCCGCTCGCCCGCCGACATTGGCGCAACAATGGCGAATGCGCTGTCCCGGCGTGCGTGATCGGCGAGTTTCACTCAATGCGCGTTGATCCCGCCTTGTCCCGCTCCCCCCTTTCGGGAGACGATCTGAGCCTTCGGCCCAAATTCCATCCATGGAGCAGCTCCTCCCGGAAAAAGGGAGCGGGGCAAGGCTGTAGTTGAGGCCTGGAGCCTCTCGGCGAGCGCCGGGGCCGGCATTCCGGGGAGCCCCATGAAGATCGCCTTGGCCCAAATCAACTTGCTGGTGGGCGATGTGCCGGGCAATGCCGCCCGAATTTTAGAGGCGATCGATCAGGCCCGCGTCGGCAATGCAGAACTGGTGGCTTTCCCGGAACTGGCCCTGTGCGGATACCCGCCTGAGGACCTGCTGTTTCATGCCGGTTTGCGCGAGGACATGGCGGCCGGGCTTGAGCGGATCCGGGTGGCTTCGAGGGGCATTGCCGTTGTGCTCGGCTACCCGCATGAGGAAGGCGGGTGCTGGTACAACGCGGCGGCGCTGTTCCATAACGGGCGCCTGCTGCTTCTGCACCGCAAGAACGTGCTGCCCAACTACGGCGTTTTCGACGAACGCCGCTATTTTGCGCCGGGCGGGCAAGCCGGCTGCGCCGATGTGCGGGGAGTGCGCGTGGGGCTGGCGGTTTGCGAAGACGTGTGGGAGGCGGATGTGCCGAAGCGTCTCGCCGCCGGGGGCGCGCAACTGATCCTGGCGATCAATGGGTCGCCGTACGAACTGGCCAAGCAGGCGCGGCGCGAGGCGCTGCTCGCCGAGCGCGCGCGGGAGACAGGCTTGCCCCTGGCCTACGTCAATCTCGTGGGTGGTCAGGACGAACTCGTTTTTGACGGCGGCTCTTGCGTGATGGACGCTTCGGGCCAGGTTTGCATGCGTGCCAAAGCGTTCGAGGAAGGATTGCATTTTTGCGGCCTCGAAGTCGAAGCCGGCGCGCCCGTCCGGCCCCGTGCCGGGATCATTGCGCCATTGATGCCCGAGGATGCCGAGGTCTATGAAGCGCTGGTGACCGGTGTCCGCGATTACGTATGCAAGAGCGGTTTCTCGCAGGTTGTGTTGGGTTTGTCCGGGGGCATCGATTCCGCCTTGACGCTGGCGCTGGCGGTGGACGCGCTGGGCTCCGACCGGGTGCTGGCCGTGATGATGCCGTACCGCCACACTTCGCCGATGAGCCTTGAGGATGCCGGGCGCCAGGCGAAAAATCTGGGTTCGCAATACGAGGTTTTGCCGATTACGGGAATGGTCGAGGCGATGAGGGAAACATTGGCCGGGCTGTTCGCAGGCCTGCCCGAAGACGTGACCGAGGAGAACATGCAGTCGCGCTGCCGCGGAATGCTGCTGATGGCGATTTCAAACAAGCACGGCCGACTGGTTTTGGCGACCGGCAACAAGAGCGAGTATGCGGTGGGCTACGCCACGCTGTATGGCGATATGGCTGGTGGTTTCGCGCCACTCAAGGACTGCACTAAAAGCCGCGTCTATCGCCTGGCCCGCTATCGCAACACGCTTTCTAAGGCTATTCCCGAAAGGGTGCTCGAACGCGCCCCCACCGCGGAGCTCAAGCCTGGTCAGCTCGACAGCGATTCTCTGCCTCCGTACGAAGTGCTGGACAAAGTGCTTGATGCGCTGATGATGGAGGATTTGTCGGTGGACCGGATTGCCGCGCGCGGTTTCGATTCTGGTGTGGTTCGGCAGGTTCTGGACCGGGTGCGCTCAAGCGAGCATAAGCGCCGCCAGGCGCCGCCCGGCGTGCGCGTGACCGAGCGCGCCTTCGGCCGCGACTGGCGCTATCCCATCGTCTCCGGCTATCGCCCTGCCCGCCGCTCCAACTGACCCCGCGCTCGTTCTGGTTTGGCCCGCGCGGGGCGGAGGCGGCCTTCCTTCGCGGGAGACGCATGAACCCGTCCATGGGGCTCGGCTGGGGCATCCTGCCCCAGACGCTCCCGCGAAGGAAGGCCGACTCCGCCCCGAATGCAACCGCCGCCGCATGTTCCCAGTTGAGCCGCAACGCAGCACCGGCGTTATCACTCCACTGCTGTGCGGCGTGTCTGCCTCCTCCGCCCTTCCGGGAGCGTCGGCGGCAGGAGCCGCCGCCGAGCCCCATGGATGGGTTCATGCGTCTCCCGGAAGGGCGGAGGAGGCAGACACGCCAACGCCGGCCTCGAATAACGCCAGCCTCAGATAACGCCGGCCTCGAATAACGCCGGCCCCGGATCGAGGGAAAGCGGCGGCGCTATTGCGAATGAAGGGGGAGGACGGAGGCAAGCCAGAGCAGCGGCAGGCCGATGATGGCGGTGGGATCGGTGGACTCCAAGGCATTCAGGAGCAGCGGCGCGGCGCCCTCGGCCCGAAAGGCCGCAGTGCAGTCGTACGGCTGGTCCAGTTCGAGGTAGCGTTCCACGCGCTCGCGGCTCAGTTCCCGGAATCGCGCCACAGTCAGATCAACATGTGTGAGCGCCTTTCCCTCGGGCGTGAGAACGCACACGGCCGTGTGGAAAGCCAGGCGCCGTCCCGAGAACGACAGCAGCGTGGCCCGGGCCTGTTCCGCGGACGGCTGCTTGCCAACCGCCCGGCCCTCGAATTCGGCGAGTTGATCAGCGCCTATCACCCACGCTCCCGGATGGCGCGGCGCCACTTCGCGGGCCTTGGATTCCGCCAGCCGCTGCGCTTGCTCGCGAGGCGCCTCGCCTTTGAGCGCGCTCTCGTCGATGCCCGAAGGATCGGCCGCAAAGCCGCGGGCCAGCCGGGCAAGCAATTGGCGCTTGTACGGCGACTGCGTGGCCAGAACGAGCTTTATGGACATGTCATCATGGGCTTGCCCGCTGAATTGACAGCCTCCGGGAGGGTTCCTATGATAGCTGCCATCAGTGTGCTGGCCCGCCTGCTGCGGCAGTGATTCGCGGGGCGGCGCACTTGTTCCTGACTCGCATCGTTTTCCGGGTATTCCGGCTTGCTGCAGGAGGGCCTGTGGTTCATCTCAGTGCCGTGGCAATGCGCAAGTTGCGTGAGTGGGCCGCCCGGCGCCACGCGATAGAAGCATCCTTTAAGGTGGGCGCGTCTGCGCGCCTCGCGGAGTTGTGCGCGGGTGTCGGCACAAGGCAGACCATCGACGCATGCTGGTCCTTTCGGCAAGGCTTGGAGGGTTTCCCGCTGATTCGTTTGCGGGCTCGCGGAGCGCTGCAACTCCAATGCCAGCGATGCCTTTCGCCGCTCGTCTGGCCAATCGAACTGGACAGCCGGCTCACCGCAGTGGGCAGCGAGGATGAGATCAGGGAAGTTGCTTCTCCCTACGATACGGTAATAGCCGGCCCGGATGGCCTGATGCTGGGTACAATACTGGAAGATGAAATCCTGACCAGCCTGCCCATGGCGCCGGTGCATTCGCAGTGCGAGGTGGTGCGGGAATCCCGGCCCGAGGCGGTGCCGGGCCTCTCCCGTCCCCTGGCCGGCCTCGGCGCTCTGATGCGGCAGAGTCGGGATTGAATGCTGGCAGCCAGTTTCAAGGGGCACAATAGTGGCAGTTCAACAGAATCGAAAATCGCGCGCGCGCCGGGACATGCGCCGTTCGCATCATGCCTTGGGGCGTCCTGCGCTCTCGATGGATCCCGAAACCGGCGAACTTCATCGTCGGCATCATGTTGGGCCGGATGGTTACTACCGTGGCCGCGAGATCATTCCGCCGCCTCCCGAAGTGGACGAGGAGCAAGAGCAAGGCTAGCAAGCCGGCGGCAAAAGCCCGCATCTTGCCATGAGCAAGTTTATTACGATCGCTGTGGACGCCATGGGCGGCGACCTCGGGTCGGCCGCGGCGGTTCGCGCTTCGCTGGAGATGCTGCGCAGCCGCGATGAATTGCGGCTGATAGTTGTGGGCGACGCCGACACGGTGCGCGCGAACTTCGGTCGTTTGGGCAAGGAGTCGGCCCGGGTGGAAATCCACCATGCCGATCAGATCGTGTCCATGGAGGATAAGCCGTCGGAGGCCCTGCGCCACAAAAAGCGCTCGTCCATGCGCCTGGCCATGGAACTGGTGCGCTCCGGCGAGGCCCAAGCCTGCGTGAGCGCAGGGAACACCGGCGCCCTGATGGCCACCGGCCGCCTCGTGCTCAGGATGCTGGCGGGCATCGACCGTCCGGCCATCCTCGTGGCCCTGCCGACCATGCAGGGCGCCTGCTACATGCTGGATCTGGGCGCGAACTCCGTTTGCACGCCCACCCACCTTCTGCAGTTCGCCGTGATGGGTTCAGTGATTGCCTCGATCAACGGCGTGGAGAACCCCGCTATCCGGCTGCTGAATAACGGCGAGGAGGAGATCAAGGGGATCGAGACGGTCCAGGCGGCAAACGTCCTTCTTAGCGAAAGTCACTTGAATTATCACGGCTTTGTAGAGCCCAACGACGTGTTCAAGCATCGTGCCGATGTGGTTGTGTGCGATGGTTTTACCGGCAACATCGCGCTCAAGACCATGGAGGGCTCGTCGGAATTCGTTTACCGGCAGATGCGTTCGTACTTTCAAACCAGCTGGTTTGCCCGCGCCTATGGCTTGGCATGCTGGCCTTTTTTGTATGCCATCAAGAAGCGGTTGGATCCAAATCGCCATAACGGCGCCACGCTGGTGGGGCTGAATGGCATCGTGATCAAGAGCCATGGCTCCAGCAACGAAATCGGCTGGCAGCAGGCCATCCATCTGGCGATGCGAGAGGTGGAGAAAGGCCTCAATGAGCGCATTCAGGGGCTATGGAGCAATATGGCCGCGTGACCGATCCCGTTTCCAGCCTGAGGCACTCGCGGATTGCCGGCACCGGTCGCTATTTGCCGGAACGCATTCTCAGCAATCGGGAACTGGAGCGGATGGTGGATACCACCGACGAGTGGATCCGCACTCGCACCGGGATGGAGCGCAGGCACATGGCGGCCGACGAGCAGGCCAGTTCCGACCTGGCAATCCCGGCGGCCCGGGCGGCGCTGGAGGCCGCGAGCTGCGACCCCGCCGAGATCGACCTGGTGGTGGTGGGAACCACCACGCCCGATCTGGTTTTTCCCAATGTGGGCTGCATGGTGCAGAACGCGCTTGGCATACCGCCGTGCGGGGCCTTCAGTTGCGAGGCGGCCTGCACCGGCTGGCTTTACGCCTTGAGCATTGCCGACGGGATGATTCGCCTGGGGCGTGCCAACAAAGCCCTGGTGGTGGGCGTGGAGACGCTGTCGCGCATTACCGACTGGAGCGACCGCAGCACTTGCGTGCTGTTTGGCGACGGCGCCGGCGCGGTTGTTCTGGAGCCGTCGCGAGAACCGGGAATGATGGGCTTCCTTCTCGGCGCGGACGGCTCCCATGTGGACATTCTGCGCAGCCGCGCGGGCGTATCGCGCAATCCTCAGCATTTCGGCAGCGGCGGCGCGGCTATTCGCATGAAGGGCAGCGAGGTATTCAAGATCGCTGTGCGCACCATGGGCGGCACGGTGGACAGGCTGCTGGAGGAGCACGGCCTGGACCGCGGCGGCATCGACTGGCTGATCCCGCATCAGGCCAATATTCGCATCATTCAGGCTATCGGCAAGCGGTTGAACCTGCCTGATGAGCGCGTCATCCTGACCGTGCAGGATCACGGCAACACGGGCGCCGCCTCAATCCCCTTGGCCCTGGACGTGGCCGCGAGGGATGGACGCATCCAGCGCGGACAGCGCATAATGATGGTGTCTTTCGGAGGGGGATTGACCTGGGCCGCCGGATTGATGCAGTACTGATGCGGAAGGCAGGGCGCATATCGCGGTGGAGCGTGCCGCTTGTCCCGCTTGTCGGGATGGCTGTATGCACTTCAGTGCAGGCGGAGAATTTTCTTCTTCCAGGACCCACTGTGACCATCGTGGGCGAATCGCAAACGATTGCCGCCGACCGGCGCGAGTCCCTGCTGGAGGTGGCTCGGCGCAACGGCTTGGGCTTCACCGATATGCAGCATGCCAACCCGGACGTGGATATGTGGGTGCCTAGGAGCGGCGCGCCGGTGCTGTTGCCCACCGCGTTCGTGTTGCCCAATGCGCCGCGCGATGGCGTGGTGGTGAACATCGCCGAATACCGGCTGTATTTCTACTATCGCCAGGATGGCCAGGACATGGTGGCGACGTTTCCCATTAGCATCGGCCGCATGGACTGGCAGACCCCGCTTGGCAACTGGAGGGTGACCCGCAAGCGCACTCGGCCAACGTGGCGGCCGCCGCAGTCCATCATCGCCGAATACGCTGCCGACGGCGAGGTGCTGCCTTCCGTGGTGCCGCCTGGCCCCGACAATCCGCTGGGCGACTACGCCATCAACTTGTCCGCCCCCGGATACCTGATTCACGGCACCAACCGCCCGCGCGGCGTGGGCATGCAGGTCACGCACGGCTGCCTGCGCATGCTGCCGGAGGATATCGAGTGGCTGTTTCCGAAGGTGCCTTCCGGTTTGCCGGTCGCCATCATCAATGAGCCGGTGAAGATCGGCTGGCGCGCCGGGCGGCTGTATGTGGAGGTTCACCAGCCCTTGGAGGAGCCGCCGCCGGGTTACATGAAAGCCCAGGTCGCCCGGCTCGAGTCGGCGGCCCGGGCGGCGCGCGCCGAACTGGACGTGCAGGCCATGCGCCGCGCCCTGATCGAACGCAAGGGCGTTCCAACGCCGATTTCGCTCGAAATCCGGGACACGCGAACCGCTGCCCGATAGCCTTTGCCGATCATGCCGGCGGCTAAATCCATGATGCCGGGCACTCACGCCATGAGGCATCCATCTCTTGCATTTCCTCTGGCGGTTTGCCAAGATTGCGTAACGCGCTTGGAACAGCGCATTGACTGGCTAAATCCCCGAGGATATTTAATGAAAAACACCAGACTTGTTATGACCCTGCTTGGAGTGCCGGCTGTCGCCGTGGCTCTTGCTGGCTGCTGCACTGCGGGCATGGAGGAAATGGCCGCCCAAATGGATGCCAATGCCGCCTCCATAGGCAGCCGCATCTCCTCGCTAGAGAGCAGAATCGGCGATATGGAAGCCGCTCAGCGCCAGACTGCTGCGGAGGTCGAGCGCGCAAGCATGACGGCGGAACGCGCAGCGGAAGCGTCGGAAGATGCGAAAGCCACTTCGGACGCCACGAGCGAGCGCATGGATCGCATGTTCGAGCAAACCCAGCAGAAATAGTCTCCCCAAGTAAAGCGGCCGCGAATATGGTGTCGCGGCCGCTTTACCCTTAAAGAAGGGAGTGAGCCGGCGGGTTCGGCACGGTGCTCTTATCCCTGCGTTTCGCGCTTGCCGCGCTTGGGATTTCGCCGAAACGCCTCGGCGCTCATTCACCAGCCATTGGATGAGCCTCTGCTCCTTTATGAGCCAATGAGCCGGTTCATCTCGAAAATCGGCATCAGCACAGCGAGCACAATCACTAGCACGAAACCGCCCACCACCATGATCAGCAGAGGCTGCAGCAAGGAGGCCATGGTGTCGATGCGGGATGAGAGTTCCTTCTCCTGGGTTTGCGCCGTGCGTCCCAGGAGCTGGTGGAGATCCCCGCTGGCTTCTCCGCTGGCGATCAGCTGTATGCATAGCGGCGCAAACAGGCCGCTGCGGTCCAGCGCATCGGCGGCGGCAGCGCCCTCGCTCACCTCTGTGGCGGCCGCCAGCGCGGCCTCGCGCATCGGAAGGTTGGTGAGAAGGCGCGCCGCCACCCGCAGCGACTCCCATACCGATACGCCCGCGCCGGTTAGCGTGGCAAGCGATTGCATCAGCCGCGCCGAGTTCAACTCACGGGAGAACGCGCCGAATAAAGGCGCTGCAAGCAAAATGCGGTGGAGGCGCATTCGCGCCGCTGGCAGGCGCATGGCGCGGGAGGCCGCCGCCGCGCCCGCCGCCGCGGCCAGCAGCGCGATCCATCCATGGCTGCGCACGAAATCGCTCAGCGCAATCAGGATTCGTGTCAGCCGGGGCAGTTCCGCGCCGCTGTCCACGAACACGGGCGTGACCTGCGGCACCACATACACCAGCATCAGGCTCACGATACCCAGGCTCAGAGCAGCCAGAACCATGGGGTAAGCCAGTGCCGCCCGCACCTGCTGCCTCAAGGCTTGGCGTTTCTCAAAGTGCTCCGCCAGCCGTTCCATCACTTCCTCAAGGCGGCCGATCCGCTCGCCGGCTCCCGCGGTGGCCACCAGCAATTCGGGGAAAGCGCGCCCGGATGCGTCCAGTGACTCGGAAAAACTGTAGCCTTCCTGGACCTTGGCGCGAACCTCCATCAGGATGCCGGAGTGGCGCGAACGCTGATCGGCCAGCGCCTTCAAGGCCGTGTCCAGCGGCAGGCCGCCGCGCAGCAGGGTGGCCAGCTGCCGGCAGAACTGCGCTAGCGCTTGATTGGCCATCGCCCGGCGCTTGCCGGGCCAGGCGCGCCTTGCGGCGCCGCTCGCGGCCGCCGGGCGCAGATCAAGCGGCTGCAAGCCCTGCTCTCGCAGCAATGCGCGCGCATGCTTTGCGCTATCGCCCTGCAGGATGCCCCGCCGCCGGCGTCCCTCGCGGTCCAGCGCGGAGTAGGTCCACTCAGGCAAGGGGCGCGTCCTCGGCGTTGGGCTGCTAGTCCTGGCTGGTCACGCGCAGCACTTCCTCGAGGGAGGTCGCGCCTGCCCGGACCTTCTCCATGCCATTGGCTCGAAGCGGCGGAGTGCTGCGGCGCGCTTCTTCTTCAAGCTGCTGCTCGGGCGCACCCTCGTGTATCAGCTTGCGCAGGCGCTCGTTGATGCTGATGAGCTCGTAGATTCCCGTGCGCCCGCTATAGCCTCCGCCTTCCGCCGCCGCCACAGCGCCTGGACGATAGAGTTTCGGGGTGTTTCCGCCGGCCGGTCCCAGCAGCGCGTTTTCGTGCTCAGCGGGCGCATGGGGCTCCCGCGTTGCCGGATCCAGCACGCGCACCAGTCGTTGCGACAAGATGCCTTGCAGGCTTGACGAGATCAGAAACGGTTCCAGACCCATGTCGCGCAGGCGGGTCACCGCGCCCACGGCGGTGTTCGTGTGCAAGGTGCTGAACACAAGGTGGCCGGTCAGGCTGGCTCTTACGGCAATTTCCGCCGTTTCAATATCGCGGATCTCGCCCACCATGACCACGTCCGGATCCTGCCGCAGAATGGCGCGGAGGCCGCGTGCGAAACTCAGGCCCACGCGGTTGTTGACTTGGGTCTGACCCACCCCCTCCAAGTAGTACTCCACCGGGTCTTCCACCGTCATGATGTTGCGGGTGCTGTCGTTGATCCGATCCAGCGCCGCATAAAGCGTGGTGGTTTTTCCGGAACCTGTGGGGCCGGTAACCAGCACAATGCCATGAGGCCGCCGGACCAGTTGTTCCATGCGGGCCAGCGTGTCCGGGTCCATGCCCAGCGACTCCAGGTCGAGGCGGCCCGACTGCTTGTCCAGCAGCCGCATCACGATGCGCTCGCCGTGGATGCCGGGCAGGGTGGAAACGCGCACGTCCACCGCGCGTCCGGCAATCCGCAGTGAAATGCGGCCGTCCTGGGGCAGCCGCTTCTCGGCGATATCGAGGTCCGCCATCACCTTGGCCCGGGAAATCACCAAAGGGCTCAAGCCCCGCCGCAGCTTCAGGGTCTCGCGCAGCACGCCGTCAACTCGAAACCGCACGTTAAGGTCGAATTCTCCCGGCTCGAGATGAACGTCCGAGGCGCCGGTGCGGATGGCCGAGGCCAGCACGGCGTTGAGAAGCCGGATGATCGGCGCGTCGTTATCGCTGTCCAGCAGGTCCGATGGCGCCGGCAGCTCCTTTGCCAGCACGCCCAGTTCCTGATCTTCGTCGAGATCCTCGACGATGGAGAGGGCGCTGTCGGTTCCAACTTCGTAGCGCGCCCGCAACCGGCGTTCAAAGTCCTCGGCGTCGATCAGCTTGGGCTCAAGGCGGCAGCCGGTCGCGCGGCCCGCCTCAGCCAGCCCCCCCAATCCCGAGCCCGCGCGCACCAGCGCCACCATCCGGCCGTCGGCTTCCGGCACGAGCAGCACCCCATGCCGCTGGGCGAAGCTGAAAGGCAGCGCGTTCAATCGGAGTTGTTCGTGCCGGAACCGGCACCTGGCGCCGGCTCGCCGCCGCCGGGTGCCGCATCCTCATCGTTGGGTAGATCGAATGCGTCATCCATTTCTTCCGGCAGCAGCGGGCCTTGCTCGGCGAAGGACCGGATGAGTTGCTGGCGGCGGAGGTAGTCGTACTTGAGGTTGGTGGCGGCGTCGGCCTGCGAGGAGTCGCGCAGGATGGTGGGGCGGATGAACAGCATCAGGTTGGTTTTCTCCCGAGTGACTCCGCCAGCCCGGAACAACGCTCCGATCAGGGGCAGGCGGCCCAGCAGGGGCACCTGCTGGCGGCTCTCCCGCACCTTGTCTTGAATCAGCCCGCCCAGCACCAGGGTTCCGCCGTCCTCCACGATCACCGCCGTTTCCAGCGTTCGCGTATTGGTGACGAGATCCACGGCGCCCGCCACCGACGGCGCCAGCTCGGACAGTTCCTGCTTGATCGCCAGACGCACCGCGTCGCCCTGATTGATGCGCGGCGTGATCGTGAGCGTGAGGCCCACATCGCCGCGGTCCACGGTCGTGAACGGGCGGATCTGGCCGTCCGCGGCGCTCGGGTTGATGCCCGAACTGGCGTAGCTGCCGGTTACGAAGGGCACTGTTTGGCCCACGTTGATGGTCGCCTCCTCGTTGTCCAGCGTCACCAGCATGGGCGTGCCCAGAATGTTGGCGCCTGCGGTGTTCTCCACTGCGCTGATCAACGCCGCGAAGCTCAGCCCGTCGTCGCGCACCTGGCCCACGGCAAACCCCGCGCCGGGGCCCAGCGCCTGCAGCGCGGCGGCGCGTCCCTGGTCGGTATCCGACACGGCGCCCGCCACCAGTTCCCGCAGACTGGTGCCGGAAGCGGAAAAGTCGGTGCTGCCCAGCACCCGCTCAGGATCGTAAGCAGCCCAGTTCACGCCCAGTTGACTGGCCTCATCGGCATTGACTTCCGCGATCAGGGCTTCCACCAGCACCTGGGCGCGGCGGATGTCCAGTTGATCCACAACGGCCAGCATGCTGCGCAGCGTCTCCGGCGGGGCATCAATGATCAGCGCGTTCGTGTCTTCATCGGCGGATACTTGGATCCTGCTTTCGCCTCCGCCTGCGCCGGAGAACTGGGCGCTGAGCTTTTCCGCCAGGCTTGTGGCGTCGGCGTAGCGTATATAGCGCACGCGAGTATTGCCGCCGTTGGCAAGCGGCGTGTCCAGATGCGCGATCAGGGCCCGCAACCGCAGGCGGTGGTTCGGCTCGCCGCCCAGAAGAACGCTGTTGGTGCGGTCGTCCGCCACCGCTACGCCTTCGGCGGCCCGGGACCCTTCGGCAATTTCCCTTAGAACGCGAACCACTTCCCGGGCGCTGGCCTGTTCAAGCGGAATCACCTCGATCGGTTGCTCGTTGCGGATATCGATGCGCCGCACCACCCGCAGCACGCGCTCCACGCTGGAGCCGCGGTCGGACAGTATCAGCGCGTTGGTGGGCGCATGGGCGGCCATGTGGGCGCCGGTTGACATCATGGGACGCAGTATCGGCACCAGCGTTTCGGCATCCACGTTGGCTAGGCTGAGCACGCGCGTTTGAAGCTCGTCCAACCCGGTTTGGCCTGCGGGAACATCCGCGAAAATTCTCAGGGTGCGGTCCGGGGCCAGCCGGATCACCGGGCCGGACGGAACCGCCACAATGCCGTGGGCGCTCAGCATCGACAGGAAGGCCTGATAAAACGCCTCCGTGGTCATCGGCTGCGAGCCTATCAGGGTGAACCGCTGGTCCAACCCCACCGCCGGGTCGATCACGAATGTCTTGCCGATCGCCTGCCCCACGGCTTCAACGACCTCCTCCAAGCCGGCGCCCCTGTAGTTGGGCGTGACCTGGTCCTCCTGTGCACAGGCCAGGCCGGCCAGCATGAGCAGTGCCGGCAGCAACCCTGTTGCGCCTGATATCCGGCAATGCCCGCTCATTCCGGCCATCTCACATCGCCAGCAGGCCGAAGCTGGCGCTGCCCACCCGAATTTCAAGCTGCTCGCCCTCGCGATCCACGGTGAGCATCATATCTCCACCTCCGCTCATCTCCCGCGTTGCCTGCTGCAGCGTGGCGCTGTCAATGGGCACGCCGTTGACCGCCACAACCAGATCGCCCGAAACCAGCCCCAACGCATCGAACAACGCCCGCGACCCGCGCGGGGAAACCCGATAAGCTCGCATGGCGCCATCATCGTCCATGACCGGTTCCATTCTCAGAATTTGTGAAAGCGACATGCGCGGCGTGGTCGCGGGAAGACCGGGGGGATCGGCGATGGAAAATTGCGAGATGCCTGCCCGAACGGGTCCGCGGGCTGTTGAAGGGCCCAGGTTATTGAGCGGAAGCCGCACGCTTTCGGCGCCCTGGCGAAGGAGCACTTCGTTCGGCCGCACTTCGCTGAGCGTGAGCCCTGCCGCCAGACTGTCGCCCGGGAAATAGGCCCGCGCCGCGCCGCCGGATTCGATGATGGCGTGCGCCATGCCTTGGCGGGTTGAAGCCACCACGCCGCGCAGCTGGTACTGGCCGCTGTTGAGCAATCCGGGCGGCCTAGCGCCTGCGGGCGCTGCATTTGCCCGCGGCTCTCCGAAAAGACGGCTGCCCGGCGCTTTGGGCGCGGGGTGCTCCGCTACCCCCGCTGGCCGGCCGGACAGCCCGGCGGGGTGCTCGACTTGAGTCCATTCCCACGCCGAAAGAGCGATGCGGGCCACTAGCCAGACTGCGGCCGCAAGAAAGGCAAAAGCGGGAACGTGCCTAAGCAGGGCAATCCAATTGACGAAATTCATGCGAAATATCCATGATTGAGGCGCAAAGCAGCAGGCAGCTTGTGATAACTTTGAGCCTGCTCAACGGGCAGGCCCCGAAAGCGTACCTCAATGAGGCCGCCACCAATGCATGGTCACAATGAACAAGACGACCGACAACGATTACTTGCGTCACCCCGGCGGATTGCCAGCTACCGAGACTGCGCCGCCCGAAGTGAAGCGTCCCTCGCTGTACCGCGTCGTGCTGATTAATGACGACTATACGCCGATGGAGTTTGTCGTGCAGATGTTACAGAAACTTTTTGGCTACGGCAGGGAAAAAGCAACCCGCATCATGCTGGAAGTGCATATGAAGGGGCGCGGCGTATGCGGCATCTTTTCCTTTGAAGTGGCCGAGACCCGCGCCGCCCAGGTGCTCGAATATGCGCGTCGCTACGAACATCCTCTCGCCTGCGTTGTGGAAAAGGTCTGAACGGCGATGCTGAGCCGCGAACTTGAAATCTGCCTGTCGAACGCCTTGGTGCGCGCCAGGGAGCACCGCCACGAGTTTCTTACTGCGGAGCATTTGCTGCTGGCGCTCACCAGCAGCCCGCTGGTGGCGGAAATTCTTGCCGCCTGCGAAGCCGATGTGGATGAACTGGCCACGACGCTGGAGCAGCATCTCGAGGAGACCATGCCTACTCTAGGCGTGGAGGACGATCGCCAGACACGGCCCACGCGCGCCTTCGACCGGATACTCAAGCGCGCCATGGCGCATGTGCAGAACAGCGGCGTGAAGGAAGTCAGCTCCGCGAACGTGCTGGTGGCGCTATTTGCCGAGAACCAGACCTTCGCCGTGAGCGAACTCAACCGCCAAGGGGTCAGCCGCTTGGATGTGGTCAACTATATTTCCCATGGCGTTTCCCGGTCCCGGCCCGCTCCTGTCGGCGATGCGCGCGACGAGGACCCTTCGGGCAAGCGCCCGCCGCGGGCGCTGGAAGCCTACGCGGCAAATCTCAACGAGCGGGCCCGCGCCGGGCGCATCGACCCGCTGGTGGGCCGCTCGAAGGAAATCGAGCGCGCCTTGCAGGTACTAAGCCGCAGGCGCAAGAACAATCCGCTGTTCGTGGGTGATGCCGGGGTGGGCAAAACCGCTCTGGCGGAAGGTCTGGCGCTGCTGATGGCGGGCGAGGAAACTCCCGCCTCCCTGGAAGGATGCACGCTGTATGCCCTCGACATGGGGGCGCTGCTGGCCGGCACCCGCTACCGCGGCGATTTTGAGAAGCGTCTGAAGTCGCTGGTCAACGAGTTGGTGGAGGAGCAGGGAGCCATCCTGTTTATCGATGAGATTCATACCGTGATTGGGGCGGGCGCTGCTTCCGGCGGCATGCTGGACGCCTCCAACATCATCAAGCCGGTGCTGGCCAACGGCGATCTGCGCTGCATTGGATCGACCACCTACAAGGAATATCGCGGGGCTTTCGAGCGCGACCGCGCACTGGCCCGGCGCTTTCAGAAAATCGATGTGCCTGAACCCAGCGTGGAGGAAACCTACGAAATCCTGTGCGGATTGAAGAGTCGTTTCGAGGAGCACCACAACACGAGCTATAGCGAAGAGGCCTTGCGCGCGGCGGCCGAGTTGTCCGCCCGCCATATCGGCGACCGGTGCCTGCCGGACAAAGCCATCGATGTGGTGGACGAGGCCGGAGCGCGCCTCAAGTTGAGCGCCCGCAGCGATGCGCCGCAGGATGTGGAAGTGTCGCATGTGGAAGCCGTGGTTGCCCAGATGGCCGGCATTCCGCCGCGCAGTGTTTCAGCTTCCGACCGCGAGTTGCTCGAGCAGTTGGAGAGCAACTTAAAGCGGGTGATTTTCGGCCAGGATCCGGCTATCGAAGCCTTGACATCCGCCATTCGCATGGCCCGCTCCGGTTTGCGCGAGCCCGAAAAACCGGTGGGCAGCTTCCTGTTTTCCGGGCCCACGGGAGTGGGAAAGACCGAGGTGACCCGGCAACTGGCGTACTGCCTGGGGCTGGAGCTTTTGCGGTTCGATATGTCGGAATACATGGAGCGGCACACCGCCTCCCGACTGATTGGCGCGCCGCCTGGCTACGTGGGCTTCGATCAGGGCGGACAGCTGACCGAAGCCGTTACCCGTCATCCTCACTCCGTTCTGCTGCTGGACGAGATCGAAAAAGCGCACCCGGACGTGTTCAACCTGCTATTGCAGGTCATGGACCACGGCGCGCTGACCGACAACAACGGCCGCAAGGCCGATTTCACCCATGTCATCGTTGTTATGACCACCAATGCCGGGGCGCGCGAGGCGGCGCGCGGTTCCATGGGTTTTACTCCGCAGGACCATTCCAGCGACTCCATCACCGCCATTGAGAAGGTGTTCTCGCCGGAATTCCGCAATCGCCTGGATGCCGTCATACAGTTTGAGGCGCTCGATCATGGCTCGATATTGCGGGTGGTCGAGAAGCTGGTGTTGGAGCTGGAGGCCCAACTCCAGGGACGCAATGTGACGCTGGTTCTGGAAGATGCCGCCAGGGAATGGATTGCCCGGCGCGGATATGACCGTAAAATGGGCGCCAGACCCATGGCCCGCGTCATTCAGGAACATATCAAGAAGCCTCTGGCCGAGCGGATGCTGTTCGGCGATCTGCAGGCTGGCGGGCGCCTGCGGGTCACGCTGGACGAAGCCGGCGACGGGCTTGGGCTTGAGGCGGAGGAAGGCCAGTTGGCCGAGGAAGACCAGTGACGGCAGGCGCAAGCCGCGGCACTCCTGCAAGGTAGTATCCAAGTGGCAAAACAGGAACCCATTCAGCTTCAGGGCGTAGTCACCGAGACTTTGCCCAACACCACCTTTCGCGTCACCCTGGACAACGGCCACATGGTGATGGCGCATATTTCCGGCAAGATGCGCAAGCACTACATCCGCATCCTGACCGGCGACCGGGTGACCGTGGAATTAACCCCCTACGACTTGAGCAAAGGTCGTATCGTCTATAGGGAGAGATGAGCGCCTTCTACGATGGCTGGCCCGGGGCTCGGCCGGCATCCCGGAAATACTGCAGGAGTGAGCGCATGCGAAGCGTAAACAGGGCCGTGCATCTGCTGGCATTTGTTGTTGCCTGGGCCTGCTTTCCGGCGGCCGCGCAGCAGTCGGCCCCCGAGCAGATGCTCGACGAGCGTTTTGATCGGCGCGCCCTCCATGATGCCATGCCGGCCAACGGCGCTCTGCCTCTGCCGGAGCGCGAAGCGCAAGCCTTTGCCGCGCGTTCGGCGGAGGGCGGGTAAATGGGCCGGGCAACCCCTTTGCGGGATGCGCACCGCGCGCTGGGCGCGCGGATGGTGGATTTCGCCGGCTGGGAGCTTCCCCTGCATTATGGCTCGCAGGTATCCGAGCATCATGCAGTGCGCGCCGCCTGCGGCGTTTTCGACGTGTCGCACTTGGCGCTCACCGAGGTTTCCGGGCGCGGCGCGAGGGCCTTTTTGCGCCGCCTGCTGGCCAACGATGTTGATCGCCTTGGCGAGCGGGTGGCGGGCCTTTACGCCTGCCTGCTTGAAGAATCCGGATGCGTTGTCGACGACCTGATCGCCTATCGTTTGGCGAACGACCATTACCGGGTGGTCAGCAATGCCGCGACTGCGCGGCCGGTGCGTGCGCAGATGCGCGGCGTGGCGCGGGCTTTCCCGGTGCGGCTTGAGGCGCAGGAGGGGCATGTCACGCTGGCCGTTCAGGGACCTCAGGCCATGGAACTGGGGACGGCAGCGGCCGGTTCGGTCATCGGTCCTCGCTATGCCGCCGCGCTGGCCGCGCTCAAGGCCTTCAACGCCACCAACGAGCAAGGGATCCTGTCGGCGCGAACCGGCTACACAGGCGAGGACGGATTCGAGATTTATCTGGGCGCCGCCATGGGCCGGTCTTTTTGGCAGGCCCTCATCGATGCCGGCGCAACGCCCTGCGGACTGGGCGCGCGCGACACGCTGCGCATGGAGGCCGGTTTTTGCTTGTACGGCCAGGACATGGACGCAACCGTGACTCCTCTCCACTGCGGTCTGAAGTGGACAGTGGCCATGGAGCCGCCGCAGCGGAACTTTGTGGGCCGCAGGGCGCTGGAGGCGGTTTGGGAAGATCGGCAATTGCCGTCGTTCAGGGGCCTTGTGCTCAAGGGCAGGGGTATTCTTCGCGCCGGCCAGAAGGTGTTGACTCCCGCCGGCGAGGGCAGGGTGACTAGCGGCGGTTATTCGCCTACCATGAGCGCCTCCATCGGCTTGGCGCGCTTGCCCAGAGGCCGTTACGCGGAGTGCGAAGTGGAAATTCGCGGCGCAGGGGTGTCCTGCGCTGTCGTCAAGCCGCCGTTCGTGCGCCGCAACCGAATACTTGTTGATTCCGAATAGATAAAGGAACGAGGATAAAAACAGTGTCAGAAATTCCGACGGAACTCAAATTCACCAGCGAGCACGAATGGGTGCGCGTGGAAGACGACGGCGCCTTGGTGGTGGGGATCACCGACTATGCGCAGGAGCAGTTGGGCGACCTGGTGTTCGTGGAAACGCCCGAAGCGGGCGCATCGTTCGTTGCCGGCGATGTTTGCGCGGTGGTGGAATCGGTGAAGGCGGCCAGCGATATTTATGCGCCGGTGGCGGGCGACGTGGTTTCGGTCAACGAAGCCTTGCAGGATTCTCCGGAATTGATTTCGGACGATCCCTATGGCGCCGGGTGGCTGTTTCGGATGACGCCGGAAGATCCTGCGGAATGGGAGGATCTGCTGGATTCCGACCAGTACGGCGAACTGCTGGAATCCTAGAAAGCACGGACCCTGATCTCAAATGCCGTTTATTCCTCACACCGAATCCCAAGTTCAGGACATGTTGCGGCGCCTAGGCGCGGACTCGATCGACGATCTGTTCGGCGAGATTCCGGCGCTGCTCCAGCGCGCAGCGCCGCCCGAAATTCCCGCAGGCTTGGGCGAGGCTGGAATCGGTCGGATTGCGAAAGCCCGCGCCGGCCGCAACCACCCGCTGCTGTGCTTTGCCGGAGGCGGGGCCTACGAGCACCATATTCCGGCGGCGGTATGGGACATCGCATCGCGCGGCGAGTTCTACAGCAACTACACGCCCTATCAAGCCGAGGCCGCCCAAGGTTCGCTGCAGCTCACCTACGAGTACCAGACCATGATTGCCGGGCTGACCGGCATGGATGTGGCCAATGCTTCGCTATACGACGGCGCCACGGCCTTCGCCGAGGCCTGCTTGATGGCCGTGCGCTGCAATAGGCAATCGGGCTCGCGCCGCATCGCGGTGGCGCGCACCGTGCATCCGGCTTGGCGGGCGGTGGCCGGAACGCTGCTGCGCGGGCAGGGGCTTAAGTTCGTGGAAGTTCCGCTGGATGCGGGCGGCAAGGCTGATTTCGGGCCGTTGGACCGGGACTCCGGCGATGGTTTTGCCGCCATTGCGGTGGCGGCGCCCAACTACCTGGGCGGCTTCCCGGATTTTGGAGCCTGGCGGGCCCGCGCCGATAAGGAGCAGGCCCTGCTGGTGGTGGGCGTGAACCCGGTGGCGCTGGGCATGCTGCGGCCCCCGGGCGAATGGGGCGCGGATATTGTTTGCGGCGAAGGCCAGCCTCTCGGCATTCCGATGTCCGGCGGCGGACCCTATCTGGGTCTATTGGCCTGCAAGGCCCGCTATCTTCGCCAGATGCCCGGCCGTCTGGCCGGGCGCACGGTGGATTCGGCCGGCAATACTGCCTATGCGCTTACGCTGCAAGCGCGCGAGCAGCACATCCGCCGCAGCCGCGCCACCTCCAATATCTGCACCAACCAAGGCCTTATGGTAACGGCGGCCACCTTGCACATGGCGCTTTTGGGCGGGGAAGGGCTGCGCCGGGTGGCGGAGGCTTGCCATGCCAGGACGGTCGAGCTGGTGGATGCGCTCACCGCCATCGGCGGCGTGCGGCGTGCCTGGGACGCGCCTTTCTTCCACGAGGCCGTTCTGTGCCTCGATCGTCCTGTGGCCCCGGTTCTGGCCGCTTTGGCCGACCAGGGCATCCTCGGCGGCATCGATATCTCGGCCGAGTACCCCGAGCTGGGCAACGCACTGCTGGTGTGCGCCACCGAGATGCGCACAGCCAGGGACATCCAAGCCTATGCATCGGCGCTGACTGGAATTATGCGCAGCGGCGCGGGCTCCGGGGAGGTGCGGCATGCCGCCTGAGCTGATTTTCGAGAAGGCCCGCCCCGGTCGGCGCGCCCACGCGCAGGCGCCTGCGCCCGAGGCTGCCCCCCCGGCCGATCTGCCGGCGGAACTGATCCGCGAGCAGGATGCGCGCCTGCCGGAAGTGTCCGAGCTGGATGTGGTGCGGCACTACACCCGCCTGTCGAAACTCAACTTCTCGATCGACACGAACAGCTATCCGCTGGGCTCCTGCACCATGAAATACAACCCTCGGGGCTGCCACCGGCTGGCCTCGCTGCCGGGTTTTCTGGATGTGCATCCCGCAGCGCCCGATTCCGCGGCCCAAGGCCTTTTGGAGTGCCTTTACGAACTTCAGGAGATGCTGGCCCGGGTGACCGGCATGGAAGCCATTTCGCTGGCGCCGATGGCCGGCGCCCAGGGCGAGTTCGCCGGCGTGGCGATGTTCAATGCCTACCACCGGGCCCGCGAGGACTACGAGCGCGACGAAATTATCGTGCCGGATGCCGCCCACGGCACCAACCCGGCCACTGCGGCCATGTGCGGCCTTAAGGTGCGCGAGATAGCCACCGGCAAGGACGGCGATATCGAGCTTGAGGCGCTGGATGCCGCGCTGGGCCCGCGCACCGCCGGCATCATGCTCACCAATCCGTCCACCTTGGGGGTGTTCGAGAGGCGCATTCTCGATATCTCCAAGCGCGTCCACGCCGCTGGAGGGCTGTTGTATTACGACGGCGCCAATCTCAATGCTCTTCTTGGGCGCGTGCGGCCCGGCGACATGGGCTTCGATGCCATGCATCTGAACCTGCACAAGACATTTTCAACACCCCACGGCGGCGGCGGGCCCGGTGCCGGAGCGGTTGGCGTGGCGGCATCGCTCAAGCCTTTTCTGCCCGTCCCGCTCGTCGAAAAGATGGGCGGGGCCTATCGCTGGAGGAGCGAGGCGCCGCAGAGCATAGGCAGGCTGGCGGCCAACGGCGGCAACATCGGCGTTCTGCTGCGTGCCTGGGTGTACTTAAGGATGCTGGGACGGGAAGGACTGCGACGGGTGTCCGACCACGCGGTCCTGAACGCGAATTACCTGGCTTTCCGCCTAGCCGAGGCGGGGTTCGATTTGGCTTATCCGTCGCGCCGCGCCGGCCACGAGTTTGTGGTCAGCCTCAAGCGGCTGCGCGACGAGACCGGGGTGAGCGCAGCCGATTTCGCCAAAGCCATGCTCGACGAGGGCTTTCATGCGCCCACGGTTTATTTTCCGCTGCTGGTGCCCGAATGCCTGCTCATCGAGCCTACGGAAACGGAGTCGCCCGAGGCGCTGGACGCATTGATCGACGCCATGGTGCGGATTCGCGATCAGGCGCTGAGCGATCCCGAGGCGGTGATTTCGGCGCCCCACCGCATGCCGATCCGGCGTCCCGACGAAGTGCTCGCCGCCCGAAAGCCCGACCTGGCCTACGGACCGGCGCTGGAGTCGTAAAGGCATCGTGCGAACCTACTCGGACACGGACCGCGGCCAGATTCATCTCAGAATATTCCCGCCCCGGGTCCCGGAGGGCCGCCCGGCGCTGGTGTGTCTGCACCCCTTTCCCTACAGCGGCAGCTTCTTTGAGACGATCGCGCCGCTGCTGGGCGCTGGCAGGGTGGTCTGCGCGCCGGACTGCCCCGGCTACGGCGGCTCCGATCCGCCATCGGAGATGCTCTCCATGGAGGAAATCGCAACCACTATGCATCAGGCGCTTGCCGCCTGCCGCGACTGGCTCTCCGCTCCCTTCGATCTGCTCGGATTTCACAGCGGCTGCCTGCTGGCCGTGGAGATGGCGCGTCTTAAGCCGAACCGGATACGGAAGATGGCGCTGGTGGATGTGCCGTATTTCACCCCCAAGGAGCAGGCCGGCCGCTATCCTGAATCGACTGCCGAGGCCTGCTACAGCGAGGATCTTTCAAGCTTGGAGGAGGTCTGGGAATTCAGCGTGAGAAAGCGGATAGGCGGCATGCCGTTCCGGCGCGCCTTCAGCAACTTCGCCGAACTCCTGCGCGCCGGCGAGCGCGCCAACTGGGGCTACCACGCCACGCTCACTTATGAATGCGCGCAGCGTTTCCGGGAAGTGCGCCACGACACCCTGGTGGTGGCAACCCAGTACATGCTCAAGGAGCATACGCGCAAGGCCGCTGCCGATATTCCCGGCGCCGCCTTCGTCGAGCGCAAGGACGTCACCCGCGCCGTCATGGAGGAGGGCGCCCCCGCGATCGCCGGAGAAGCGCTCGCTTTTCTTGGCTAAAAGGGCGTGTCGCCGGACACGGAAGCGCGTTGCATTTTGCGCTTCCGGGGCCAGTAGTCGGCCACGGCGTAGTGCGAGGTGCAGCGGTTGTCCCAGATCGCCAAGGTGCCGGGGCGCCAGCGCAGGCGCACGCAGAACTCCGGCGTTTCGATGTGCCGGTAGAGGAATTCGAGCAGGTTGGCGCTTTCCTTGGATGTGAAGCCGTTGATGCAATGGGTGAAGAAGCGGTTCACGAACAGCGACTTGCGACCGGTTTGCGGATGGGTTCTTACCAAGGGATGCGACACGGGCGGGAATTTCTCCTTGAATTCCTTGAGCATTTCCTCGCTGTTGTCCCAGTTCCGCACGATCGGCTCGTAGTAGCCGAGTATGGTGTGGGTGCAGGCCAGTCCGCCCAGAATCTCCTTCATGGGGTCCGAAAGCGTCTCGTAGGCCCGGTAGTTGCAGGCCCACATGGTGTCGCCGCCGCCATCGGGCACCACCAGCGCATGCAGCATATGCAGAGCCGGGGGCTGGGCCAAGCCGGTCATATCCTGATGGAAGGTATTGAGCGTGGGCGGCTTGCTCTTGTCGTTTTCAAGAAACAGCAACTCCTGGTACTTGTGCGCTAGCGCCGGCTGAATGAAGCTTTCTCCGAAGCGCCGCGAAAAATCGACCAGTTCCTCGCCGCTTAAGTCCTGATTGCGGAAAAACAGCACCCGGTGCTCAAGCAAGCCCTGTTCGATCTCGTCAATTTCGGCCTGCGGCAGATCCGGGGCCAGAGCGATTCCCGACACTTCCGCGCCAAGCGCGGCGACTCTTTCAAACCGCACGGCTACTCGTCTAGGAATTGCCGCGACACGGCGGCCAGCTGATCCGCGCCCACGTCGAATGCGCCGTGGCTCAGGCCGGGCATTTCCACTACCCGCGCGTCGCTCATCAGCTTCGCGGCGGCGCGCGACTGCTCCTGAAGATTGCCGTGGGTGTTGGGCACCAGAACAGGTTGCCGCACCAGCGGCAGGCGCTCTTCGGCCGGGTAGCTGAACACGCTGTGGTAGGCCCACCACGAATGCGGCCCGGACTGCAAGTGATCGACGAAATGGGAGGCGCCGCGCTGAAGCGAAACATCAGGATGCCGGTCGGTCACCCAGAAGCGCCACACCTCCATGACGTTTGAGCCGTCTTCGGCCAGCTCTTCGGGCCGGGCATACTGCTTATACAGCGCCTCGCGCTCTTCGCCAACGCGGAAAGGGATGCCGGGCAGCACCAGACGGCGCACCAGATCCGGGCGCACAATAGCCAGTTCCGCAGCAATCAAGGTGCCGGTGTGATAGCCGATCACATCCACCGCGCCCCCGCCCTCGGCGCCGTAGCCCAGCGCGTCCAGCGTGTCGGCCGCGGCGCCGGCCAGCTCGCTCATCGGCTGCGGCTCGGGCGGCGGGTCCGAGCGCCCGTAGCCCGGCGTGTCCATCGCCATCACCCGCCGGTCGGCGCTCATCTCCAGCATGTAATCGCGGTAGAAGTCGCCCGACAGGGCGGTGGGATGAAAGCACATCAGCGGCGTGCGGCCCGCAGTGTCATCCAAGGCTTCGGCAATATGCACATGCACTTGGCCGAATCGCCCGTCCACATAGCGCCGCCGAATCCGGCCCTTGGCCGCTGTGTGGCCGCCGCTTGCGGCCCGCGCCGGCGCCCAAGCCAAAATGGCCGACGCGGCCAGAAGCGCCTGGACCAGCCTTCGGCGGTGAATTCGCAAGATCTTTTCCGGCACTCTCTTTCCCTCGCGGGCCCGTCTGGAATTCGCAGAGTTTGCGCGATAAGCGAATCTTATCAAACGTCCGAATGACGGCATTGCAGTAGCGGCGGACCGCTCAGATCAGGCATTTGTCGGGGCCATCGCGAATGCTCGGCCCAACTCTCAAGCACCCATTCAGTGGGTCTCGACGAGTTCCAGCAGTTCCTCGTTGGCGCCGAGCAGCAGCGCGCCGCGCTGTTCGCCAGCACGGGAAGGCGCGCGCCGTGCCCCCCGCTCCGCAGGCTTTTTTCAGCGCCGCGCCCATGTCGCTCACGCCCGCCGTCACCGAGGCCGTGCCGTAAGCGCTCATTGCGCGTCCTTGAGCACGACCTGTAGCGCGCCGCTGCCGGGATTGCGGACCAGCATGGCCGGAACATCGCCTGAGCCGGGCCATGGCGTGTCTTGCGGGCCGCTGACGACCTCCGCTTTCAGCGCCGCGCATCGACGCGCGGCCTCATCCAGATCGCTGGCCGCGAAGGCTTGGGCCAAGTAGCCGATGTTCGGCGCTTGCGCCCGGTGGATCAGCGATTCGCACTCGTAATTGAGCGGCTGGCTCAGCACCACCTTGCCGAACATGTGGTTGCCCTGCATGAATACCACGCGGGTCTTGGCATTCTCGGGCAGGTTTAGCAGGCGGTTGGAGTCCGGCGTGCCCAGCTCCTCGTCGATCAGCGGCTGCATCCTGAGCACCTGTTCGTAAAAGGCCATAGCGCGCTCGCTGGAGTCCACGCCGTGCGAGCTGGTCACGATGGGGGTGAACCCGGCCTGGGTGTAGCCGCGCTTCTCGACGTAGGCGCGCATCTGGCCGACCCGAGTGGCCGGATCGCGGGTGGCCAGTTCCACCAGATTGATCGGCACGCCGTCCGGGCCTTCGAAGATGCCTTCTATGGGATCGCCCACATCGTCGCCGAAAAAATGCTGGACCGGATCGGACCAGAGCACATAGCCGTCCTTCCTCAGGCTCTCGAAATCGCGCTGAATATCGGCCGTGTAGAAATTGAGGTTGAAGCAGCCGTAGGCCCTCACGATGCTGCGGTCGCGGACTTCCACCGGCTTGGCGCTGCCTTCGGGCAGGCGAAAATCGAGGAGAAGCACTTGGCCCACGCGCTCCTCGCTTTGCCCCAGCAGGATGGCGCGGGCGGAAGCGCCGCGGTTGAGGCGCCAGAAGCTATGGAAAGCCGGCCCGCCCAGTGTTTCATCGGCGAGGACCGACAAGCCGATGCGGTCCCGGTAGAAGGCCAGCGACTGGTTGATGTCACGGCAGCCGATAACAGCCGCCCTCATCGGCGAACCGTCCGGCGCAATGATTTCCTCGGCCACAAGATACCTCCGTGCGTTTGCCCCGCGTGTCCGCCGGCGGCTAGTCTAAGCCAATCGCTTCTCGTTCCGCCCCCGCTGTCAGCTCCGGGCGCTTTCCTCTCGCCGGCGCACCATGTCGGTGAGGGTGCGAAAGTCGATCTTGCCGCTTCCCATGGCGGGCAACTCCTCCACCACGACGTATTTTTTCGGCAGCGCCAGATTGGGCAGATGCTTCGCGAGTTTCCTGGCCACGGCCTTTTCGTCGATCGGCCTGTTGGTGACGGCGATGATCCGCGAGCCCCGCCGGGCATCGGGCAATTCCACGGCGCAACACGCCACATCTTCGCCGATCACCGCGTTGAGCGTCTCCTCCACGTTCACTAGGGAGACCATCTCGCCGCCTATCTTGACGAATCGCTTGTGGCGGCCCTTGTGCCACAGGTAGCCATCCTCATCGAGAACCCCGATATCGCCGGTGTCATACCAGCCCGCCTTCAGTCGCAAATGGGACTCCGCCGTGTCATTCAGGTAGCCGGACATGACCCCTTCGCCTTTCACCATGATCTTGCCGGTTTCGCCGGGCGCGCAATCCTCCCCGTTGTCGATATTCTCGATTCGCACCCGGGTGCCCGGTATGGGCACGCCAATGCTGCCGGGGCGGTTGCCGTCCCTTGGATTCACTGAGATAACGGGCGAGGTCTCGGTGGTGCCGTAGCCCTCGAAAATCTCCAGCTTGTGCTTCTCGCGGTAGAGCCGCCTGAGGGAATCGGGGCATTTGTCGGCGCCCGCGACCGTCAGTTCCACGCTAGAGAAATCCCCCGGCTTGGACTGCCTGGCATATCCCTCCAGGAATAGCGGAGTGCCGATGAGCAGTTGGGGCTTTTCTGTTTTGATGAGTTTGGCGATGACCTTGAAGTCGAGGGGGTTGGGGTAGGTGATGGCCGTCATTCCCAGGCATAGCGGGGTCCAGAGATGGATGCTCAGGCCGAACACATGGAAGTAGGGAAGCACGGCCAGCATGTGGTCCATGCCCTTGAGGTCCATCATGTCGGAGAAGGAATCGATATTGGACAGGAGGTTTCGCTGGGTTAGCGGGACGCCCTTGGGGTCTTTCTCGCTGCCGCTGGTGAACAGTATGACGGCGGGGCTTTCCAGGTCGCCGCTGCCTGTCATGCGCTTCAGCCTCCCCAGCGGCAGCTTGGATTTCAGATAGGCCAGCAGCTTTTCGTAGCGGCCCAGCGCAGCCATGATGTCCTCCATGAACACCATGTCCGGCAGTGCCGCGCAGCCGATACGCTCCAGCAAGGCGCGGGCTGTGACGATGGTTCGGAAATCGCATTGGGCTTGCGCGTACCCGCAGTTTTTCCCGGCGCCGGTTGAATAGTTGATCATCACGGGCGTCAACCCGCCCATCAGCGCGCCCGCGACCGCCAAGGCCCCGCCCGCCGAGGTGGGCAGCATGATGCCGATGCGGCCCCGCTCCAGTTCCCGGAAGCGCCGGGCCAGAACCAGCGCGCCGAGCAGTGCCTGCGAGTAGGTGATATCCCGCTGGGTGGACCTGTCCTTGATGGCCAGCTTGTTAGGGTGCTTCCTAGCCCATTCGATGAATCGGTGTTGCAGCATGGCCGCAGTTTAATCCAGCAAGCATCGCGCCTGTAACGCTGCGGTTGGAAAGGCTAAGAAGGCGATGGTGCCGGTTCGCTTATACTCGCTTGCATTGCTAGCACCCGATAGTCTGGGCGCGCCTTAAGTGCGACAAGTAGGTACGAACGATGGCCAGCATCACGATCCGAAACCTTGAAGACCGCGTGAAGACGCGCCTTCGCGTGCGCGCCGCCGAGCATCATCGTTCGATGGAGGAGGAGGTGCGCGTCATCCTGCGCGCCGCCGTGAACGGCGGGCGGGCCGCCCCCCGGGATTTAGCGAAGTTCACTCGCGAGTGCTTCGCGCCTCTTGGCGGCGTGGAACTCGAACTGCCCCCGCGCTGACTGCGGCACGCCGAACCACGCCGTTGTGACCCTGCATGGTCCCGGAGAAATCCACTACCACATCGACTTGGTGGACCACGAAAAACCTGACACGCCATCTTGGATCGAGCATCCCACATTGGGAGCGAAGGCCGACATCGTGGCGCTGCCCGTCAAGGAGGTGGCGAACATCATAGGAGAGATCAACAGCGTCTCTTTAGACAGCGTCTCGTCGCAGGGAAATTGGCACCGGTGGGAAGTGGGTAGCGAACTACAGGTGATCGGGTATCCGTACGGTCAAATAGGAGCGCCTTTCCCGATTTGGTCGAAGGATTTCATCGCGTCCGAACCGGATGTGGACATTGCGGGCCTGCCCATATTCCTCATCGACTGCAGATCGCGTCCCGGCCAGTCAGGCTCTCCCGTATGGGCGCGGTTCAGAAAGGGGGATATCGTCACGCACAATGGAAAAGACTACCAAGCGAAAGCGAATATGAACTACTTCCTAGGCGTTTATTCAGGCAGATTGCGTGTCGACTCGGATCTCGGGCTGGTTTGGAAGCGAAGCTGCATAGAGGAACTCGTAAACCATGCCGCAGCTAATGGGGTTCAGCACCGAATGGAGCGAGTGCGCCATCGCTTTTCTGCATCCTCCGGTGGAGAATTCAGCTTGGAAAGCTTCGTCGGCGATGATTTTGATGGGGTCACATAGAGGGTGGCGGGCGGTGCGCAGGCAGGGTCTTGCCCTCCAAGACAGCTTCAAGGTGATCGCCATTTCCCAACGCTTTGCTCATCTGGAGCCAAGCGTCTTTTTCCGCTTTGGTTTCAGCAATTAGATTGTCACGCAGATAACCGCTCAATGCGCTCATGCTAGGAAGTCCATGCGGTATCGATGCACCACTTCCAAGGACAATTGTGGGACAGCTTTGGGCAACCTTCGCTATGTCTTCGGATTTCATTTCTGTGGCTTATCTGATGTCCCATACGGGCCTGAAGCATAACGCATGCCTTACGATAAGAACTTTGCGGTCATGGCATGGCGAATCACTCATGAAGCTTTAGCGCCGCAACTCGCGCTAATCATTCATGGAGCGCAGTAGTTCCATAGTGGAGTAATCACGGATGTCGTCATCCGAGAACCCTCGGTTGCGCTGCCGTTCGATGTGCCAATTCTGAAATTCCTCGTAGTCGGCCAGCACTCGTGCGCCGCCGACACCCTCGAAACCCGGCATCCCGGCAAGCCAGTTCCGGACCTTTCGCACCGCGATCTGATAGTTGCCGTGATGCGCTTCGATGTCCGAGCCCGCGAGGTCGGAAATTGCGGCCTGATAGCGGTAGCGCTCCTCCTCAAGGACGAGAATAACCTTCTCCCTCAGTCTCCCCGCACCGTCGCGTCGGCACCCGAAGTCCAAGCCTAGCTCGAAGGGCATGTTAAGACGGTAGTACTCGCCCTTCTGCCGAGCCTGACACCGGCAGAGATCGTGAACGGAATATCGGGACGACTGGATGAGATCGATTATCTTGACGATGCGGGGTTCGCCGGCATCGCTGCGTTCGGCGGCGATTCGCGGCTTGAGGCCGAGCCGCCACCAAGCAAAACAGAATCGCCCGAAGGATGCGGTCGTAGTCCTCGTCCAGCGGGCAGTTTACGAAGACGCTTCGGTCGAAGTTGCCGTCCTTTGGCAATTCTCTCTATCCGTCCTATGAATGGGAGCCGTTGATTTGGGAATCACGTCCGCGAATAAAGCCGTCCCGCCCGAAGATGAAGACATCGCCGCCTTGATTGCGGGCGATCCTGCGGGCTGCCTCAAGCGCTTCCTGCTGGGTATTAAAATGGCGCGTGACCCTCTCGGCGCCCGCCTTGCGAACGGCCCACCTTTTCCCGCGCGGCACAACATACTGGCCCTTGGCTGACATAGGTCCGATTCCTTGGAAAGCCTACAGCGACTATACCACGGCATCCGCTCAGGGAGAGAGCCGCCGCGACATTGACGAGGCGGTCGATCACTACCGCAATGCAGCGGGCATGCTGCCGATCAGTTCGGGCAAACGTCGATATCAGGCGATGAAGTCCAGGTAGTTTTGGGGGTGGATCACCTCGAATGCGCTATCGGGATAGGCGCGGCGCCAAGCGGCCGGGGCGCGGGCATTCCGGCGCGGGGACCATTTCATCTCAGCGGCGCGCAGGCATCCGTCCAACTCCTCGATCAGGTCGATTTCCTGGCCATCATGCGTGCGCCAGAAATAACTTTCGCTCAAGCGGCCCGTGTAGAGGTTGCGTTTCAGCCGTTCCGCCAGAATATAGTTTGTGCGCCATTATTTTTTCGCGCACACGGACAAGCTGCGCCTGGCTGCGCCTGCGGGATATAAGGATCAATCACAATACTGACTGATTTTGTATAAATAGAGGTACTTTCCAATACCTAAATAAAACTTTTATGGTCATAGCGGGCAGCCTATTTGTTCCTAACATATATGCTCCCTGCATAAACTGCGGCAAGAGGTGTGCAGAGGTGCTGTAAGGGTCTATAATTCCGCGCCGTCAAGAGTTGGAGTTGATCTTGTCGATTTCGGTGTTCGAGGCTGCGCGGCCCGTTTTTACAGGCTTGCTGGTGGCGGTGATGGTTGTTGTCGGCGCATTCGTCGGCCATTGGGCGCACGGCGCTTGGCTGAACGACCACACCCCCGTTCAGCCTATCGAATTCAGCCATGAAATCCACGCCGGCGAAAACGAAATTCCCTGCCAGTACTGCCACACTTGGGCCGATCGCTCGGCATCCGCCGGCGTTCCGAGCGTCGAGACTTGCGTTGGATGCCACAAGGGCCTGACCGAGGTCCGCGACAAACCCGAAATCGAGAAGCTGTTCGGCTACTGGGAGCGGGGCGAGGGCATTCCCTGGGTCAAAGTCCACGACACGCCCGATTTCGTGCATTTCCGCCACAAGCCGCATATCCGCGCCGGGGTGGAGTGCCAAACCTGCCACGGGCCGGTGGAGGAAATGGCCCGCGTGACCCGGCGCGTCGATATTAACGAGGATCTGCGCATGCCCTGGTGCATCGACTGCCATACCGAGGAGCAGGTGGCCAACGGTCGGGACTGCCTGACCTGCCACTACTAAAAGCCGATGGTCAGCCGCAGGGACATTTTCAAATACGCCGCTGGCGGCGGCGTGGGCGTGGGCGTGGGCTTGCTGCTGGGCGAGGTCAACCAGAGGCCGCTGGAGACGCTGCTGTCCACGCACATTCCGCCGGAGGACTTCGCGCCGGGCATCGACACTTGGTACAAGACGCTGTGCCGCATGTGTCCGGCGGGCTGCGGCATTTCCGTGAAGGTGCGCGAAGGCCGCGCCAAGAAGATCGAAGGCAACGCGGAGCATCCGGTGAGCCGCGGCGGCGCCTGCGCGTTGGGCCAGGCGTCCCTCAACGCCTTGTACAACCCCGACCGCCTGCGCTCCCCCATGCGCGCCGACGGCGAGGGCGGGTTCGTTCCCGCCCGCTGGGACGAGGCGCTGGAGGAATTGTCCGCCCGGCTGGGCGCCCTGCAAGCAGCCGGCATGGGGCGCCGGGTTTGGGTGCTGACCGGCGGCGCCTTGAGTTCCGGCGAGGAGGCCTTGAGCCGCTTTGCCGAAGCGCTGGGCGCCAACGTGCTGCGCCTCACGCTGGACACCATCGCCAATGAGCGGGCGGCGGCGAAAGCGATTTACGGCTTCGAGGGGCTTCCGCACTACGATATTGCAAGCGCCGACATGGTGGTTTCCTTCGGCGCCGATTTTCTCGGCTCCTGGCGTTCGCCGATCGCCTACGCCAAGGCCTACGGCGAATTTCGCCAAGGCGCGAACGGTCGCCGCGGCCACTTGGCGCAAATCGAGCCGCGCATGTCGCTGACCGGCGCCAATGCCGATGAATGGCTTCCGGCGCGGCCGGGAACCGAGGGCGCTTTGGCGCTGGCCTTGGCCGCCGAGATGCTGCGGCGCGGCCGCGGCGGCGAGGATGTGGCGAACTGGGGCGGCCTGAGCGAAGCGATGAGCCTTGCCGGGGCCGCGGAGCAAGCGGACATTCCGCTGGCCCGCATCGAGGCGCTGGCCGAGCGCCTTGCCGCTGCCGAAACGCCGCTGGCTCTCGGTGGAGGCGCGGCTGGCGCAGGCACCCACGGCGCTGCGGCGCTGTCGGCGGTCGCCGCGCTGAATCGCGTGCTGGGCGCGCCGGGCAATACCGTGCGGCCCAACCTCGGCTACGCAACCGCCTACGCTTCGGTGCCGGACATCGAGGCGTTCGCTGCGGAGGCCGCCAGCGGCAACGTGTCGCTGGTGCTTCTGGCCGGCGTGGACCCAGCGCATGACTTGCCGGAATCGCTGGGGATCCGCCAAGCGCTGGAGCGGGCCGAATTCGTTGCGAGCCTCGACAGCTTCATCAACGATTCCGCTTCCCAGGCCGACTGGTTGCTGGCAACCGACAGCTTCCTGGAAACTTGGGGCGACGATATTTCCTCGCCGGGAGCGGGCACGTTGACGGTCACTTTGCAGCAGCCGGTGCAGGAGCGCCTGTTCGACACGCTGTCGATCACCGATATCGTTCTTCGCCTCGCCGCCCGGTTGGGCGGCGCCGCCGCCAAGGCGCTGCCGCATGCCGACGCGCAGGCATTCACCCGCGCGGAGTGGGCCAGGGTATGGCAATCGCTGGGGTTGAATGGCGATTTCAACGAACGTTTCCGGCTGGCGCAGCGGAACGGGGTGTGGGACGCGCCCTTGGCGGAAGGCATGGCGGACGCGGTTTCGCCTGAGGTCCCGCCGCCCCCGGCGGCGCCTGAATCCGAGTTCGCAGGCGGCGAGGCCGAATATCCGTTCGTCCTTCATCCCTACGTCACGCAGGGATTCCGCGAGGGCGCGGGCGCCAACCTGCCGTGGATTCAGGAATTGCCGGATCCGCTCACCAGCGTCGTTTACGGGAGCTGGGCCGAAGTGAATCCGGCCACCGCCGGGCAATTGGGCCTGAGCATGGGCGATTTGGTTGAGATCGAGTCGCCGGCCGGCAAGGTGAGCGTGCCGGTGGTGATGCATCCCGGCGTGCGCCCGGATGTGATTGCCATGCCGCTGGGGCACGGCCACCGCGCCAATGGCCGCTATGCGGAGGGCCGCGGCGCGAATGCGGCTTCGCTGCTGGCCGCGCAAGGCGATTCGGCCACCGGCGCGCTGGCTTGGGCGGCCACCCGGGTGGCGCTGAAAGCACTGGGCAAGCGCGGCCGCCTCACCCGCACCGGCGGTGTGGGCCGGACCTTGGGCAGGCAGATCCTCGGCCCCGGCGGGAAGCATTAGGACGATGGGAAAAATGACCGACAAGCTGCGCGAATACCGCGCCGACGGCTACTTCGCGAAGTTCGATTACCACTGGACCATGGCCATCGACCTGGACCGGTGCACCGGCTGCGGGGCCTGCGTGGTGGCCTGCCAAGCGGAGAATAATCTGCCCATCGTGGGCGAGAAGCGCGTGCGCCAAGGCCGCGAGATGAAGTGGCTGCGCGTGGAGCGCTATTGGGACGGCGACTACCCCCACGCGCGCCTGAACTTCATTCCCATTCTCTGCCAGCAGTGCGATAAGGCGCCCTGCGAAATCGCCTGCCCAGTGTTCGCCACCTACCACAACCAGGACGGCCTCAACGCGCAGGTGTACAACCGCTGCATCGGCACCCGCACCTGCGCGGTGTACTGCCCCTACGAGGTGCGCTTCTTCAACTGGTTCACCTACACTTGGGACGAGCCGCTGGAGCAGCAGCTCAATCCGGATGTGACCGTGCGCGAGAAGGGCGTGATGGAGAAATGCACCTTCTGCGTCCAGCGCATCAACCGCGCCAAGGACGCGGCCCGCGACGAAGACCGAAGGGTGGCCGACGGCGAGGTGCAGCCCGCCTGCGCCCAGTCCTGCCCCACCGATGCGATCGTGTTCGGCGACCGCAACGACTCCGACAGCGCGGTGTCGAGGAAAATGCGCGATCCTAGGGCCTACGAGGTGCTCAAGGAACTCAACACCGCGCCCAGCGTCATTTACCTGAAGAACGCACGCGAGCCGCTGCATGCCGCCAATGGCGGGGGCCACCACGACGACGGCGCTCATGCGGAAGCCGCCGAGCCGCACGCGGCCGCTGGCGAGCCGCGGATGGCCGAAGTTGAAAGCGCGGTGACTTGAGCCATGTCCTCCGTGCTCAGAAAGCAGATGTTCGATGAGGGCCCGCCCAGCTACGCCGAGGTCAACCGCGATGTTATCAATGCGCTGACCACCACCACTTGGCGCTACTGGGTCACGCTGGGCATCTCCGCCGGCGCGGCCGTTTTGTTCTTCATCGCGCCTTGGATCTACCAGATCATCGTGGGCGTGGGCGCTGCGGGCATGAACCGCAACGCCATGTGGGGCACCTACCTCTCGAACTTCATTTTCTGGATCGGCTTGAGCCACTCCGGCACGCTGCTGTCGGCAGTGCTGCACATCACCCAGTCGGACTGGCGCAAGTCGATCTACCGCAGCGCCGAGGCGATGACGCTGTTCTCGCTGATGACCGCCGCCATGTTCGTGATGGTGCATGTGGGGCGGCTGTGGTTCGTGCATTGGACCTTCCCGGTGCCCAATCCCATGGAATTGTGGCCGAACTTCCGCTCGCCGCTGATGTTCGACGTGATGGCCATCCTCACCTACCTCACGGCCAGCAGCGTGTTCATTTACATGGGTTCGCTGCCGGACTTCGCCGCGGTGCGCGACGCTTCCAAAGGCTTGCGCCGCCGGATCTATGCGGTGCTATGCTTCGGCTGGCGCGGCACCGCCCAGGAATGGCACACGCTGGGCTGGTCCTACACCTTCTTCGCCGTGCTGGTCATTCCGCTGGCGGTGTCGGTGCATTCCATCGTGTCGTGGGACTTCGCCATGTCCACGGTGCCCGGGCTGCACCAGACCATATTCGCTCCGTACTTCGTTTGCGGGGCCATCTATTCGGGCACCGCAGGCATCGTGACGGTCATGTGGATGCTCAGGCGCTACATGGGTTTCGGCCGCTACATCGGCAAGCTGCATATCGACAACCTGTCCAAGCTGCTGCTGGTGCTGTCGCTCATCTGGACCTACATCAATATCTGCGAGCTATTCACCGCTTGGTACGCCGACACGTCGTTCGAGAACGAGGCCATTCTCTACCGGATATGGGAAGGTCCGTTCTGGTGGCTGTGGTGGGAGATGATCACGTTTTGCGCCTTCGTTCCGCTGCTGCTGTTCTCGCGGCGGATCCGCCAGAACTGGAATGTGATGCTGGTGATTTCCATCATCATCAATATCGGCATGCTCACCGAGCGCTTCGTGATCGTGGCCAGCTCGCTGCCGCGCAAGTTCCTGCCGGATGCGTTCGGCACCTACTTCCCCAGCCTGGTCGAGATTTCCATCACCGTGGGCTCGTTCGCGATCTTCACCACGCTGTTTTTGCTGTTCGTGAAGATATTCCCGGCGGTGTCGATCTACGAGGTGAAGGAAACGCTGGCCCCCTTGCGCAAGCGGGAGGCGCGCGCATGACGCTGCTGGCCAGCTTCGCCCACGAGGACACGGCCGTGAGCGCTGCGGCGGCTTTGCGCGAGAAGGGCGTGGAGGATTTCGAGCTGTTCTCGCCCATTCCGCTTCACCATGCGGACGCGGCGGTGGGCCTGGGCAAGAGCCCTGTGCGCGTGTTCACGCTGCTGGGCGCGGTGCTGGGCGCGGTGGGCGGATTCGCCCTGTGCGTGTGGACGGCCACGCGCTTTTTGCTGCCCACCGCCGGGCGGCCGATCATTGCGCTGCCGCCGTACCTGCTGATTACCTACGAAACCACGATTCTGCTGGGGGTGCTGGCCACGCTGCTGGGCTTTTTCGTGGTGGGCCGCTTGCCGGCCTGGAAAGACCGCGCGTATCGCCCTTCCAGCAACGTGGACCGGTTTGTGATCTCGGTTGCCGGAACCGCCGCGGCCCATGCGGAGGAGATTTTGCGCGCCTCGGGCGCTGAGTCCATCGAACGGGAGAATGCGTCGTGACCCGCGCCATTCACCCGCCTTTCCCGCGCCGAATCGTTTGGGGAAACGATGCGGACGCCGGGGCGACAGTCACTGCCGGCTCGGTTGCGCCCTCCCGGGCCCGGGGGCCGGCATTCGCCCAAAGGCTCGGCGCGGCAAAGTCTTGCGTGGTTGCAGGCATCTTCGCGTTCGGCGTGCTGTGCGCGCCGGGAGAGCTTGAGGCGCTGCCTTGGAACGACGACATGAAGGACCAGCCCAGCGTCAAGACCCAGGAAGCGGTCGTCGCCATGCCGCAAGCCTCGGTTCCCAGCGACGGCGGAGATCTCGACGGGCCGGACGGGATACAGGACTTGGTGCGCGCCCGGATCAGGGTGGGCGCAACGCTGAGCGACCCGTTGAGCGGCGATGGCGCCGACGAAGAGCGCGCCGCGCTCAAGTACGAGTACCACTGCCAGTCTTGCCACGGCGCCGGGGGCGCGGGCGATGGCAGCGTGGGCGTGAAGTACACGCCCAAGCCCATGGATTTGACCTTGCCGTACGTGCAGAACCAGCCGGACGGGCAGCTCTACTACACGATCACCCACGGCGGCGTGGTGATGCCCGGCTACCGCTTTGCGCTGTCGCAGGAGGACCGCTGGCTCATCGTGCGCTATCTTCGCGGCGGTTTGCTGGAGCAGGCCGCGCGGCTTGCGGAGGAAGCGGCCGCGGCGGAATCGGCAGGCATCGAAAGCGAGGCGGCTGATGGCCAAGCCGGGGCGCAGGCGGCGCAATGAGCGCCGCCGCGGCCGCCAGCGCAACCGCGATGGGCCGCGGCCCGTTTTTGGCGCTCACCGGCCTTTTGGCGGCGCTGGCGCTGGCGTCCTTTGCGGCGCTTTGGGGAATGGACGGCGAGACGTTCCCTTGGGCCTTCGCGGTGGTGATGTGGATGTTCGTCACCGGCCTCAGCCAAGCGGGCATTTGCTTCACCGCGGTGATGCGCCTTTGCAAGGCGGAGTTCGCGCGAGCGTTCTACCGCATCGGCGAGGTGATGACGCTGGCGTTTCTACCCTTCGCCTTCATCGGCTTCGCCCTCATATTCGCCTGCGGCCGCGAATCGCTGTTCTACTGGCTGAGCTACGACGGCGACCTGAGTCCATGGCTGAACGAGGATTTCCTGCTTTGGCGCCACCTGGCGGCGATGGCCGCTTTCTACGGCCTGTCGGTGCTTTATTTCCTCTGGGGGCTGCTGCCGGACTGCGGCGACGAGCGGGCCGGAACCGGCAATGCGCTGTGCCGCGCCGTGTGGCGGCGGCTGGCCGCTTGGCGGCGCGGGGT
This sequence comes from Candidatus Foliamicus numerosus, assembly GCA_028285945.1. Lineage (GTDB taxonomy): Bacteria > Pseudomonadota > Gammaproteobacteria > Steroidobacterales > Foliamicaceae > Foliamicus > Foliamicus numerosus. Next base: position 2,068 of record JAPYNE010000048.1, on the reverse strand, counting down.
TGACACGTTCACGCTGCAACGGCGGCTGTTCTTCTCGTCGTTCTTCATCCTGCTGTTCTACGTGGTCAGCAACTCCTTCGTCGCTTGGGATTTCGGCATGATGCTGGTGAAGCACTACCACAGCTCGATTTACCCGATGTACTTCATCCAAGGCATCAATCTGGCCGGCAGCGCCGCGCTGCTGCTGGTCACCGCGCTTTTGTGGCGCACCGAAGGCTTGCGGCAGTGGTTCGACAGCGGCCAGGCGCGGCAGATGGGCATTCTCATCACCGCGTTCTGCCTGTTGTGGCTGTACATGTTCTGGGCGCAGTTCTTTGTGTCCTGGTTCGCCAACCTCGACCACGAGTACGGAGTGGTTTCCAAGCAGATGTACGGCCACTACCAGCCATACTTCTGGGTGATGGCGAGCTGCCTGTTCTTCATTCCGCTGCTGTGCGGAATCTTCGCCTGGGTGAAGCGCTCCTGGTCCGCGATGCTGGCGCTGTCGGCCGTGATCGTGCTGGGCTTTTGGATCAATCGCTACCTGCTGGTCATGTCCGTTCTCGACCCGGCGAACATCCCCTTCGCCACCGCTGCGGAATGGCTCATCGCCGCGAGCGCGCTCAGCGCCTGGCTGTTCCTGCTGCTGGCCTTAAGCCGCTCCCTGCCGATGATCTCCGAGTGGCAGATCCGCCACTACGCCAGCGAAAAAGAGCTCGAAGCCGCCCCCTAACCCTTCGGCCTCTTGGCTCCTTGCGCCTTCGGGCGAGACCATCCCATCCGTGCGCCGTTTCCGAAATGGAAACGGCGGATTAGCGGCCCAATCTCCGCACGGCCCGGGAAGCGCCGCGCACGGCGGCCTTTCTCGCCTGCCGCCGAGCGAACGAGCCGGGCCCGCGCCTGAGCGCCAGCAAGTCGGTGAGAATTGACAGCAACCGATAGAGGCTTCGCAGCATCGGCTCGATTCTAACCGCCGCGCTCGCCAATCATCGGAGAGGTGGCTTTGGTTATGTGCTCTCTACACGAGTCTTTTTGGTAATTGACCACAAACATGCAGTGCATGTATCATTCCGATCACTTGCTCCCCGCCGGACTCGCTGCAAAGCCCCGGCGGGGTTATTTCTTTAGGCTATGCATCCAGAACCCTCGCCTAAGCGCGCCGTCTCATTCATTGACGGCCAAAACCTCTATCGCCACGCCAAGGATGCTTTCGGCCACCATCATCCCAACTACGATCCATACAAGCTAACAGAAGCCATTTGTGCAGACAGGGGCTATGTGAATCAGGGTGTGCGGTTCTACACCGGAGTGCCTTCTGTCCATCGATCGCCCTTGTGGCATGCCTATTGGTCCAACCGGCTTTTGGCGATGCGGCGTGCGGGAGTTCATGTGACCTCGCGCCGGCTCAGTTACCGCATTGAACACGTCACGCTGCCGGATGGTTCAGAGCACGATGTTCCGGTAGAACGCGAAAAAGGAATTGACCTGCGCCTCGGCTTGGATGTTGTACGCATGGTACGAAGCGACGAATTGGATGTTGCCATCATTTTCAGCCAGGATCAGGATCTGGCCGAAGTTGTTCGTGAAGTTCGCAACATTGCCGAAACGCAAGGCCGTTGGGCGAAGATTGTTTCCGCCTTTCCGTACAGCCCGAGCGCGACATCGACTCGAGGTATCAACAACTCAGATTGGTATCGCATGGACCAAGCGTTCTACGAGCGGTGTCTTGATCCAAGGGACTACCGCCCGAAGACATGACTATCGGTGAGGATGGCCACTTTTATTCGGGCAGGAAATGGAGGCCGTCGAGCAGGAAATGGAGGCCGCTATGCGAATGGCTCGTCGCAGGGCTTCGGATTTGGAAACCTGCCATTGCTGCGCCAGCGATTCAATCGCACGGACTGAACCTACATCGAGAGTATAGGTTTTGATAGTGGGTATGGCCATACTCGAAGTATATGGCCATATAGCGCTTCGTCAATGTCCGGCCTCCTCACTCTGTTCGTTCTTAGCAGGAAGGGATTTTCCTGCGGGAGGGCGGGCTAGGAGAGGCGGCGGATGAGGGCTTCGATTTCGGTGTCGCTGGGGG
>JAPYNE010000047.1 GCA_028285945.1 Candidatus Foliamicus numerosus | reverse complement strand
GGACGCTAGGGGGCATTGTTCCCTTTTTATACCCGCTGGCTTCCCTCAAGTCAAATCTCGCATCAGGCTCATTTCCGCATTGGAAAAGCTATCCCCGGGTCATTTCACTAATCGGCGATTTCACGGGGATGATTGGCGATCCTTCGGGAAGAACGGCGTGCTGGATCGCGTGTTAGGGCATCTGCAGCGGGAACGAATCGTTCGGATCAAGGTGGAGGCGCTGGGCTTGGACAGCACCAGCGTCAAGGTGCATCCGGACGGGCGCGGGGGCCCGAAAAAACGGTCTGCAAGCCCTCGGAGCAAGGCGGAATGCCTTCTTTCTGTCCGGGCGCGCTTAAGCCGGCGAGCCCCTTTTGTTGCCCCTGCCTCTCCGGAGGCGACGGGCAAGACCAAAGCGAGGGTAACGCCCTGGTTATTGGGAGCGGAGCGCGGCAAGGAAGTGGCGGATGCGGCGGGCATTGGTGCCCGCATCCGCCATATCGATCCGCGACCTAGAGCGCACATCCACGACCACGCCGCGGTCCGCAGGTCTGACCCGCACCACCACGTCGCCCTTCAGCCCAAACCACGGCGTTGCGTACACCGCCTCCAGGCGGCCCTCGCGGGGCGAGCGCTCCACCACTTCCCAGCCTAAGCTCGTTGCGGCCCTCTCGGCCCGCGCCACCGCTTCGGCCACGCTGGCTTCAAGAAACAGCGGTTTGATTTCCGGATAGGCAGCGCGCTGCTGGGCGGCCGCCGCCTCCCCCGCATGGCGCGGAGGGCGGCTGGCGGGATCCGCCCCCGGCGGCAGCGCCGCCTTGAAGGCCGGCGGATTCTCCAAGTCGGTGCTCACGTCGTTGATGGCGGGCAACACCTGCACCTGGCGGAACCAGAGAAGATTGTTGAGCGTCAAGCCCACGCACAGAACCAAGGCAATCCAGCCCGCCGCATTGAGGCCCCAGCCGCCCAAACGACCGCGCGACCCAATCATGGCCACCAGAATGACCGGGGTTGCGACCGCCAGCGCCACCATGCTGGCCACGTAGGCGCCGATGGCCGGGAACAGCGGCAGAAGCTCAAGGCGGTAACCGCCAATGGCGGCCACGCCAAGAAACGCGCCGATAGCGCACGCGATCACGCCGATCTTCGCCAGAAGAACGGACATTCTCCCTTGTCCGACCATGCCTCCCGACCTCGAAAACAGCAGGCCATGTATCTTACGGCATTATTTCCCAGCCAATGCTGGTACGCTTGCTCGCTGTAATGGACGATCAACGCGCACCCGGGCAAGGCGACGATTTGCGCAAGCTGATCGAGCAGCTTGAACTGGAATCTCTGGAGGCCAACCTGTTCCGCGGCCAAAGCCGCGACTTCGGCACCGGACGGGTTTTTGGCGGACAGGTGCTCGGCCAAGCCTTGTACGCAGCGATGCGCACCGTGGAAGATCGCATGGCGCATTCGCTGCACGCCTATTTTCTGCGCGAGGGCGACCATCTGGCGCCGATCATCTACGAGGTGGACCGGGCCCGCGACGGGCGCAGCTTCTCCAACCGCCGGGTGGTGGCGATCCAGCACGGCCGGCCGATCTTCAACATGGCGGCCTCCTTCCAGGCGAGCCAGGACGGACCGGAGCATCAGGACCCGATTCCGGACACGCCGCCGCCCGAAGCGCTCAAGGACCTTCGCGAGCTCAGCGCCTCGGAGGCCGACTGGATGCCTCGGCGCTACTTCAACCTGCTCATGCTTTCGAGCGCGCTGGACTTCAGGCCGGTGGACCCCGGGCACAGTCTCGGCGCCGGGGCGCGCCGCCCCCGCCAGTTGCTCTGGATGCGGACCTCGGCGCGGCTGCCGGACGACGTGGCGGCGCACCAGGCCTTCCTCGCCTTCCTGTCCGACATGGGGCTGATCGGGATGGTCACCTTTCCGCATCCGCGTCCGCCCGCGGGCTTCCTGCTGGCCAGCCTGGACCATGCCATGTGGTTCCACTGCCCGATACGGGTGGATGAGTGGATGCTGTTCGACCTCTACAGCCCCTGGGCCGGCGGGGCGCGCGGCTTCGCGCAGGCTTCGGTCTATCGGCGCGATGGCGTGCGCGCGGCCACCATGGCCCAGGAGGGGCTGTTCCGCATCCGCAGGGGGGCCTCGGAATGAACGCGCCGCGCACGCTCTTCGACAAACTCTGGGAGGGCCACGAGATCGCCGTGGCGGACGACGGGCAGTCGCTGCTGGCCATCGACCGGATATTTCTGCACGAGCGCACCGGCACGCTGGCGCTCAAGGCCCTCAGCAAGGCCGGTCGCGCAATACGCCATCCGCAGCGCGCCTTCTGCGTGATGGACCATATCGTTGATACAAAGCCGGGGCGCCCGGCGCTCACACGCATGCCCGGCGGCGTGGAGTTCATCACCGCGACCCGCGAAGCCGCGCAGCAAGCCGGAATCCGCCTGTTCGACATCCACGACCCGCGCCAGGGCATCGTGCATGTGATTTCGCCGGAGCTGGGCATCGCGCTGCCCGGCCTCACGCTGGTTTGCCCCGACAGCCACACCTGCACCGTGGGCGGGCTGGGCGCGCTGGCCTGGGGCATAGGCACCACCCAGGCCGAGCATGCGCTGGCCACCGGAACGCTCCGGGCGGAACGGCCGAAAACCATGCGGGTGCTGTTCACCGGAACGCCGGACCCCGCAGTCAGCGCCAAGGACCTGGCCCTGGCGCTGATCGCGCGCCATTCCGTAACAGGCGGGCTGGGCCATGCGGTGGAGTTTGCCGGCCCGGCTATCGAGGCCCTAGGCGTGGAGGGCCGCATGACGCTGTGCAACATGGCCATCGAGTTCGGCGCCTTCACCGGCATGGCGGCGCCCGACGAAAAGGTGTTCGAGTTCCTTAAGGGCCGGGAGTTCTCGCCGAAAGGCGAGTTATGGAACCAGGCGGTGGCGCACTGGCGCGAACTGCGGTCCGATGCCGGCGCGCGCTTCGACCGCGAGCTCAAGCTGGACTGCGCCGGCCTGACCCCGCAGGTGAGTTGGGGCACCAGCCCCGAGCACGCCGTGGGCATCGACGCGCAGGTTCCCGAACCGCAGGGCGCCGCAGGGCGCCGCGAAGCCATGCAGCGGGCGCTGGACTATATGGGCCTGAAGCCGGGGCAACGGATGGACGAGCTGGCCATCGACGCCGCCTTCATCGGCTCATGCACCAATGCGCGGCTGTCGGACCTGCGCGCCGCCGCCGCCATTCTTGAAGGCCGCCGGGCGGCGGAAAACATTAGGGCCATCTGCGTGCCGGGCTCGATGGCGGTGCGCGCCGCCGCCGAGGCCGAGGGGCTGCACCGGGTGTTCGAGGCGGCCGGCTTCGAGTGGCAGGAATCAGGCTGCGCGATGTGCTTCTACGCCGGCGGCGACGGTTTCGGCGGCATGCGCGCCGTATCGAGCACCAACCGCAACTTCGAGAACCGCCAAGGCCCCGGCGCCCGCACCCACTTGGCCAGCCCGGCCACCGTGGCCGCCTCCGCCGTGCGCGGCCGCCTCGCCGACCCGCGCGCGCTTACCTGGGCCTAGCCCTCAAATGAAGCCTTTTCCCGCCCCCTTCTTCCGGGAGACGCATGCCGCTTCGATTTCGCCTCTTTGGGCGTTCTCCTCTCGCGGGAGTGTTGGAGCCACTGCGCGCCAATGGCTTGGCGCGCAGAGCGGAACCAAGCCACTGTGCGCCAACAGCTTGGCGCACAGAGCGCCTCCCGCGAGAGGAGAACGCGCAAAGAGGCTTCAGCAGGCGGAGGCGCGCGCATGAGAGGCATTGTGTCGGGCGTGGCCGCGCCGCTGATGCGGAGAAACGTCGATACCGACGCGATTATCCCCAGCCGCGAAATGAAGCGGGTATCGCGCGAGGGCCTGGGCGAAGGCCTGTTTGCGAACTGGCGCTACAAGGATCTGGCCGCGCGCGAGGAGGCGCTGGAATTTGTGCTCAACCGGGCCCGCTACCGGCAGGCCAGCATTCTCATTTCCGGCGGCAACTTCGGCTGCGGCTCATCGCGCGAGCATGCCGTTTGGGCGCTCGCAGACTGGGGCATCGGCGCGGTCATCGCCCCCAGCTTCGGCGAAATTTTCCAAGCCAACTGCGCCCAGAACGGCCTCGTAGCCGTAGAATTAGCCAAGGAGCATGTGGCCGCGCTGGCCGCCGAGGCCGAACGGCGCGAACTGCGCCTCACAGTGGACCTTGCGGCCTGCGAAGTGCAAGGCTTGGGCGCAACCCCCCTCCCTTTTTCCATGAAACCCCGAGAGCGCGAAATGATCCTGAAAGGCCTCGACCCCATTGCCCTCACGCTCGAAGAGCACGGCGCCGCCATCGAAGCATTCCAAAAATCCGACCGCGCCGCCCGCCCCTGGGCCTGACCGCGACGAACGGAGGCAGCATGAGCATGACCGACTGCAGGCCGCTGGCGGGGCTTAAGGTTCTCGAGTTAACGCACATGGTGATGGGGCCGGCTTGCGGGCTGGTGCTGGCGGACTTGGGCGCGGACGTGATCAAAGTGGAGCCGCCGGGCGGCGACCCCACGCGCAAACTGCCGGGTTCGGGCGCGGGCTACTTTCCCATGTACAACCGCAACAAGCGCAGCATATGTCTCAACCTCAAGTCGCCGGAAGGCATCGACACGGCGCTCAGGCTCGCCGGCCGCTCGGATGTGCTGATCCAGAACTTCCGTCCCGGAGCGATGCAGCGCCTAGGGCTGGACTACGAGAAGCTGTCGAAGCACAATCCGCGCCTGATCTACTGCACCGAGAAGGGCTTTCAGGCCGGCCCGTACGAGAACCGCGCGGCGCTGGACGAAGTGGCGCAGATGATGGGCGGGCTGGCCTACATGACAGGGCCGCCGGGCCGTCCGCTTCGGGCCGGCGCGTCGGTGATCGATGTGCAGGGCGGGATGTTCGGAGCGCTAGGGGTTCTGGCGGCGCTCCACGAGCGCGAACGCACCGGGCGCGGCTGCGAGGTAACGGCCACGCTCTACGAGAGCGCCGTGTTCCTAGTGGGCCAGCACATGGCGCAGAAGGCCGTGACCGGCACGGCGGCCACGCCGATGCCGGCGCGCGTGTCGGCCTGGGCCATCTATGAGGTGTTCGCCACGAAAACGGGCGAGCAGATCTTTGTGGGCGTGGTGAGCGACGTGCAGTGGGTGCGGTTCTGCGAGGCCTTCGAGCTGCATGGGCTGGGCAGCGACGAGAACCTTAAGACCAACGCCGGGCGGGTGGCGCGGCGCAACGAGTTCATGCCGAAGATCAAGGCCGCCTTCGCGGCCATGACGCCAGCCGAACTGATGGAGCGCTGCGCGCAGGCGGGCCTGCCCTTTGCGCCCATTACCCGCCCCGAGGACCTCTTCGACGACATCCACTTGACGGCTTCCGGCGGGCTGATGGAAGTCACCATGCCGGACGGCGAGCATGCGGGCGCGAAAGCGGCCCTGCCTGCGCTGCCCGTAGCGATGGACGGCGCGCGCCCGGCGCTGTTCCGCGATGTGCCCAAGGCAGGCGAGCACGCCAACGAAATCCTCGCCGAACTCGAAGCGACATAAAGGGGCGCTTCGATCCGCCCTCTGCTTGCTCCCTTCTTCCGTGAGGCGTTTCAACCCGCCTCTTCTCCGCCCCCTTCCTCGCGGGAGAGGAAGGCGCGCATACAGGCTGCGGGTGGCGCAGGCCCTAGGGGGGCGCGGCCTCCACGCCCCTTGGTGCAACATCCGGGCTAGGTGGCGGCGTCTGACCGAGCGCCTTGGGTTCCCTGCCGCCGCAGGGCGCTTTCCAGCGCTTCGGCGCAATAAGCATCCAAGCTCATGCCCGCCTTGACTGATTCCATCGCCAAGCGCTTGTGCAGAGACTGGTCCAAGCGCAGATTAAATTTGCCCGAGTATTTCTTGTTGGCCAAGCCGGCGGGCAAAGGCTCTCCGTCTTGCTCAGCAATCGCCACCCACTCATTGATCGCGTCGCATAACTGCGAAAACACGTCCCGTTCGTCATCGCCGTGAACGCCGCCCAGCATGAGCTCCGGGCATCGGCCGACAAAGCAGCCGTCCTCATCCGACCATTCGACAATCTTGAGATAGTGATCGGGCTTGTTCACTTCGATGCCCTCTTGATGGCAGCCTCGACCGCTTGGCGCTGATAGGGTCTAGAATCTGCATGCATTGAACCGCTGATCGTAATTCGCACACCGCGCGAATGCTTGAAGTTTCGATGACTCCCCTTGCCGCCGCGATTGCGAAAACCCGCCGTTTCCAAAAGCTTCACGAGATCACGAACCTTCGGAGGCACTTGAGCATAATACCAGCACGCACTGCGTCACCGGCGCCGCTGTTCGGCCCACTGGGGCGGTTCAACGAGCGCGCACAAGGCTATCTGCGCCAGCAGCACCCGCGGCGCATCGGTTGCGCGCCTTCCTCTCGCAGTCGGCGCTTCGATCCGCCCTTTGCTTGCTCGCTTCCTCCGGGAGGCGTTTCAACCCGCCTCTTCTCCGCCCCCTTCCTCGCGGGAGACGCATGAACCCATCCATGGGGCTTGGCGGCGACATCCCTGTCGCCGACACTCC
>JAPYNE010000046.1 GCA_028285945.1 Candidatus Foliamicus numerosus | reverse complement strand
AGCAGGAGCAGCGTGCCGTCTTCGCGGATGCCGGCCGCCGTTCGTGGATGCGTGTCCGGTATGGAGGAACCGAAGAAGACTTCTTCGTTGGCGGTCACGCGCGCCTGCCCGTTGGAGACCAAGGCGGGACCTGCGCCCAGCGCCTCTTCCACCGGCCATTCGACCGGCTCGCCCTTAAGTTTCGCGGGACTTCCCGGAACATGCGACGGCGGTTCCGGCCAAGCCTGCAGTCGGTCGCCGCGGCTCGTGGCCCAGGCGATATCGAACCCGTCGTGCACCACCCCAAGGGCGGCACGGGCCGTTTCGTAGCGGATGCCGCCACGCACAACCGACCGTGTCGCCGGCGCCTCGATCTGGCCGTCCACCACCAGCAGCCCCGCATGAATCGCCGGGGTGCGCTCCATGGAAAAAAAGCCCCCGTTCACTACCACGCAGGCGCCGGTGTTGGCGGCAAAGGCCGATACCCTTTCGCGGCGGTCATCTTCATCGCCGGAGAGCAGTATTTCGGTGCGGACCGAATCGGCGCCGGGGCGAACGGAGACGTGCCAGGCCCGTAACGGAATGTTTGGATCGGCACCCGAGAAGACCCGCACGGCGGTCGGCAGTTCGGCATTGAGGGACTCCATGGGCTGCCACTGCATATGCGGTGTCCGGGCTTGCGTGCTCGCCGCGCCCGCAAGGGCAACGATCGCCAGCGCCAAGGCAACCCATGTCGGCGCCCGGTCAACAAACATCGGCGCCGAGGCCGCAACCCGCGCCCGTTGCAACGAAATGGCCGGCATCCGCTTGCGAACCCGCATGGTTTCTCTGGCTCGAATCGTACCCCATAGTGATTTGCAGGTCGTAGTCAGGCGCCGCGAGAATCTTCATCAGGCGGTCCAGCGCGAAGCGCCCAAGGCCGGCCGTTTCGGATGCGGGAAAAGTCCGCGGCGGCGAGTCAGGGCCTCGGCGCGCTGCAAACTCGCCGATCCGCAAGACCCCCGCTTCATCGAAGCGATGCGCTTTACGGACACCGACTAACCCGCCATTCGCCCGCCCGCTAAAGCCCATTGCTTGCCCCTCCCTCGCGGGAGCGTCTGGGGCAGGATGCCCCCAGCCGAGCCCCATGGATGGGTTCATGCGTCTCCCGCGAGGGAGGGGCAAGCAATGGGCGAGGGTAGGTGAAAGTTTCTGTTCGGAACTCCGGAAACGACCGTGCCATGCGGTTTAGGCCGCGCGGCTTCGCCGCAGGCGGGCAAGCCAGATGCCGGTGAGCAGGAAGTACGTTTGCATGAGCAATGACAGGTCCCATTCGATGATGTTCTGGAAAGCGTGCTTGTTGTCCATGTAGTTCATCACCGGGATGCTGGCGCCGCCGAACACCAGCATGGCTACGCAGCCGGCTTTCTTCGCCCGCGTGAGCCAGCGCGGGGCGAATGCCTCGAAGCGCCGCAGGGCCATGAGCTGCGCGGTGAGCGTAAGCCCGAAATAAAGGATGGTGCCGAAGCGCCGGAGCAGAAAGTAGATGGGCCCCTCGGTGCCCAGAAACGCCGTGTAAAGCACTAGGAAAACCGCGCCGCCGGTTCCAACGGCCAGCACCGTCGGCGCCGTCCGGCCGCTTCCGGCGTGGATCAGGGCGGACATTCGCCTCCAGTAAAGCGCCAGCAGCGCCGCCGAGCACGCCATGCCTGCCTTGAACAGCCAAAAGCTGATGCCGTGCCGGCCCGTGGAACTAATCGAAGTACAGCCCTCGAAGTAGGGCACGCACACCAGCACATGCCCCTGAAGGCTGGACACCAGGTAGCAGAGATTGACCGTAAACGTGGGGATCAGTGCGGTCAGAACCGCAATCCTGATCGTGCTGCGCTTGATGGCGATAGGCAAAATGGCCTTGTCCGGCGCCATCTGAAAGATCGTGCCGCTATCGCCGCGAATCGCGCGCGCTTAAGTAGGAACCCTCGGAGATGGCCTGCCAGCCGGACACGCCCTGCTGGAATTCCCTGTACGACTTGAGAATACGCGCGGCCAGCGGGTCGCCCGCAGCCAGTCCGTCGAGCGTGTTGCCGGATGCCCGGCGAAGACCTTCGAGCACCTCATTGGGGAAGCGCCGCAGCTCAACGCCATGGCGATTCACGAGGATATCAAGCGCCTGCACATTGCGGGCCATGAATTCCGAGAGCATCTGATGGTTGACCGCCATGCAGGCGGTCCGGATGAGCGCTTGCAGGTCCGCCGGCAGCGACTCCAGCGCCTCGCGGTTCACGATCACTTCAATGGCCCCGGCCGGCTCATGCCAGCCGGGATAGTAGTAGTAGGGCGCCGCCTGGTAGAGGCCCAGCGGCAGATCGTTGTAAGGGCTGGCCCATTCGGTGGCGTCGATGACCCCGGTTTGCAGCGCGGTGAACAGCTCGCCGCCCGAAAGGTTGACGACGGTGGCGCCCAGGCGCCGCAACACGTCGCCCCCCAGCCCCGGCATGCGAATCTTCAGGCCCGAGAAATCCTCCATGGAGCGGATTTCGCGGCGGAACCAGCCGCCCATCTGGGTGCCGGTGTTGCCCCCGGGAAAGGGCACCAGCCCATAGGGTTCGTAGCATTCCCGCCACAATTCCATGCCGCCGCCATAGGCCAGCCAGGCGTTGAATTCCGCAGGCAGCATCCCGAACGGAAAGCCCGTGAACAACTGGGTGGCGGGCGCCTGGCCTTTCCAGTAGGCCGGCGCCGAGTGGCCCATCTCCACGCTGCCGCGCGACACCGCGTCGAACACCTCGAACGCCGGCACCAGCTCGCCGGCGGCATAGACCTGCACGCTGAGCCGGCCGCCGGACGCTTCGCGCAGCATATCGGCCAGCATGACGGCGGTTGTGCCGAAGCCCGGCAATCCTGGCGGCCAGGCCGTGACCAGCCGCCAGCGGTAGCGTTGGCCCGGCTTGCCGGCGCCCGGTTCCGGCGCGACGCGCCCGCCGTTCGAGGGCTCCGGCGCGCACCCCGCAACCGCCGCCCCGGCGGCGCCGGCAGCCAGCATTTTGAGAAAACGTCGGCGCTGTGCCGTCATCGCGCGTTCTCCTTCGGCAACACCGGCGAAAGGATACTGCAAGGCGCCGTTTTTCGGCGCTTGGCGGCATCGCCGTTGCCTGCTTACGCGGCTTCCGCTTTTTGATTGCTTGCCCGCCGCTCGGCGACAGGGATGTCGCCGCCAAGCCCCATGGATGGGTTCATGCGTCTCCCGCGAGGAAGGGGGCGGAGAAGAGGCGGATTGAAACGCCTCCCGGAGGAAGGGAGCAAGCAAAGGGCGCATCGAAGCGCCCTTCGCGGAAGCCAAGAGCGCGGACAGAGGGCGGATCGAAGCGTCCGACCTCAACCGGTAGAGTCATCAAAACTTCATATTGGTAACTGAATGGTAATCCCCTTGTAACAGGAAATTTATCCGCCGACGCTGAAATGCGCGCATCCGCAATGGAGGTCGATGCGCGTTCCATGACGATCAGAAAACATCTGCGGGCGGTCGCCGCCGCAGCGCTGCTAGCCGCCGCGCCGGCGCTGTCCCAGGAGGAAGCCGCCGCAACCGACGGCAGCTTTAGCGGCAGTGTGGTTTCCGCCTCTTCGGGGGCGCCCATTGAGGGCGCCCTGCTGACGTTTTCCGGCGGCCGCTGGCCGCGCTACGCGGTCAGCGATGAAACGGGCGGTTTTCTCGTGGCGCTTCCCGCCGGAACCTATGCCCTGTCCGTTTCGCACTCCAGCTATGCGTCGCCCGCCGACCGCGAGATCACCATTCAAGCGGGTGTCGAGATCAGCCTCACCATCAGCTTGAGCCGCCAGCCCTCGATGGCGCGGCAGGCCATGGAGGAAATCGTGGTGCTGGGCACCTACCGGCCCACCGCGCTGACCCGCAGCCGCGACTCGGAATCGGTGGTGGACGTGCTGTCGTCGGAGGATTTCGCCATCACCGGCGATTCCAGCGCTGTCGATGCCTTGGCCCGCGTGCCCGGCCTCACCGTGGTGGACAGCAAGTACGTGTACGTGCGCGGCTTGGGCGAGCGTTACTCGAACACGGTGTTCAACGGCTCGCCGCTTCCCAGCCCGGACCCCACCCGCCGCGTGATACCCATGGACATGTTCCCCACCGGCGCGCTGGAAAACGTCGATATCCAGAAGACCTTTTCGCCGCGCCTGCCCGGCGATTTCTCCGGCGGCCTGGTGGCCATGGCGACCCGCGCGGCGCCGGCGGAGCCCGTGCTTGAACTGAGCGTGGGGGTGGGCGGAAATTCCCAGGCCACCGGCGAAAGCGGGCTGCAATTCGGCGGCGGCGACCGCGACTGGCTGGGAATGGACGACGGGACCCGCAGCCTGCCTGCGGCGCTCAACCGCATTACCGAGAACGGCGCAAAGTCGCTCAACCTGGTGGGCGACGAGGAGCGCGCCATGGCCGGCCGCTCGCTCAACCGCGACGACGATGCCGAGATCGAGGAGATTCGTCCTAATGCCAGCATTTCCGCGCGCTGGGGCGGCGGCACGCAGATCAACGGGAGCGATTTGGGCTTCCTGCTTTCGGCGCGCTACTCCAACGACTGGACCTACCGCGACGAGGAGCGCCGCACTTTCGGCCTGTCCGGGGCAGGCGGGGAGCTTTCGGTTCTGGACGAAGGCGCTCAAAGCCGCACCCGGAACGTGATCGACCTGTCGCTGCTGGGCAACGCGGAGTGGGATGTGAACGCGAGCACGTTCCTGCGCAGCACCACTTTCGTGACCCGCCGCACCGACCGCACCTTCTTGAGGGAGTTCAATTTTTTCTCCGAGAACGACATCCATGTGGCCGACACCACGCTGGAATTCGTGGAGCGCCAGCTATTGAGCCAGCAGTTCGCCGGCGAGCACTTCATCGACGCGCTGAACTCCCTGGCCATCGACTGGTCGCTCACCGGGTCCGCCGCCACCCGCGAGGAGCCGGACACCCGGTTCTACCGCTTCGAGCGGTTCAGCGAGGCCGAGAACCTCTACGCCTTTTCCGACACCGGCCAGTCCAACGAGCGCAGCTGGGAGGATCTGGAGGACGAGGCGATGAACTACGCGCTGAATTTCTCCATGCCGATCGAATTCGCAGCGGAGTCCGACGGCGAGATCGCGGCGGGACTGTCCTACCTCGACAAGGAGCGCGACTCCTATTTCCGCCGCTTCCGGTTCCTCACCGACTTTTCGCGCAACAACCTTCGCACCCAGCTGGGCCAGACGCCCGAGCTGATCTTCGCCGACGAGCGGATCGCCGAAGACCTGTGGGAATTGCAGGAAACCACGCAGCCCACGGACAACTACACGGCCGGCCACACCCTGGCGGCGGCCTACTTGATGGCGGACCTGAACCTCGGCATGAGCTGGCGATGGATGTTCGGCGCGCGCTACGAGGATTCCACCCAAAACGTGACCACCTTCGAGCTGATCGACCCCGCCCGCCGGAACGTGCGCGAACTGGATGAAAGCTCCCTGCTGCCGGCCATGACCATCACTTGGCTGCCGGGCGGCGGAGAAACCCAGCAGCTGCGCTTCGGCTACAGCCGCACGCTCAACCGTCCGGACCTCAAGGAGCTGTCCGAAGCGCCGTACATCGACCCCGAGGAACGCTACACGGTGGTGGGCAACCCGGACTTGCAGGTGGCTTCGATCGATAATCTCGACCTGCGCTGGGAGTACTACTTCGACAACGTCAGCACGATCCAGGCGGCTTTGTTCCACAAGAAATTCGAGGATCCCATCGAGCGCGTGATCCGTTTGGGCGCCGGCGGAATCCGCACTTTCGCCAACGCCGATTCGGCTGAGCTGTGGGGCGTCGAGGTTCAGCTGCGCGCCGAGCTGAGCCTGATTTCGGACGCGCTCAGGGATTTCGATTTCAGGGTGAACGCCTCGCTGGTGGATTCCACCGTGGATATCGGCCAGGCCGGCGCGCAGCAGACCAGCACCGAGCGCGAACTGGAAGGCCAGTCGCCTTGGGTTGCGAACCTGCAGTTCAGCTACGACAACCCGGACCTGGACCTGCAGGCGGCGCTGCTGTTCAACATGGCCGGCGAGCGGATCGTGGATGTGGGCACCCAAGGGCTGCCGGATTCCTACGAGCAGCCGGTGGCGCGGCTGGACTTCAATTACCGGCAGGCGGTGGACCTTTTCGGCCTGCCCTTGCGCCTGCAATTGAAGATCCGCAACCTGCTGGACGACGACTTTGAGGTTCTGCGCGGCGACCGGGTGGAAAGGCTCTTCACCCGGGGCCGCTCGGCCAGCTTCTCGGTTGATATTCAGTTTTAGGCGCCCATGTTCCGCCAGTTTTCCCGAAGCTCGTTGATTTCGCCTTACCCCGCCCCGGTCTTCCGGGAGTATCGAAGGCAGGGTGAGCGCCGATGTCCCGGCGCGAACGAGCAAGCTACAGGGATGATTCTTGACCTTCCAAGTCAAGCTGCAAGCAGTCATGCGTCTCCCGGAAGACGGGGGCGGGGAAAGGCTGCGGCTGCGGCGGACCTGCACAGCGCGCTTCGGCCCAACACACCCGCTTTCATCGCCAGAGAGGTTTGCCTCCATGCCTTTTAGCCTTGCCCGTTGCCTTGCGGCGACGCTGTTCTGCGCCCTGCTTGCGACCGCCTGCGGCGGCGGCTCCAACGAGGACATCGTCATTACAACGGCCCCGCCCGTGGCCCCTTCGGTCAATCCGGACCCGCCGGCGCAGCGCAACGATCCGTTCCCGGTGTCCGAGGCCTTCGCCGGCAACGGCAACCGCGTGGGCCTGGACCCCATGCTCAACGGCAACGGAACGCCCAGCGGCTCCTCGCCGGATCTTCAGGGCGCGGAGTGGCTCTTCACCT
Source organism: Candidatus Foliamicus numerosus (assembly GCA_028285945.1). Classification (GTDB taxonomy): domain Bacteria; phylum Pseudomonadota; class Gammaproteobacteria; order Steroidobacterales; family Foliamicaceae; genus Foliamicus; species Foliamicus numerosus. Next base: position 36,608 of record JAPYNE010000046.1, on the reverse strand, counting down.
CCAGCTCGCCGGACCTGCAGGGCGATGCCTACGCCATCTCCTTGGGCGGCAAGTTCGAGGACGTGGACTACGTGGGCGCCTTCCCTCAAGACACCTCCGAGGTGTGGACCGACGGCTGGACCGTGGGGGTTCACGGCAACAGCACCGTGTGGCGGCCCAAGGGCGCCCCCGTCTCGAACAACAGCTGCCCGGCCGGAACCACTTTCGTGGAAGCGCAGGCGCTCCCCGATTCCGCGGGCGGGGGTTCGATGGACCTCTGCCAGCTTGCGCGCCGCTACGACACCGACGGCCAAACCATCACATTGACGGGCGACAACATCTACCGCTTGGCCGCCGGCTTTCCCGGCACCTACATCGGCAATGGCGAGGCGGCGGACGGCAACAGCGCCAATGATGTTTCGGTGACGCTGGTTATCGAGTCCGGCACGCTGATCCTGGGCGCCCGGCAGGAGGCGCTGATCGTGACGCGCGGCTCGCGCATCGAGGCTTCGGGCACCGCCGAAGACCCCATTGTCATGACCTCCGCGGACCAGTTCAACGACTGGGTGGACGGGCGCGCGCGGGCGGACGGGCGCGGCGAATGGGCCGGCCTGGCCCTGATGGGCTACGGCCGCTCCAACGAATGCGGCGATCCCTGCGATGTCAACGCCGAAGGCAATATCGGCTCGTACGGAGGCACGGACGATTCCGACGACAGCGGTTTCCTCCGCTACCTGGTGATCCGCCATGCCGGCAACGACATTGACGGCAACGGCAACGAGCTGAACGGCCTGACGATGTTCGCCACCGGCTCGGCCACCGAGGCTTCCTACGTGCAGGTGCATTACGGTTTCGACGACGGGGTCGAGCACTTCGGCGCCACCGACCACATGGACCACATCGTGATCACGGGCGCGCGCGACGACTCCTTCGACTGGGGGCAGGGCTACCGCGGCACCGCCCAGTTCGTGCTGATTCTCCAGGCTGCCGACGACGGCGACCGCGGCATCGAAGCCGACAACGACGGCGACAACCCGCTGGCGCTGCCGGTGTCGCGCCCCACCTTGGCGAACTTCACCATCCTCGGCGCGGCCAACAGCGCCGAGACCAGTTCCGACGGCATTCTGCTGCGGCGCGGAACCGGCGCGCGCCTCTACAACTTCCTGGTGGCCGATTTCCAGGATGCTTGCCTGGATGTGGACGGCAGCGCCACGGAGGCCCTGTTCGGCACCGATCTGACCATCGAGAACTCGCTGTTCCACTGCCCGGCCAAGGAAGTGTACGAGAGCGGCGACAACGATGTGTCCGGCGCGGCCATCGCCAACTGGGTGGACCGCGATCCCGACAACCAAGTGGCCAACCCCAACCTGCGCGCCGACCACCGGCCCAACCCGCCCGATGCCGACGTGGCGATCTCCCATTTCGTGACCACCGACTACGTGGGCGCCTTCGCCCAGGATACGGACGACTACTGGACGGACGGCTGGACGGTGTCGTTGAACGGCAACCACACCGTGTGGGAACCGGCGACCGCCAACCCTGGCGCCGATGGCGTTTGCCCGGCGGGCACCACCGCCGACGGCAGCTTGAGCCTGCCCGCGAGCGCGGGCGGCGGCGAGATGGACTTGTGCCGCATGCAACGCCGCTACGACACCGACGGCGCCACCGTAACGCTCACCAACGACAATATCTACGCGCCGGCCTCGGGCTTTCCCGGCACCTACATCGGCAACGGCGATGCGGCCGACGGCAATGTCGGCAATGACGTGTCGGCGGCACTCAAGATCGAGGAGGGAACCCTGATTCTGGGTTCGTCCGGCGAGGCCGTGATCATTACCCGCGGATCGCGGATCGAGGCCAGCGGCACGGCTAGGAATCCGATCGTCATGACTTCGCGGCGCCAGTTCGATGACTGGGTGGCGGGCGGCGACGGCACCGCGGGCCGCGGCGAATGGGCCGGCTTGGCGCTGATGGGCTACGCGCGCTCCAACGAGTGCGGCAACCCCTGCGACGTGGCGGCCGAGGGCAATATCGGCGCCTACGGCGGCAACGACGACTTCGACGACAGCGGCTATCTCCGCTACTTGGTGATCCGCCATGCCGGCAACGACATTGACGGCAACGGCAACGAGCTGAACGGCCTGACGCTGTTCGCCACCGGCTCCGGCACCCGCATTTCGTATGTGCAGGTTCACAAGGGCTTGGACGACGGCGTGGAGCACTTCGGCGCCACCGATTTCATGGACCACATCGTGATTACGGACGCGGCCGACGACTCCTTCGACTGGGGCCAGGGCTACCGGGGCGGCGCGCAGTTCGTGGTGATCCGCCAAGCGGCCGACGATGCCGACCGCGGCATCGAGGCCGACAACGACGGCGACGCGCCCAACGCCGAGCCGATTTCCGGCCCCACGCTGGCCAACTTCACGATGATCGGCACCGAGGAGGGCGGCGGCACCACCATCGGCGTGCTGCTGAGGCGCGGCACCGGCGCCTTCATGTGGAACAGCATCATGACCGGATTCAACCGTTGCGTGGATTTCGACAACGAGGCCACCTTCGGCCGCTACAACACCGGCGCGATCGCGTTCCGCAACAACGTGGTGTCCTGCGCCACCAACTTCGATGAGGAATAGCTGCCTTTTTCCGGCCATTGCGTGATGACCTTGCTATCGCCCGCGCTTTTTCCCCGTCCCTCCTTCGCCGGAGACGCAACAAGCACATCCCTGTGGCTCGGTTCCGGCATCCTGCCTCCAACGCTCCGGCGAAGGAGGGACGGGGAAAAAGCGCTACCGTTGGTGCGCTCCGGACAACTCCATTGCCTTGCCAATACCGGCGGTAGCGTTTCTTGGCCGACCTTCCTTCGCAGGAGCGTCTGGGGCAGGATGCCCCAGCCGAGCCCCATGGACGGGTTCATGCGTCTCCTGCGAAGGAAGGTCGGCCAAGAAACGCGGGCGATGGCACAGCGCGCTTGGGGCAGGATGCCCCAGCCGGCCCCCATGGACGGGTTCATGCGTCTCCTGCGAAGGAAGGTCGGCCAAGAAACGCGGGCGATGGCACAGCGCGCTTGGGGCAGGATGCCCCAGCCGAGCCCCATGGATGGGTTCATGCGTCTCCTGCGAAGGAAGGTCGGCCAAGAAACGCGGGCGATGGTGCCCCTAAGCGAGGTGGCATAATTGGAAGGCGTTATGCCGCACGATATTCTGGTAGTTGAAGACGAGAGCGCCATACGCGGCATGCTGGCGTTTAATCTCCGCCGCGCGGACTTCGAGGTCCGCGAGGCGGAGGACTCGCAGGCCGCCCGCAAAGCGATTGGCCAGCGGCTTCCGGACTTGGCGATCATCGACTGGATGCTGCCCGACGGCAGCGGGCTGGATTTAACGCGCTGGATCAAGCGCACGCCGGAAACGCGCGACGTGGCCATCATCATGGTGACCGCCCGTTCCCAGGAACAGGACAAGATTGCCGGCTTGAGCAGCGGCGCCGACGATTACGTCACCAAGCCTTTTTCCAGCCGCGAACTGCTGGCGCGGATCAATGCGGTGCTGCGGCGCACCCAGCGCAGCAGCGAGGAGGTTATTGCCCGCGGCTGCCTCACGCTTAACCCGCAAAGCCACCGGGTGACTTCCGCCGACGGCGCGCTCGCGCTGGGTCCCACCGAGTTTCGGCTTTTGCGCCTGTTCATGGAGCGTCCCGAGCGAGTGTTCAGCCGTGCGCAACTGCTGGACCGCGTGTGGGGGCCAGCGGTGTTTGTTGAGGAACGCACTGTGGACGTGCATATTCGCCGGCTTCGCCAAGCCATGGAACCGCATGGAGCGGCCGGCTATATCCAGACGGTGCGGGGCGCGGGCTACCGTTTCTCATTAAACTAGCGCCGCCATCCGATGCTTTGCGGGCGCGCCCGAGGAGCGGCGCGCGGCAACGACGATATTGAACTGTGGATACTCTGGTTCGCAAACTGTTTCTGCGCATAACGCTGCGTGCCTGCGCAGCCGCGGCAGCGCTGGCTGCCGCTGGCTGGCTGCTGGCCGGAATGCCGCTTGCGGGCGCCTTGGCCGGCGTGGTGCTGGTTCTGGCATGGGAGTTGTCGGTCCAGTTGCGCGCCGCCGGCGAGTTGTCGCAGTTGTTCGATGCCGATGCCTGGTCCGGCGGCGCGTTCTCCTTTGCCGAACTGCCGCAGCAGCTCAGCGATCTGGAGAGCCGCACTGAGCAGGCGGAACAGCGGCTCAAGCAGGTGCTCAAGGCCCTGCGCAGCACAGCCCGGTCGTTCCCCGATGCGGCCCTGGTTCTCAACGATCAGGGCGAGGTTGTGGTGAGCAACCGGCAGGCTCGCCGTATGCTGGGCGTGCGCAAGCGGCTGGACAAGGGCCGCCCCGCGCTCAAACTGATCCGCGATCCCGAGTTCGCGAGCTGGCTTGAGCGCGGCGGCAAGGAACTGGTTCGCTTCAAATCGCCCGAGCAGCCCGACGCATGGCTGGAGGCGCAGCGGGTGCCTTATGCCGAAAAGCAGTTCCTGCTGCTGGTGCGCGATGTCACAACCGCCGTGCTTGCCGACAAGACCCGCTCCGATTTCGTGGCCAATGCCTCGCATGAGCTACAGACGCCGCTTACAGTGCTGACCGGCTACCTTGAGTCGATGAGCGAAGACGAGGATTTCCCCGAACGATGGAACGATCCGGTCCAGCACATGGCATCGCAGTGCGACCGCATGACCCGGCTGGTGCGCGATCTCCTCGAGCTGTCGCGGCTGGAAACGTCCGAAACGCCGCCCGGCTTTGCGCCTTTGAACATGATGGACGTGCTCGGAGATGCAGTGCAGGTGGGCACGGCGCGCTGTGCCGGCCAGTTGGATATTTTCGCGGAAGTCGAGAGCGACCGGCCCCTGCTTGGCGAGGAATTTGAAATCCGCTCGGTTGCAACCAATCTGGCGATCAATGCGGTGGCTTTTACGCCGCCCGGCGGGAAGGTCGTGTTGCGCTGGGAAGCCAGCCGGTCCGGGGGGCGCATTTCCTCAACCGACAGCGGCATCGGAATTCGGCGCGAGCACCTGCCGCGCCTCACCGAGCGGTTCTACCGGGTGCGCGGCGAGGGCAGCCCCGTGGTGCCCGGCACCGGCCTGGGGCTGGCCATAGTCAAGCATGTGCTGAACCGCCACGGTGGCCGTCTCGAAATCGAAAGCAAGCCCGGCTCGGGCAGCACCTTCACCTGCCATTTTCCGCCCGCGCGTATCGGCGAAGCGCCCTAGCCCGCACTGGTGCCAGCGCCAATGTGAGCCTTGACTCCGCCCCTTTCCCGCAGGAGTGTCGGCGGCAGGACAGCCGCCGCCAAGCCCCATGGATGGGTTCATGCGTCTCCTGCGGGAAAGGGGCGGAGTCAAGGCGGAGGAAGCACGGTTCTGCATCAAGCGGAAAGCGGGCAAGCTGGGCGCGCTCGCAAGAAAAAGCGCGGGCCAAGCCGGCAGCGGGAGCTGCGATCGTGTAGAATCCGCGCCTTCTGGCCTCAAACAGGCCCATCTGATTAAATAACGAGTATGCGCACCGTTTCCGCAAAACCGGGGCAGGTCAGGCAGGACTGGTTCCTGGTGGATGCCGCAGGCTGCACGCTGGGCCGGCTGGCCAGCGAATTGGCCGTGCGCCTGCGCGGCAAGCATAAGCCCGAGTACACCCCGCATGTGGATACCGGCGATTTCATCGTGGTCATCAATGCCTCCAGGGTGCGCGTGACCGGCGACAAATTGAACCAGAAGATGTACCACCGCCATACCGGCTATATCGGCAACCTGAAGTCCGTTCCGCTGAAGAAGGTTATGCAGGATGCGCCCGAGCGGGCCATTCACTCCGCCGTGCGGGGGATGCTGCCCAAAAACCGCCTAGGCCGCGCCATGCTCAAAAAACTCAAGGTTTATCCGGGGGCCGAGCACAAGCACGGCGCCCAGCAGCCCGTGCCCTTGGAGATCAGCGCATGAGCGAGAACGTGTACTACGGCACCGGCAGGCGCAAGACATCCGCGGCGCGGGTGTATATGCGGCCCGGCACCGGCCAAGTGACCGTGAACAGGCGCCCGCTCGATGAGTTTTTCGGACGCAAGACGGCCCGCATGATCGTTCATCAGCCGCTGAAGGTGGCGGGCATGGAAGGTCGAATGGACGTTACCATGAACGTTCGCGGCGGCGGCACCACCGGCCAGGCCGGCGCGATACGCCATGGCCTGACGCGCGCCCTGCTTCAATACGACGAGGAGTTGCGTCCCAAGCTGCGCGCAGCCGGCTACGTGACCCGCGACGCGCGCAAGGTGGAGCGCAAGAAAGTGGGCCTGAGAAAGGCCCGCCGCGCCACCCAGTACTCCAAACGCTGATCGTTGCGCGGCGCCGCGCGGCGAGCCGATGCCGGCGGGTGGGGGATCGTCTAACGGCAAGACATCGGACTCTGACTCCGAGAATCCAGGTTCGAATCCTGGTCCCCCAGCCACCTCCGCAATTCCGCTTCCGCAGTGTTAGCATCAATCCTTGCGGCCTTCCCCCGGGCTCCTGTTTCCGGGATTGTCCGAGCCAAAGATGGCGAGGCCAGGCTCCAAGGATGGATTGATGCGCCTCCCGCAAACAGGGGGCCGGGGAAAAAGCCAACGCCAGACCGGTTGAATCATGCCTGACAACGAAAGCTCCATCGGCGACAAGGTTCTCGCGGAACTGGGCCATGCGCTGCGCGTGTGCGCCGGCGAGCCTGCGCCCGCTGCCGACAATCCCGCCGGCGATGCCGAGGATTCCGTGACATCCGCCCAGGAGCGCGAATTCAGTGCCGGCCTGATGCGTGTCAACCACGCCGGCGAGGTGTCGGCGCAGGCCCTGTACCGCGGCCAGGCCTTAGTGGCGCGCAACGAGACAGTGCGCCGAAGCCTTCTGGAGGCCGCCTCCGAGGAAGGCCGCCATCTTAAGTGGTGCGAGGACAGGATCGGCGAACTCAACGGGCGGCGCAGCCTGCTCACGCCGCTGTGGTATGCCGGCTCCTTCGGCATCGGCGCGCTGGCCGGCCTGTTTGGCGACCGCTCAAGCCTGGGTTTCCTGGCCGAAACCGAAGCGCAGGTGGAACAGCATCTCGACAGCCATCTTCAGGAATTGCCGCCCTCCGACCTTCGCAGCCGCAGGATCCTCGAGCGCATGCGCGAGGACGAAATCCGCCACGGCCGCAATGCCGAGGAGGCCGGCGGCGAACCCCTGCCCGAGCCCGCCCGCGCCGCCATGCGCTTCGCATCGAAAGTGATGACCACCACCGCCCGCTATCTCTAAAGCCCCGCGAGCCCCGCCAGCACTATGCACGACCGCAGCCTTTTCCTCCCACTTCCTTCCGGGAGTATCGAAGGCAGGATGCCGGAGCAAGCTCCAAGGATGGATTTATGCGTCTCCCGGAAGGAATCGGCAGGAAAAGGCAGGATCGAAAACGGCAAGCCTAAGCTTTACGGTCCGGCCCTGCGCAGCTGCATGGCGCTAGCAAGCACTATCATGAGCGTGTCGCAGCATAAGGTCGCCCCATGAAACGCGCTCGCATTGCCCCGTCGATACTTTCCGCCGATTTCGCCCGCTTAGGGGAAGAGGTCGAGGCCGTGCTTGAAGCGGGCGCCGACGTTATCCATTTCGATGTGATGGATCATCACTATGTGCCCAATCTGACCGTGGGGCCGCTGGTGTGCCGGGCCTTGCGCGATCACGGAATCGAGGTGCCCATCGACGTGCATCTGATGGTGAGTCCCGTGGACGAGCTGGCCTGCGCCTTCGCAAAAGCCGGCGCCAGCATCGTTAGCTTCCACCCCGAAGCCAGCGGCCATGTCGATCGCACCATCGCCCTGATCCGCGAGCAGGGCTGCCGGCCGGGCTTGGCGTTCAACCCCGCCACGCCGCTGCACTGGCTCGACCACACCCTGCACACGCTGGACTTGGTGCTCGTCATGTCCGTGAACCCCGGATTCGGCGGCCAGCGGTTCATCCCGCAAAGCCTGGACAAGATCGCCGAGGCCAGAAAGCGCATCGACGCTTCCGGCCGCGACGTGTGGCTGGAGGTGGACGGCGGCGTGAAAGCATCGAATATCGCGGAAATCGCCGCCGCCGGCGCGGACACCTTCGTGGCCGGCTCCGCCATCTTCGGCGCCGCCAACTACGCCGCCGCCATCACCGAAATGCGCGCCGCCTTAGGCGATTAGCCCGTCACTCGCGGATTCGAGCGCGATTTTGGCGTGATCGGTCCGGAGGCGGCTTGTATTGCGCGAGGGATGCGCGGGCTAGCGGATGCCGCGCTGCTCCTTGATGCGTTCGTAGGCGCGGTTCACTTCGCGGGTTCGCTCGCGGGCCCGTTCCATCATCGCCTCGGGCAGGCCGCGGGCCACCAGCTTGTCGGGATGGTTTTCCTTCATCAGGCGCCGGTAGGCGGTCTTGATTTCCTGATCGCTGGCGCTTGATTTCACGCCCAGCGCCCGGTAGGCGTCCCCCAGCGGTTGCGTTTGCGAAGGCCCGGCGCTTCCGTTTCCTCCCGCGAAGCCGAACCGCATGCGCGCCTGCGCCTCGAGCTGGCTGATATGCCACTGCGAAAGGCCCAGGGCTTCGCCGATGCGATTCAAGACCGTGCGCTCCTCACGGGTCACATCGCCGTGCGCGAACGCCACGAAGAACTGGTTATGCACGAAGAACTGCCGCAGCAGCGGCTGGCCCCGGCAGGCCTCGCTCATCTCCGACAGCTCGTGGTCCAGATCGAAGGCCGGCGACTTCCCTTCATTGAAGTAAGCGATCGCCTGCTGCATCTGGGAGGCGTTCAGCCGCATGCTCTGCATGATCTGGCGCGCCGCGCGGATCTCCTCTTCGCTCACCCGGCCGTCGGCCTTGGCGATATGCCCCATAACCCGGAAGGTGGCCGCGTAGAAAACCTGCCGCCGGTTTTCCGTGCCGGTCGAGAAGGCGGGACGAAAACCTGCCGCCCTGCCCACCATGCTGCGGTCCGCCATGTGTCCCAGCAACAGTCCGAGAAACGCGCCCGGCAAGCTGCCGAACATAAAGCCGAGGGTGAATCCGGCAACTTTTCCGAGGAGAAAGAGGGGCATAGGGGCGCGGGTCTCTCAGGCTTTGGAGCAAGCCCCCCGCCACGCGCTTGAAGGGCACTAGAATACGCCCTTCATGCACGAACCAGGAGGCAGGCAGTGACCGTATCCTATACTGAAATTCCGGGCCTTGAGGCCATTGGCCGCGGCAAGGTGCGCGATCTTTACGCGGTGGGCGAGGACCGCCTCCTTCTGGTGACCAGCGACCGCATCTCGGCCTTCGACGTGGTCCTGCCGGACCCGATACCCGGCAAGGGCGCGGTGCTGACCGGCCTGTCGCGTTACTGGTTCGCCAATACCGGGCACATTGTGCCGAACGCGCTGCTGGACACGCCTGTGGACGCGGTGGTGGATGGCCTTGACCCGCGCGAGCTTGCCGACCTCGCCTCCCGGGCCGTTCTGATGGAAAGAGTGCGCGCGCTGCCTATCGAAGCCGTGGTTCGCGGCTACCTGATCGGCTCCGGATGGAAGGACTACCAAGCCAGCGGCGAGGTTTGCGGAATCCGCCTGCCGCAAGGATTGCGGCTGGCCGAGCGCCTGCCGGAACCGATTTTCACGCCCGCCACCAAGGCCGCGCCGGGCGAACACGACGAGAACATCGGCATCGACCAGGCGGCCGCGCTGGTGGGCCGGGAGCTGGCCGAGCGGGTGCGCGACGTTTCCCTGGCGCTGTTCGCTTACGGCGCGGAGCATGCGGCCAGCCGCGGCATCATCGTGGCCGACACCAAGTTCGAATTCGGGATCAATGCCGCCGGCCAACTGGTGCTGATCGACGAAGTGCTCACGCCCGATTCCTCGCGTTTCTGGCCCGCCGCCAACTACCAGGTGGGCGTGTCGCCGCCGAGCTACGACAAGCAGTACGTGCGCGATTATCTGAATTCGGTGTCGTGGAACCATCAGCCGCCGGCACCGCGCCTGCCCGAAGACGTGGTTGCGCGCACCGCCGAAAAATACAAGACCGCCCTTGAGCTTCTCGCCTCTTGACCACCCCGCCGCGTCCCCCCTCGGTTCCTGCTGCACGCCTCTTCCGGGACACGCCTGCGAGCACATCCCTGTGGGCTCGGCGTCGGCATCCTGCCTCCGACGGTCCCGGAAGAGGCGTGCAGCAGGAACCTTTAGCCAGCGCCGCCGATGGGTGTGCTGGCGCAAGCCCTTTGCCGCCCCCTTCCTCCGGGGGCATGTGAGCCACTGTGCGCCAATGGCTTGGCGCACAGTGCGGAACCGAGCCCCATGGATGGGGTCATGCGTCCCCCGGAGGAAGGGGGCGGCAAAGGGCGGGACTGAGGCACTTGGGTAAATCTATAATTGCGGGCGGCGCGGAAGTGGCGGAATTGGTAGACGCGCAGGATTTAGGTTCCTGTGGGGTTATCCCCTTGAGAGTTCGAATCTCTCCTTTCGCATCGGTTTTCCAGCTTCGGCATAAGGCTACAGCCGGTTTGAATCCATGAATCTCGATGGCGCAAACTACAAAGTGGAAGATGGCGAAGGACTTCGCCGCACCCTGCATGTGCAGATTCCGGCAACCGCTATGCAGGAGGAATTTCTGGCTCGGCTCGGGGCGCTGAGGCGCCGCACAAGGATTCGCGGCTTCCGCCCCGGCAAGGCGCCCATCAAGCTGATCAAACAGCGCTATGGCCAGGAAGTGTGGGACGAGCTGACCCGCGAGGCCATCGAGAGAAGTTTCCGGGAAGGCGCGCAGCAGCAAGAACTGCGCGTTGTGGGCAGCGGCGAGGTGAAGGCCAGAAAAGCCCGCGAAGGCTCCGATCTTGAGTACCGGGCCGCTTTCGACGTGCTTCCGGACATCGAGTTCAACGGCTTGGACGGGCTGATCTACGAAGAGCCGGAGGTTGAGATTCAATCCCGCGACGTGGACCGAACGATCGATCGGCTGCGGCGCCGCGAGGCGGAATGGAAGGATGTGGAACGGCCCGCCCGCAAAGGCGACCGGATGGTGGTGAACCTCAAGGTCTCCCGCCGCCGCCAAATGCTGGAGGCCGCCGAACTGAAGGAAGCCACGCTGATGCTGGGCGAGACCCGTCTCATGCCCCAGCTTGAGGAGCGCCTGATGCGCCTTGCCGCCTCGCAAAAAAAGAAGTTTCGGCTCAAGATGCCCCCGGATTACCCTAACGAAAGCCTTCGCGGCAAGCGCGTGCTCTACGAAGTGGAGGTGCTCGGCCTGTCCGAGCCGCAGCTGCCGGACATGGACGAGGCGTTCGTTAAGAAGCTGGGCGTGGAAAGCGGTTCGGTCGAGGACCTGCGCGCAAACGTGCGCGCCAGCATGGAGCGCGAGCTGAAGTCCCTGTCCGAATCCCATAAGCGCCAGTCGCTTTTCGACCAGTTGCTCAAGGCCAACGAAGGGCCCGCCCCCCAATCGCTGGTCGATCAGGACGTGGAGCGGATGCTGGCCAGCATGCGCCCGCCGCCCGCCGCCGATTCGGAGGATGCCGAGAACGGACAAGCGCCTGAGGAACAGGACGGGCAGCCCGAAGAAACGCCCGAGATGCGGGCCATGGCGGAGCGCCGCGTTCGGCTGCAACTGCTGGTGGCGGAGCTGGCCGCGCGCGAAAAGATCAGCCCCGACGATCAGGTTCTGCGCCAGCAGCTTCAGGCGCTGGCGGCCGGCGCGCCGGATCCCGAGGCCGCGCTCGCGGAGCTGGCGGGCAATCGCGACCTAGTGGGCAATCTGCGCGCCGGAATTCCCGCGATCCGCAAGAACGCCCTGATGAAACGCCAGCGCAGCCTCCTCTCCGTTCTCTTCCTCGCGGGAGTGTCGGCGGCAGGACAGCCGCCGCCAAGCCCCATGGACGGGTTCATGCGTCTCCCGCGAGGAAGAGAACGGAGAGGAGGCGGGTTTCACGCGCCTCCCCCCGCAAAGAGATGGACGGAACGACATGCGTGAGAGCGCGTGAGAAGCTATTTTCAAGGAAACCGCAAATGAACGAAAAAGCACTGAATCTTGTGCCGATGGTGGTGGAGCAGACCGCCCGCGGCGAGCGCGCCTACGATATCTACTCGCGCCTGCTCAAGGAGCGGCTCGTGTTCGTGGTGGGCACCGTGGACGACCACATGGCCAACTTGGTGGTGGCGCAACTCATTTTTCTGGAGTCCGAGAACCCCGGCAAGGACATCAGCCTCTATATCAACTCTCCCGGCGGCCTAGTGAGTTCCGGGCTGTCCGTCTATGACACCATGCAGTTCATCAAGCCCGACGTGAGCACCCTTTGCCTAGGCCAAGCCGCCAGCATGGGCGCGCTGCTGCTCGCCGGCGGCGCCAAAGGCAAACGCTACTGCCTGCCCCATTCGCGCGTGATGATTCACCAGCCCATGGGCGGCTATCAGGGCCAGGCCTCCGACGTGGACATCCACGCCCGCGAAATCCTCAAAACCCGCGAGCGCCTCAACAGCATCCTGGCCGAGCACACCGGCCAGCCCCTCAAGCGCATCGCCGGCGACACCGACCGCGACCACTTCATGAGCGGAGAGGAAGCCTGCGCCTACGGGCTGATCGACAAGGTCCTCGCCAGTCGGGACGAGGTGGCCGATCCCGAGGAGGAAACAGAGTAGCCGCAGGCTATTGGAGCATTTGCTTGCCGTAGGCGGTTACAATGCCACCGCGTCGATCAAGCGTGTCCGCGCCATAAAACCATAAGCACTCATGCCCAGCAAGAATAATCGAGGCGGTTCAAGCGAGCGCAAACTCCTCTACTGCTCGTTTTGCGGCAAGAGCCAGCATGAGGTGCGCAAGCTCATTGCCGGCCCGTCCGTGTATATCTGCGACGAGTGCGTGGAGCTGTGCATCGACATCATCCGCGAGGAATTCGAGGATTCCGCGGAGAACCAGCCCGTTTCGCTGCCGCTGCCGGCCGGCATCATGAAGTTCCTCAACGAATACGTGATCGGCCAGGACCGCGCCAAGAAGGTGCTGTCGGTGGCTGTCTATAACCACTTCAAGCGCATGCGCTCCCGTCGCCGCGAAAAGGACGCGCCCGAGGTGGAGCTGGCCAAGAGCAATATCCTGCTGATCGGCCCCACCGGCTGCGGCAAGACCCTGCTGGCGGAAACGCTCGCGCGCATTCTCAACGTGCCCTTCACCATCGCCGACGCCACCACGCTGACCGAGGCCGGCTACGTGGGCGAGGATGTCGAGAACATTATTCAGAAACTGCTTCAGAAGTGCGACTACGATGTCGAGAAGGCCCAGACCGGCATCGTGTATATCGACGAGATCGACAAGATATCGCGCAAGTCGGACAACCCCTCGATTACCCGCGACGTGTCTGGAGAAGGCGTGCAGCAGGCCCTTCTGAAATTGATTGAGGGCACCATCGCCTCGGTGCCTCCGCAGGGCGGCCGCAAGCACCCGCAGCAGGAATTCCTGCAGGTCGATACGTCCAACATCCTCTTTATCTGCGGCGGCGCCTTCGCCGGCCTGGACAGCATTATCCGCAACCGCACCGAACGCAGCGGCATCGGCTTTACCGCCGAGGTCCGGGGCGAAGACGAGAATCAGCGGCTAGGCGAGCTGTTGTCGCACGTTGAGCCCGAGGATCTCATCCGCTACGGGCTGATTCCCGAATTTGTGGGGCGCATGCCCTTGGTGGCCACGCTGGACCCGCTGGACATGGAGGCGCTGATGGCCATTCTGGTTGAGCCGAAGAACGCGCTCACTAAACAGTACCGGGTGCTGTTCGAGATGGAGGACTGCGAGCTGGAATTTCACGATGGCGCGCTGGAAGCCATTGCTGAACGGGCCATGGAGCGCAAGACCGGCGCGCGCGGGCTGCGCACGATTCTTGAGGATGTGCTGCTCGACACCATGTTCGAGCTGCCGTCCATAAAGAACGCCCGCCGCGTGGTGCTTGACCGCGGTTCCATCATGGGCGAGAACGAGCCCTGCGTGGTTTACGAGACCGACGAGCCGCTGGCTCTCAAGCCGCCGGAAGAATACGCCCGGCCCACCGGGTCGGACGGGTAGTTCCCCCGCCCGCCGTGCGGAACAGGCCCGGGGTTGGGTTTCCTTTCGCCCAACCCCATATCCCTGCGGTGCGCGAAGGAATAAAAAATGGTGATTGAGGCGAACCGATGAGCGAAGACTCCAAGACAGACGCAACCGCAAGGCGCCGCCTTGCGGTTCTGCCGCTGCGCGATGTGGTGGTGTATCCGCACATGGTTGTGCCGCTGTTCGTGGGCCGCAAGCCTTCAATTCTGGCGCTTGAGAACGCCATGTCGGTGGGCAAGGAAATTCTGCTGGTGGCGCAGCGCAAGCCCGAGGTGGACGAACCTGCGGCGGACGACATCTACCAGGTGGGCACCTTGGCGACCGTTCTGCAGATGATGAAAATGCCGGATAACACCGTCAAGGTGATGGTTCAGGGCGTGCTGCGCGCTGGCTTGGAATCACTGGAGTCCGAAGGCTTCTTCAGCGCCGAATTCGAGCCCGTTTCCGAGGAGGGCCGGAAGGAGACCACGGACGACGAAATGGAGGCCCTGCGGCGGTCGCTGCTTACGCAGTTCGAATCGTACGTCAAGCTGCACAAAAACGTGCCGCCGGAGGCGCTGGCCGGAGTGTCGGGCTTGAGCGACAGCGGTCGGCTGGCCGACACCGTGGCGGCCCACATGCAACTGGCGCTGGACAAAAAGCAGGCCGTGCTGGAAACCGGCGATCCGGTCCAGCGCATCGAGTACCTCGTGGGTTTGATGGACAGCGAAATCGACATGCTCAGGATGGAGCGCAAGATCCGCGGGCGGGTCAAGACCCAGATGGAGAAGAGCCAGCGCGAGTACTACCTGAATGAGCAGATGAAGGCCATTCAGAAGGAACTGGGCGAGCTTGAGGACGCGCCCGACGAGATTTCCACTCTGGAGAAAGGCATCAAAGAAGCGGGAATGAGCAGCGAGGCGCAGGAAAAGGCGCTCGCGGAGCTGGGCAAGCTCAAGATGATGGCGCCGATGTCCGCCGAGGCCACCGTGGTGCGGAACTATCTCGACTGGCTGCTCAAAACCCCTTGGAAGAAGCAACGCCGCACCAATGGGAACATCCGGCGGGCCGAGCAGGTCCTTGAGGAGGACCACTACGGGCTGGAAAAGGTCAAGGAGCGCATCCTGGAGTACCTCGCGGTGCAGAAGCGGGTGCGATCCCTCAAAGGGCCCATCCTGTGCCTGGTGGGGCCTCCGGGAGTGGGCAAAACCTCATTGGGACGGTCCATTGCCCGCGCCACCAACCGGGCCTTTGTGCGGATGTCGCTGGGCGGCGTGCGCGACGAAGCCGAAATCCGCGGCCACCGCCGCACCTATATCGGCGCGCTGCCCGGCAAGATCATCCAGAACCTGGCCCGCTCGGGCGTGCGCAATCCGCTGTTTTTGCTCGACGAAGTCGATAAGATGTCGATGGACTTTCGCGGGGATCCTTCCTCGGCGCTGCTGGAAGTGCTTGATCCCGAGCAGAACTCGGCTTTTAACGATCACTACTTGGAGGTGGATTTCGATCTCTCCCGCGTGATGTTCGTATGCACCGCCAACACGCTGGCGATTCCGCCGCCGCTGCTGGACCGCATGGAAGTGTTGCGGATTCCGGGCTACACCGAAGACGAGAAAATGGCCATTGCCCGCCACTACCTGATCGCCAAGCAGATGAAGAACAACGGGGTGCGCGACAGCGAGCTGAAGTTCACCCGCGGCGGGCTGCGCAGCATGATCCGCCACTACACCCGCGAGGCCGGCGTGCGCAACTTGGAGCGGGAGATCGCGCGCGTATGCCGCAAGGTGGTCAAACAGCAGTTGCTTCGTCCTGCCAAACGCGAAATCTGCGTGGGCCCGCGCCAGCTCGACAACTATCTGGGCGTGCGGAAGTTCCGCTACGGCCGCGCCGAAAACCAGAACCGCACGGGCCAAGCCCAAGGCCTGGCTTGGACCGAGGTGGGCGGCGAGCTGTTGCGAATCGAAGCCTCGGTCACGCCCGGCAAGGGCAAGCTCACGCTCACCGGCAAGCTTGGCGAGGTGATGAAGGAATCGATACAGGCGGCGCTGACGGTGGTGCGCGCGCGCGCCGCTGCGCTGGGGCTGGATCCGGGCTTCTCGTCCGCCATCGATGTGCATGTGCACGTGCCCGAGGGCGCCACCCCGAAGGACGGGCCGAGCGCCGGCATCGGCATGTGCACCGCGCTGGTTTCCGCGCTCACCGATATTCCCGTGCGCGCCGATGTGGCGATGACCGGCGAAATTACCTTAGGCGGGGAAGTGCTGCCGGTGGGAGGCCTGAAGGAGAAGCTGCTCGCGGCCCACCGCGGCGGCATATCGATGGTGCTGATCCCCGAGGAATGCGTCAAGGACCTGGCCGAAATCCCCGCCAACGTCAAGCGCAATCTGGACATCCGCTCGGTCCGCTGGATTGACCAGGTGCTGGAGCTTGCGCTTGAGCGCATGCCCGAAGTGGCGGCCCCGGAGCCGGGCGCGCCCGCAGCATCCGCATCGCCCGCCGAGACCCCTGCGCCCGAACAGCCGCGCACCCACTGAATCAGCGCGCCGAGTTGTTCTCTTGCGCGATGATTTGCTGCCGGACGGCGACACCATCCACGAGAATTCATCCCATGGGACCCTATGTGCGGGCGTCAGGCCGAAGTCTGAACTGTTGATGCTTGCTTGGGCACCGAAAAAATTATGGCCCTTTCATATTGCAGGGGGTTGGGAATTAGTACTATAATCTTCGCCCGTCGGGAATTATTCCCGCCTGTTGGGGCAATTGGGCTGCATCACCTTGGGTGGGGGGCGTACTTCATATCAAGGGGGTAGAGTTCCTTGTCTTTACGGCATCGTCAGACTGTATCTTTCCGGTAGAACCGGGCCAAACCTTCGGAGAATTGCATGAACAAACGGGAACTCACAGACGCTGTGGCCTCAGCTGCAGGTCTTGGTAAAGCAGAGGCGGCTAGGGCCGTTGACGCGGTTTTGGGCACCATCAGCGGTGCTTTGGGACAGGGGGACTCGGTTTCTCTCGTCGGTTTCGGAACCTTCAGCGTCAAACATCGCGCCGCTCGCCAGGGGCGTAATCCGCGCACGGGCGAGACGATACAGATCGCCGCCACGTCGGTTCCCGGCTTCAAGGCAGGCCGCGCCCTTAAGGATGCCGTAAACTAATCTGCTTCCTGCTGTCGCCGCCGGGGCATGCCCCGGCAGGAATCTGCGGCGGGTTCAGCGCGGGTTGCAGCGTGGGTTACAGCGCCGGAGGGTGCTTAGCTCAGTTGGGAGAGCGTCGCTCTTACACGGCGAAGGTCGGGGGTTCAAGCCCCTCAGCACCCACAGCGGAGTGGTAGTTCAGATGGTTAGAATACCGGGCTGTCAATCCGGTGGTCGCGGGTTCGAGTCCCGTCCACTCCGCCAACCCATCGCTTAGGCGCAACGGCGCTGGATCCGTGCTGCAAGTCATTCGCGACAAGCTCAGCGGATGGGTGGCCGGAATCATTTTCGGCGTGATCGGGCTGGCGCTGGTCCTTACCTTCGGCACCATGCGCGGCAACGTTGGCATGACAGCCAATGCGGTGGCTAGCGTGGACGGCTTGGACATCGGGCAGACAGAATTTCTGCGGGCGGTGCAGGAAGAGCAGCTTCGGCTGCGCGAGCAATTCGGCGACGGCCTGCCTGAGGACTTCGAGGCTCAGATCCAAGCGCTGGTGCTTGATGACCTGATCGACTCCTACATGATGCGGGCGCACGCTAGGGAGCGCGGCTTCACGACCACCGACGCCCGGCTCGCGGGCGTGCTCCGGAGCATACCCGCCTTTCTTGACCAAGGCGCGTTTTCCGTTGATCTGTACCGCAGCGCGCTTGCCAATCTGGGCGAAACGCCGGCTTACTTCGAGAACCGGCAGCGCGGTTCTATGACGCTGCGGCAGTTCTTCCGGAGCATCGCGGAAAGCGCCTTTTATACGCCGGTGGATTTCCGCTTCTACATCGAGCTGGTTCAGGAGAGCCGTTCCGTGAAGGGGCTTTACGTGAGCCCCGAGCCCTTCCGTGCCGAGTCGCCGACAACGGATGAGCAGGTAAGCGACTACTACGAGCGCAAGGCATCGGATTTCTGGACCCGGGAGACCGTCGATCTGGAGTACGTCGAACTCGACGCGGGTGCCTTGCCGGGTCTGGAGCCGCTCACCGAGCAGGACGCGCTGGAATGGTACGAGCGGAATCGCGACCAGTTCATCACGCCGGAGCAGCGGCGCTCCAGCCATATTCTGCTTGCGGCCCCTCCGGAGGGAGACGACGAAATGCTGGCGAGCGCGCAAGAGGTGGTGGCCCGCTTGGATGCCGGGGAGGATTTTGCGGCGCTGGCGACCGAACTGTCCGATGATCCGGGATCCGCTTCCGCCGGGGGCGACCTGGGCTGGAACGAACCGGGCGTGTTTGTGCCGGAATTCGAGGAAGCATTGTTCGGGCTGGAGGAAACAGGACAGTACGCCGGACCCGTGCAGTCGCAGTTCGGATACCACATTATTCGTCTGGACGGCGCGCGCGGCGGGGATATCGCGCCGTTCGAGTCTGCCCGCGACGAGGTGCTGAAGGATCTTGAGAAGCGGCGCGCTAGCGAACGCTTTTTTGATCTTGCGGAGCAGCTCGCCGACATGGCCTTGGAGAGCGAGGACGGTCTGGCCTGGATTGCCGGGGAGCTGGAATTGCCGCTCAAGAGCTTGGAAGGCTTTACCCGCGAAGGCGCGGGCGAGTTTGCCGGGAACCGGCGGATCATTGACGCCGCCTACAGCGAGGAGGTGCTGGACCGCGGCGAGAATTCGCGGATTCTCCAGTTGGGCGCCGACCGGGCGGTGGTGCTGCGCGTGGTCCGGCATCAGCCTTCGCAACAGCAGCCGCTCGAAGAAGTGGAGGGACGCATTCGGGAAGTGCTGATTGCCGACGCGGCGACCGCTGCGGCGGCGGCCCAGGGCGCGTCCCTTCTGGACCGGCGGCTCGCCGGGGAAGCCTTGAGCGCCCTGTCGGTCGAGCAGGGCGTGGAGCTGTTCGAAGCGCAGGAGATTCAGCGCGATGCAGCGGACTATCCCTCCGAGCTGTTGAACGCCATATTCGCAGCGGGAGCCGGCGAGGGGCCGCAGGGCCTTGAGCTTTTGGACGGTCGCTATGCGCTGTTCGAGGTGGACGAAGTGTTGCCGGGCCGTCCCGAGGAGATTGCCCGCGAGCAGCGCGACGAAGTGAAGGCCGATCTGGAGGAGCGCGGCGGCATGATGGAATACGAGGCCTACCGAAGCAGCCTGCGCGACCGCGCGCAGATCTGGATATCGCCTGACGCGCTGGAAGAAACATTATGAATTCGCTCAACCCGATGCGCTGGCCGCTTTACGCGCAGATATTCGCTGGAATCGTGCTGGGCGTGCTCGCCGGGCTGATCAGCGGCGACACTGCCGAACTGGTGCCCGGCCTCACCTTCGACTCGGTGTACGACTATATCGGCACCCTGTTTCTGAACGCGCTGAAGATGCTGATCGTGCCGCTTATCGCCACATCCATCATCGCCGGCGTGGCGGGGCTGGGCGGGCCTGGAACGCTGGGGCGGCTGGGCGGCAAGACCCTGCTCTATTACCTCACTACCTCCACGATCTCCATACTGGTGGGGTTGACCATCGTCAACCTCGTCCAGCCCGGCATCCTCAACGGCGTTCCGGTGCGCGAGCTTCTGGATTTCCAAGCCAACTCCGAGGAAGTGGCTGCCCGCGTGTCGGGCGCCCAGGGCGGCGTGGCGGAAGTGTTTCTGCGCATGTTCCCGCCCAACATCGTGAAGGCCGCCGCTGAAGGCCAGATGCTCGGCATGATCATGTTCTGCATTCTGTTCGGCTATTTCATTTCGCAATTGGCGAAGGCCAAAAGCGCGCCGGTCACGAGCTTTGTCCAGGTTTGCTTTGAGGCCATGATGGGCGTGACCCGTTTTGTGATGCGGTTCGCGCCGATCGGCGTTTTCGGGCTGGTGGCCTCGGTGGTCGCCGATGTGGGCTTGGGCGCCGCGCGCCCGCTGGTGGTCTTTTCGATCACGGTGCTGGCGGCTCTGGCGGTGCATTTCCTGGTGGTGATGCCGCTCATCCTGATTTTCGTGGCCAGGGTGAATCCGTTGCGCCACTACCGGGCCATGGCGCCCGCGCTGCTGACCGCGTTCTCGACATCCTCCTCCTCGGCTACCTTGCCGGTCACCATGCGCTGCGTTGAGGACAATGCCGGCGTGTCCGGGCGCACCACCGGCTTCGTTCTGCCGCTGGGCGCCACCGTGAACATGGACGGCACGGCGCTCTATGAATGCGTGGCGGTGATTTTCATCGCCCAGGCGTTCGGCGTGGAGCTGAGCTTTGGCGTGCAGTTCACGATTATCGTGACCGCGCTTTTGACCTCGATTGGCGTGGCCGGCGTTCCCGCGGCATCGTTCGTGGCCATCGCGGTGATTCTGGGGGCGGTGGGGCTGCCGGTGGAAGCGATCGGGGTTCTGTTTGTTTTTGATCGCATCCTCGACATGTCGCGGACCGCCGTCAACGTGTTCAGCGACAGTTGCGGCGCGGTCGCCATCGCCAGATTGGAGGGCGAGACAGGTGTTCTGGGCGAGGAAACCGCGTTGCGGCGCGCAGCCGCCACGGCAGATTGAACACCTCGCGGCGGCCGGGCCTGGATCTGATCCGCAGGCGCCGGACGGTTTCCCTTTTCAAGCGTGAGAAGCCTCCGCGGGAACTGATGCTCGCGGCCGTGGAGGCGGCCCGCTGGGCGCCCAATCACCATCTCACCGAGCCTTGGCGCTTCTACATCCTCGGACGCGAAACGGTGCGCGCCATGACCGATATCGCCGAGGAGATCACGCGGGCGAAGCGCGGGGCCGAGGCGGCGAGCAGGAGGCGCGAGCTGATGGAGTCGGTTCCAGCGTGGATGGCGGTGACCTGCCGGCGCTCCGAGGACGCCTTTCGCGAGCGCGAGGACTATGCCGCCTGCTGCTGCGCCGTCCAGAACCTGATGCTATGCCTTTGGGAGGGCGGCGTGGCCTGCAAGTGGAGCACCGGCGCGCTCACGCGCGAGGCGCGGTTCCACGGCTTGCTGGGCGCCGATGCCGCCGAGCAGATGGTTGTGGGCCTGTTCTCGATGGGCTATCCGCAGGTTGTTCCGCAGCAAAAGCGCCGCCCGGTGGGGGAAATCCTCACTGAACTCGCCTGATCCGTAGTGCCATTAATTCCGCCTATCGCAGGCGGGATTCGTCCGCAGTTTTTTGCTTGCTCTTCGGCATTTTTCTGCTCATCCCTTTGCGGGAGCGTTGGAGCCAGGATGGCGGAACCGAGCTAGTGCGCGCCAATAGCTTGGCGCGCACAGCGCCTCCCGCGAAGGGATGAGCAGGCAAATGCCTCTACTTGGCGGTGAGGCGCGGTTATAAGTCGGGGAAGCTGAGGCCCACGGCGTTCATGCCGGCATCCACCGGGAGCACCACGCCGGTAATGCCGCTGGCCAGTTCGGAGCACAGGAACGCTGCCGCGTTCCCTACTTCCTCAAGGCTCACGTTGCGCTTGAGCGGCGAAGCGCCTTCGTAGTGGTGCAGCATTTTGCGGAAGTTCGGAATACCGGCGGCGGACAAGGTCTTGACCGGTCCGGGCGAGAGCGCGTTCACCCGGATGCCGCGCTTGCCCAGATCCATGGCCAAGGCCCGCGTGACCGCCTCCAAGCTGGCCTTTGCCGGACCCATCACGTTGTAATTCTGCACCGCCCGGGTGGAACCGGAATACGACAGCGTCAGCAGCGCTCCGCCATCGGGCATGAGCGGCGCGGCAGCGCGGGCCATGGCGGCGAAACTGTATGCCGAGATGTCGTGGGCGACGCGGAAACCTTCGCGGGACACGCTGTCGGCGAAGTCGCCCGCAAGATTGTCGCCCGGCGCGTAGGCGATCGAATGCACCAGAATATCGAGGCGCGGCCACGTTTTCCCCAGTTGCGCGAACGCCTCGCTGATCGACTCGTCGCTGCTGACATCCAGCGGCAGGCAGAATGGCGCCTCGAGTTCCCGGCCAAAGGCTTCGGCGCGCTCGAACAAACGACCGGGCAGCGCGCTCAAGCCCACTTCGGCGCCTTCGCGCCGCAGGCATTGGGCGATGCCCCAGGCAATGGACCGCTTGCTGGCGATTCCCGCCACCAGCGCCCGCTTTCCCTTCAGTATCGGCATGCGCGGCATTCTACAGCTCCCTCGCCTCCGTTTCGTTCTCTTGTGGTTTGCATGCTTCCTCCGCCCTTTCTCCATCCCTTTCCCGCAGGAGACGCATGAACCCATCCATGGGGCTTGGCGGCGGCTGTCCTGCCGCCGACACTCCTGCGGGAAAGGGATGGAGAAAGGGTTCACGCTGGCATCGGCGTTGCCGCGCCTGTTAGCTTCACGCGCCCCCGTAACCTGTTCTTGGCCCTTCCTTCCGGGAGACGCATGAATACATCCATGTAGCTTGCTCCAGTGTGCGCGCCAAGCCATTGGCGCGCACTGCCTCCGATACTCCCGGAAGAAGGTAGCAAGCAGAGGGCTTGGGGAATGTCGGCCCTTTTAGGGTCTGCGCCTGCCGAAGCCTGTTTGCGCGTTCCCCTCTCGCGGGAGTGTCGGCGACAGGGATGTCGCCGCCAAGCCCCATGGATGGGTTCATGCGTCTCCCGCGAGAGGGGAACGCGCAAACAGGCGAACCCGAAGCGACCCGAAAAAAGCGCAGGCGGAATCAGAGCGTCTCCCGGAAGGAAAGGGCAAGAACAGGCGGAATCGAAGCGCCCGGAAGGTAGAATCCGGCTTTGTGCGGGAGGTGGAGATTTATACCGATGGTGCCTGCTCCGGGAACCCTGGTCCCGGCGGCTGGGGGGTGCTGCTGCGTTCGGGCGGACACGAGCGCGAACTGAGCGGCGCGGAGCCGGACACCACCAACAACCGCATGGAGCTGACCGCCGCCTTGCGCGCGCTCGAAGCCCTCAAGCGCCCCTGCCGCGTGGTTCTCCACACCGATTCCAGGTACCTGCAGCAGGGCATGAACGGCTGGCTTGAGAAGTGGAAGCGCAACGGCTGGAGGACGGCGAGCAAGCAGCCGGTTCGCAATGAGGATCTGTGGCGCAGCCTGGACCAGGTTTGCGTGCGGCACCAAGTGGAATGGCGCTGGGTGCAAGCGCATGCCGGCATCGACGATAACGAGCGCGTCGATCAACTGGCGCGCGCCGCGATCGATTCCCTAAGCGGCGGAAATGGGAGGCAATCGCATTGCGCCATGTAGCCGTCGATGTCGAGACCACTGGGCTGGATGCCGCAGGCGGCGACCGCGTGATTTCAGTGGGTTGCGTGGAGATGGTGAAGCGGCAGCTGACCGGCCGGACCTTCCATCGGCTGGTTAATCCTGAGCGCTCCATACCCGAGGCCTCTTCCCGCGTGCATGGCATTACCAACGAGCAGGTGGCCGGGCAACCTCGTTTTTCCGATCTGGCCGGGGAATTTCTCGATTTCTTGCGCGGGGCGGAGCTGCTCGGACACAACCTGGAATTCGACCGAAGCTTTCTCGACCAAGAGCTGCGCCGCGCCGGAAGGGAGGAAAGGCTGGGGCAACTGTGCGGACTGACTTGCACTCTCAAGATGGCGCGCGCCCGCTATCCCGCTCAACGCAATAACCTCGATGCACTGAGTTTCCGCTTAGGCGTTGCCTCGGAGTCGCGCGGCTACCACGACGCGCTCGAGGATGCCCGGCTTACGGCGGATGTCTGGCTGCAAATGACGAGGAAGCAAGTCGAACTGAAAATGGAGGCCGACACCAGCGCCGGCGCCAGCGCGTCCGAGGCGCCGGCGCTGAGCCGCCAAGGCCTGACGCTCGCTCTCTTCGAACTCGGCGGGGACGATCTGAAAAGGCACCAGGAAATG
This sequence comes from Candidatus Foliamicus numerosus, assembly GCA_028285945.1. Taxonomy (GTDB): domain Bacteria; phylum Pseudomonadota; class Gammaproteobacteria; order Steroidobacterales; family Foliamicaceae; genus Foliamicus; species Foliamicus numerosus. The sequence goes on along the minus strand of JAPYNE010000046.1, from coordinate 12,670 downwards.
TTGGAAATGATTGATGGAAAATCCGAACAGGGCGCTGCCTGGCTCAAGGATTTCAAGGAAGCCTGACCGCCTTCCATTAGAATCCGGGATTTCCCGCACTTGGAGCAGGTCGTGGCGCCATCCTTCCCGTTGCCGTTCGCGCAAAATTTCCTGGGCGCGGCGCCTCGCTGGCACAAGCAAACGATCGTTGCTTTTCTGGTCATCAACCCGGCGTTGTTATGGTTCGGCTCCCAATGGCTCGGCATGCCGGGCGGCAAGTTTTTGGCTGGCTGGCTGCTGAAGCGGGGCTGATCGGCCTGCTGGCCATCATCCACCTCTTGTAAGCCGGCACAACAGGAGGCCCCCCGCATCGCTGTTTTTGAAAAATCGCCGGCTGCGGCCGTGGCGCCGTGGCGCTCCCTAGCGGCGCACGCCGAGTCAGCGCGGGCTTGGAGCCTTGCCGATCTGCTGGATTCGGAAGGGCGGTTTGCGGACTTCTCGCTGGCCTGCGGCGAGGACGGCGATGCCCGCCTGTTTCTGGATTTCAGCCGCCAGCGGGCCACCCGCGAGACGATTCGGCTGCTGGCCGAGCTGGCAAGGTCGCGGCGGCTGGACGAATGCCGGGCGGCACTGTTCAAAGGGGAGGTCGTGAACTTAAGCGAAGGTCGGCCAGCCCTGCATACCGATGCGCGGTCGCCCTCGCCGCAGGCTCCGGCGCTCGCCCGGGAGCGCGAAAGGATAAGCCGGTTCGCAGCGCGCTTCAGGCGCGCGGAGCTGCCCGGAGCGGCCGGCCGGCCGCTCTCCCGGGTGGTGAATATCGGTATTGGGGGCTCCGATCTGGGCGTTCGGCTTTTATGCTCGGCGCTGGCGGAGGAGGGGGCGGCGCCGGTGGAATTCGTGTCGGAAATGGACGGCGTGGAGCTGCAAGGCGCGCTGAATCGAACGCCTCCGGAAGAAACCCTGTTCGTGGTGTGCTCCAAGAGCTTCAGGACCGTGGAGACGCTGACGAATGCTTATTCCGCCCGCCACTGGCTGGTGTCGCATTTGGGCGGGGATGCTCCGGCGCGCCACTTCGCGGGCGTTTCGTCGAATGCCGAGGCCATGAGCGGCTGGGGCATTGCGCCCGAATTGCAGTTCGGGATTCCGCCGGGCATAGGAGGGCGTTATTCCGTGTGGTCGGCCGCCGCGCTTAGCGCCTGGCTGTGCCTGGGGCGCCGGCGGATGGGCGAGTTTCTTTCCGGCGGCGCCGGTTTGGACCGCCATTTTCTTAATGCGCCGGCGGAGCGCAGCCTTCCGGTCCTGATGGCGCTTTTTGCGCTATGGAACCAGTCCTTGCTGGGCTGCTCGGCGCATCTGCTTTTGCCTTACGACACCCGGCTGGGCCTGTTGCCTGCCTATCTCCAGCAACTGGAGCTGGAAAGCTTGGGCAAAAGCGCCGACGCGCAAGGCCGTCCCCTGCCGGTTGACGGCGTGGCGGCGCAAATGGGCGCTTGCGGCTCCAGCGCCCAGCATTCGATCATGCAATGGGCGCAGCAAGGCGCGCGAAACGTGTGCGCCGACTTTATTGCGGTGCGGGACGCGGCCGGGGCCTATCCGCAAATGCGCGCCGAGTCGCATCGGCAGATGACGGCGCAGGCCGAAGCCTTGGCGCGCGGTTTGCGGGCCGAGGCAATGGCCTCGGACCCGCTAGCGGCGCACAAAGCGCTTCCCGGCGGGCGTTCATCCAATGTGCTGCTGCTCGAAACGCTGGATGCCCGCCACTTGGGCGCTCTTATCGCGCTTTACGAGCACAAAGTGTTCGTGAATGCGGCGCTGCTGGGCGTCAACCCTTTCGATCAGTGGGGCGTTGAGCACGCCAAGCGCCTCGCCGCCAACCAAGTTTTGCAGCCGCCGCTCGCTGCGCTGCTAGACGACTGACGCGCTCCGCCGACCTCGCATATGGCCGGGGATGGGCTCATTCCAACACGCAAGGAAGGAGCCAGACCAGGCTGATAGGGCATGTAGAATTACAGACATGCCGCGAATCGGAGTTTAGCGCGCTTTCCCGCAATAAAGGCTGGATGAAGGGAATTGCTGCCCAAGCCCTACATACAAGGGTAATAGATCAAGACAACTACCCGAAGCGGATTGACGGCAAAACGCTGTTAGCATAGGCAAGGTCTCAACCAACAAACAACAAGGAAGAATCACATGAGAACCAACAATCGCAAATGGGCGGCGCTAGCGGTAGCGGCGCTGATGGCGCTGCCGGGACTGGCGGATGCGGATAGCTTTCACGATGCCGTCATAAGCGGCGATGTTGAGACCGTCCGGGCGCTGCTAGATGCGGGCGCGGACGTGGAAGCGAGAACCGAAGACGGCCATACGGCGCTAATGCTGGCGGCGGCGGGGAGCCATGAGGGAATAGTGCGGATGCTGCTGGATGCGGGCGCGGACGTGAATGCGAGGGACGAAAAAGGATGGACGGCGCTAATGTGGCCAGCATTCTTAGGCCATGAGGGAATAGTGCGGGCGCTGCTGGATGCGGGCGCGGACGTGAATGCGAGAGACAACGAAGGCTATACGCCGCTACAAATGGCAACAGTGCGGATCTCGAAAAGCCATACAACAGAAATTGCGGCGCTGCTTCGGGCAGCGGGCGCAAGGGAATAAACCTGTTCCAAACCTGCCAAGCGAAAGGTAGGGGTTTCGCAACCAGTACTCGAAAAGCGCCGAAAGACGGACGATTTCGGGGTTGCGGAAGTCCGGATCGAGAGCTAGAGCGCCCTCAAACTCAATAAAGCAGGGCAATCACCCTGCCGGGCGCTCACAGCGCCCGGCGTGCAAGCCTCGCGGCTCACGGAATGGCGGCGATTGAGATGGCCAGCAAGCAGGATCAGAAAAGATGTGCGCTAGAATGAAGGCATAATCATGCGCACGATAGGAGGTAGCGGAATGGCGGAGAAGAAGCGGAACATCAGCATAAGGCTGGATGCGGCGGGAACGGCGGCGGTAGAGGAAGCGAAGCGAATGACCGGGGAACGGACGGCCTCGAAAGCGTTGCTGCGGATGCCGGGGTTAGCGCGGCGCTGGCTACTGGAAACGCAGGAGACGCGGCACCTACACGAAGAGAGGGCGCGGAAAGTGCGGAACGCACTGACAGAGACGGAAAAGAAGTGAAAATAGCAGCAGGAATAGCCTGCCTCGTAATCGCGGCAATGCTATTGATAGGACTATGGCCGGTAGCATTCGCGCTCATAGGAACTTGGGCGCTCAACATATGGCCGTTCAAGAAGGAGAACCAGCAATGAGCGCATGGCGGATATGGCTGTTGATCGTATCGGGAGCTTGGCTGTTGGATGGCCTGTTTGGATGCGACGAATAGCACAGCAGAGCAAATGGTGCAGTTAGAGAACAGTAAACGAGGAAGGCGCATCGTTGCGCTAGCGATTCCTTGCGCCCGGGCAGCTTTGCCCGGGCGGCAATCCCGGAAGATGGTGCAGAGACCATCGGGAGCGCGCCGAATCCTTCGGCGCGAAATATGAAGGGGACAAGCCATCGCATCCATGCTCGACTTGTGGAGCAAACCTCGCTGCGAATGGAAAGAGGGAGGGAGATTGAGAGGGAGAGGGAATCGGCACATGAGGAGGGAGAAGGAAGGGATGATGCCGAAAAGAAGGCTGCAAGAGAAGCAGCCATAAACATCGCAGCGGGAGGAATGGGGCGCGAAGGCCGCTGCGCGGCCTTCGCTGAAGTACTGGGATGATGAAGAAATTTGCTTGGAGCGCTGTTTCGCTGGCGTTGTCGGCCATTGCCGCCTACGTCTTCCTGCTCGACCGCTCGCAGCCGCCAGAAGCTGCGGACGCCCTGCGGCCCGTGCAACAAGCCGAGCCTTCCCGCATCGCGCCGGACACGCGAACTTCGCCAACCGGCCAAGGAGCGGCAATCATCCCTGACCCAGTAGTGCGCACGACCCGAACGGTGGGAGATCTAAAGGTTTCCCGTTTCAAAGGCGGCGACATAGGCTATTTGGATGTCGATTCCATCATCAAGAATGATGACCCGTACAGCATCGTTGCCCTTTTGCAGGAGCACCGCGACCTCACCGGCGCGGACGAATCGCTTGATCTCGAAATCCGCTTCACAAGAGATTATCCCGCTGGCAAAAGCGTATCCTTCAGGCAGTTGATCAACGGCAAGCCAACAAAGGGGGGAGGGAAAGGCTCTCTCACTTTTGATCCGGCGAGCGGCGCCGTGAAATCGGGATATTCGTCGCTGCTCAATCCACAGCCTGCAAACGCCATGAGCGCCTTCATTCTCCGTGACGAGGCGGTGGCCATCGCCCGCGCGGCGGCCGTGCGCTTTGCGGAGCCGTATATGAGGCCTGGCGACCGCTTGAGCATCAGCGCTGAGCCGAAGGAGCTTCGTTACGCATTGGACACGGAAACCGACAAGCTGCGCCTTGAATGGCCCGTTTGGGTCAGCTTCAGCGGCTTCACCGGCCATCCGCCCGGCATCACGCCCGGCATCAGCAGGGAATTTCTAGTGGCGGCGGACACTGGCGAAATTGTCGGCGCCAATAATCTCGTGCAGCCCTCCGCCGCCGAGGCCCTGCACATGGGAGGCACCGATCATCGCTGGAAGTACGGCGACAAGGATTTCACAACCAAGCCTGAGGACTTTGCCGACATGCACGTCACCGTTGCGCATGCCATGTACCGCATCTACAAAAAGATCGGCGACAAGGACAAAGCGTTCCGCTTCGTTTTGGCCGTTGATGAAGAAATGCCGGAGTCTGACGAAGTGGCTGAGACTTTTTTGGAAGTCGCCGAAAAGTCGAATATGGCAACCGAAGTCACCGAGGTTCTCACCGACATGGGCTTGATCCAAGCTAATTATAATTTTTTCGCTGATGAGTATGAAGACCCCATAGACAAAGCGGAAGATTTATGGTCATGGTATCTAGAATGGCTTGAAGAATGGCTAGAAGATGAACTTCACGAAGAGCTATAGCGACTGTCGTATTTCTTCACTCCTTCTCTCCCGCAAGAGCGGACGGGGAATAGCTTTATTCGCGGGCTTCAAGCATGGCCGTGTCTATGATGGCGGCAGCGGACGTTAGCGTTAGAGGTAGTACACGAACACGTAGCTGGTCAGCAGTATCGCAATCCAGAGCGCCGTGGTGCCGATCGGCCAAGCGCGGGCGAACACGCCGGATCGCCGGCCGTCCGGCGAGGTGGACATGTGCCGCGCCGCCACCGCCCGCAAGCGGTTGCCGATTCGCATCAAGGCTTTCGCCAGTCGGGCGCCTATCCATCCCAGCGCGCCATAAGCGCCGCGCGCCACTCCGGAAAGCAGCACGCGCCATAGCCAGTCCGCATCGAGGCTGATCGTTCGCGTTCGCCTCATTAGCGGCAGAAACAGGAAAAAAGCGAGCCCCGAGAACAGCAGCAACTGCAAATAGAACAGCACCTTGTCCGGCGCGTAGGCCTCGTAATCGACCGGATAGGGCAGAAAACGGTAGAGAAGCTCCGGCGCCACGCCCAGCAGCACGCAGAGGAACGCGAACACCAGCATCGCCGCCGCCATGTTCCAGGGCGCATCCTTCGGCCGCAGCCCCGAGTCGCGCTGAAAGAACACGAACCAGGGGAACTTGATGCCGGCGTGCAGGAACACCCCGGCGGAGGCCGCCGCCAGCAGGAAATAGACCAAGACCATGGCTTCGTTCGCCGCCGCCTGCGAAATCAGCGTTTTGGTGGTGAAACCGGAGGTGAGCGGGAAGCCCGAAATGGCGAGCGCTCCCACAATCCCGCATATCGCCGTGAGCGGCATGGTGCGGAACAGCCCGCCCACATCGCTGCAACGGTTGAGACCGGTCCGGTACACGACAACGCCCGCGCTCATGAACAGCAGCGCCTTGTAGATGATGTGCGCGAACGCATGGGCCGCCGCGCCGTTGATGGCCATTTCGGTGCCGATGCCCACGGCGCAAACCATGAAGCCGACTTGGTTGACGATCGAGAACGCCAGGATGCGCCGGATGTTGTTCTCGAGCAGCGCGTAGATGATTCCGTACATGACCATGAACAAGCCGATGCCGATCAAAAGCGGCTCGCCGGGAAACAGCAGGATCAATGCAAGCACGGCCGTTTTGGTGGTGAAGGCTGACAGGAACACCGATCCGGTGGGGCTCGACTCGGGATAGGAATCCGAAAGCCACGCCGATACCGGAGGCGCCGCCGCGTTGATCAGAATGCCGATCAGAATCATGGCGGCGTCGAAGTTGCTGGCCAGCATCGGCTGCACGTCGATCGAACCCGTATGCACCGCGATCCCCTCGATGCCCACCTTGAGGATCACGCCGCCTAGCAGATGCATGATGACGTAGCGGATCCCCGCCGCGCGCGCCGCGGGGCCGCCGCCGCACCAGACGACGACCGTCGAGAACAACGCCATCAGCTCCCAGAAGATGAACAGCGTGATCAGATCGCCGGCGAAGCACACGCCAATCGCCCCGGCGGCGTAAATATGGGCTGCCGCCAGCTCGTGCCATTTCGCCTGGCGGTAGGCGAAAAGGCCGCCGACCAAAGCCATCAGCGCGAATGCCGTGGCGAACAGGCGCCGAACCGGACTTCCTTCCAGCGGTTCGATGCGGTAGTCGAGAAACTTGATATCAAGCGCCACGCCGTCCGGCACCTGCCACACCAGCCATAGCGTCGCCAGCGGCGCCAGCAGCACGATCGCGCTGCGCGCATGGCCCCGCAAGATGCCGATCAGCGCCCCGCCAAGCAGCAGCGCGAGCGCCGGCGGAATCGGCTCAAACATCATCGGCCGGTTCCTCCTTGCCGCCGTAGTAATCCTCCCGGCGCTTCAGCAGATAACCAAGGCCCTTGGCGAACAGCACCATGACGAGGCAGGACAAAAAGCCGAATGCCGCGCCGAAACCCAACCAGCCATCCAAGCCGAAGTAGCCTTTGATCGACACGGCGAGTTGCGCGAGAACCGTGAGCGCGAGCAGGGCGACAAACACCCGCCAGATCCGCTTGACGGTGGCCGGGCGGGCCAGCCAGTGGTCTCTTTGCTCCTTCTTGTTCATTGAAGGCGCCGCCTCAAGGCGCCGCCACCACCTGCCGCTCCAGCTCCAGAACGGGCCCGTTGAAAAGAAAGAAAGCGATCGTCAGCGCCGCCGTGAGCGACAGGGCCAGCACCGAAGGCCAAGGCGCCTCGCCATGCGTTGGCGGGGGCTTGCCGCTTTCGGGCGCGAACCAGGCCATGTAAACAATCGGCAGAAAATACGCGGCGTTCAGCGCGGTGCTGGCCACGATGGTGAACAGCGCCACGTAGTTGTCCGCCTCGAAGGCGCCGGCGAGGATGTACCACTTGGAAACGAAGCCGCCCGTGGGCGGCACGCCGATCATGCTCAGCGCTCCGATCGTGAACGCCGCCATGGTGATGGGCATGCGCCGCCCGATGCCGCGCAGTTCGTGGAGTTCGGTTTTCTTCGCGGCCGTGTAGATCGCGCCCGCCGCGAAAAAAAGCGTGATTTTGCCGAACGCGTGCGCGACGATGTGGATGGCCGCGCCGATTTCGGCCAGCGGCTTTAAGATGGCGGCCGCCATCACCACGTAGGACAGTTGCGCCACGGTCGAATAGGCGAGCAGGCGCTTGAGGTTTCGCTGGCGAAACGCCACCACGCTAGCCGCGACGATCGTGAACGCGGCGGCATAGACGAGCCAGCCCGTTCCCGGGGAGGCGAACAGGTGATCGATGCCGAAGATATAAACGATCACCTTCGTGACCGTGAACACGCCGGCCTTGACCACGGCCACTGCGTGCAGCAGCGCGCTCACCGGGGTGGGCGCCACCATGGCCGCGGGAAGCCAGCGGTGAACCGGCATCACGGCGGCCTTGCCGATGCCGAGAACAAAAAGCGCGAGAAGAAGCCCCACCGCCGGCCCGCGGAGCTTTTCCTCAAGGATGCCCCCCGCGGTGAAATCGGTGGTGCCGGCGGCCGCGTAGGTCCAGATGATGGCGGGCAGGAACAGCCCGATCGAGGTGGTGAGCAGCACGCCGATATAAACGCGCGCCGATGCCACGGTGCTCTTGTCCCCCTTGTGCGCCACCAGCGGGTAGGTCGCGAAGGTGAGGGCTTCGTAGAACAAAAAGAGGGTGAAAAGGTTTGCTGCGAAGGCGATGCCGATGGTTGCCGCCAGCGAAATGGCGAACATCACGTAAAAGCGCGTCTGGCGCTGTTCGCGGTTGCCGCGCATGTAACCGATCGAGTACAGCGAATTGATAATCCAGAGCAGGGACGCGAGCGCGGCAAACAGCATTCCCAGCGGCTCAACCGCGAAAGCGATCTCGATTCCCGGGAGCACTTCGGCAACGCTCACGGCAGGCCGCGCGCCCTCCAGCAGCGAAGGGGCGAGGCTCCATACGCAGTACGCCAGAGCAACGGCGGTTAGGAGCGTGGCCGCCTCGCGGAAGTTGGCGCCGATGCGCCCGGCGAGCGCGATGCCGAGCGCGCCGAACAGCGGAAGCGTTACCGCCATCAGGATGGTTTGCTGCCCGCTCATGTGGGCACGTGGCCGAGCAGGCTTGCGGCGGCGGATGAAGACAGCCGCAGCGGCAAGCCGGGCGCGATGCCGAAATAAACGTTAGCCAGCGCGGCGGCCCAGATCGCGGCCCCAAGAGGCCGGGGCACCGCGGCGGCTTGTGCGGCGTTTTCGGGAGGCTTGCCGAAGCAGGCCGATTCGACGATTCGCCACACGTAAACCACCGCCATCAGCGAACCCAGGACCATCACGCCGATGAGCGCGATGCCGGGAGCGCCGAGCTCCATGGCCGCGCTGATCAGGTACCACTTGCTCACGAAACCCGCAGTGCCCGGCACGCCGATGAGGCTCAGCCCCGCCACGACGAAGGCCGCGAATGTCCACGGCGCCCGCCGCGCCATGCCGCCCATGTCCTTCAGGCGCAAGCCGGCGGCGACCGGGGCCAGTGCGGCAATGGCGAGGAAAAGCCCGCCCTTGGCGAGGGCGTGGTTGAACATGTGCAGCGTCGCGGCCGTAAGGCCGCCAATGCTCACCAGGCTCGCGCCCAGCATGATGTAGCCGATCTGCGCCACCGACGAGAAGGCCAGCAGGCGTTTCACGTTGCGCTCGAACATGGCCACGCCCGAGCCCACGAGAATGCCGAGTATCGCCAGCGGCATCAGATAGGCGGAGAATTGAAGGGCGTGCCCGGACAGGTTCTGCTGGAAAACGAAGAAATCGAAGCGCAAAAGCACGTACAGCGACACTTTGGTGGCGCAAGCGGCCAGGAAAGCCGTCGCAATGTGCGGCGCGTAGGTGTAGGCGTTCGGCAGCCACACATGCAGCGGAAAGATGGCGGCTTTCAGGGCCAGGCCCACGGTGATGAATCCGGCTGCCGCGAGAATCGGCTCCTTGTCCGCAACCCCGGCGATTCGCAAGTCCATATCGGCGAGGTTCAGCGTGCCGGTCGCCATGTAGATCAGCCCGATGCCGATGAGATAGAACGTGGCGCCGACCGTGCCCATCATCAGGTACTTGAACACTGCGGGCAGCGCGCGGCGGTCGGGGCCTCCGGCAACGAGCACGTAGCTCGCCAGCGAGGAAATTTCCATGAACACGAAGATATTGAACGCATCGGCGGACACGGCGATTCCGGCGAGTCCGGCCAGCGCCAGCAGCCAGGCGGCGTAGAAGTAGTGCTCGCGCTCCTCGGTGACCGCGGCCGCCAGGCTGGCGCGCCCGCCAACCAGCGCAAGGCTTGAGGCGCCGGTCACCACCACCAGCAGCAACGCGCCGAGCGCGTCAACGCCCAGCTCGATCCCGTACGGCGCCGGCCATGATCCCATCTGGTAGGCCACCGGGCCGCTGTCGATGACCGTGGCGGCGAGCTGCGCCGCGATCCCGAACGCCAGGAGGCTTGCGGCCGCGGCGGCCGCCCAGGACAGCCCTTTGGGCAGCAGCAGGACGAAAGGCGCCATCAGCATCGGCACGACGACTTGGAGCGCCGGCATTTGCGCCGCCAGCGGGCTCATCGCCTGTCGATTTCCTGGATCTCGTCTTCCTGGATCGAGCCGTACTCCTCCTTGATTCGCACCACGATGCCCAAGCCGAGCGCAGTGGTGGAGATTCCCACCACGATGGCCGTCAGAATGAGCACCTGCGGCAGGGGGCTGGAGAACACCGCAGCCGAAGCGCCGTAAATCGGGGCGGTTCCGCCTTCCACCTTGCCCATGGCGATGTAGAGAAGAAACACTGCGGCTTGGAACAGCGTGAGTCCGATCAGTTTCTTGACCAGGTTCAGCTTCGCGATCACGGCGTAGAAGCCGATCATCAGGAGTATTGCGAAAACCCAGTAGTAATAGATTCCCAGCACTTGCATCCGCTACCGCCTTCGCGCCGCGAAAGAGTGGAAGATGCTGAGAAGCACGCCGGTCACCGTCATGCCCACGCCCGCCTCGATGAGCAGGATTCCCCGCTGCTGGCCTTTCACGGGATCAGCCGCCAGCACCGAGTAATCGAGGAAGTTTCCGCCTAGCAGCATGCCGATCACGCCGATGCCGCCGTAGAGGATGGCTCCGCCCGCCATCAGCCCGGTCAGAACCGGCTGCGGCAAGATTTTCAGCGCGTGCTGCTCCCCCTCCAGCAGCGCGTAGAGAATCACTGCGGCGGCAATGATCGCGCCCGCTTGGAATCCGCCGCCCGGCCCGTATTCGCCATGGAACTGGATGTAAAGGCCGAGCAGCAGAATGAAAGGAATCAGCAGCCGCCCTGCCACGCGCGGTATCAGATAGTGGCGCAGACCCGCTTGGGCCCAAGGGGGCGTTGACTTGCCGCCGCCGAACCCGGGGCCGCTCGACAGCAGAAACAGCACGCCGATGCCGGCCGCCAGAACCACGAACACTTCGCCGAGCGTGTCGTATCCGCGGAAGCTTCCGAGCACAGCCGTGACGATGTTCGGTATTTCCATATGCTCCTGCGTCTTTTCGATATACCAGGGCGAAAGGTGCGAATGCACCGGCGCTTCGGGGTCGCCGAACCTTGGCTTGTCGAAGGCCGAGTCAATCACGATCAGCGCTGCGGCCGTTACCACGACCAGGGAAACCAGCGGCCTTGATGAGGAAGCCCGCTCGCGCTCCGAGGTGATCGAAAGGGCGCTCAGAAACAGCACAGTGGATACGCCGGCGCCCACGGCGGCCTCGGTCAACGCCACGTCGGCGGCATCAAGAAGGAGGAAGCTGGCCGCGATGAGCAGGCTGGCGATGCCCATCAGCATCACGGCCACGAAGAGATTGCGCGCGCGGACAATGGCCACTGCGGTGATCAGCAGCAGCGTCAGCAGAAAAATGCCGAGCAGGACGGTCATGCGCTGTTATCGTCCGGCTGCCGCTTCGCATCCGGCTTGGCTCCGGCCACCAGGGCGGCGGCGGCCAGCGCGTTGGATGCCGTTGGGCTTGTGAGCAGGAGGAACAGGAGGATCAGGCCCAGCTTGATGGTGGCCAGCGAAAGTCCGGCTTGGAGCATGATGCCGGCTATTACGAGTATTGCGCCCATGCTGTCGGTCACGCCCGCCGCGTGCATGCGCGTGTACAGGTCCGGCATCCGCAAAGCGCCGATTCCGCCCACAAGCATGGCCAAGCCGCCGAGCGTAAGCAGGGCCCAGCTCGCGATGTCGAGCGCAAGCGCCATCAGCTTTCCGCCCCGCCGCCAGCCTGGCGGCGCGCGGCGCGGATGCGGAAAAACTCGAGCACCGCGAGCACGCCGATGAAGTTGATGAGCGCGTAGGCGAGCACGAGGTCGAGGAAGTCGGGGCGGCCGAGCAGGAATGCGATGACAGCCAGCAGCAGCACGGTTTTGGTGCCGAACATATTCATCGCCAGCACGCGGTCGTAGAGCGTGGGGCCCAGGATCGCGCGGACCAGCGCCAAGCCCATCGTCACCAGTGTTGCCAAGGCTGCCGCGTAATACACTACTTGCCGCCATGCAAGGCGGCGACGCGCCGCTTCATTTCGCCTCCGCGCAAGGACCGCGCGCCCTCGGCGGTGAGCGCATGCACCACGAGCTTGTCGTTGTGGGCCTCCAGCGTCAGCGTGCCGGGCGTTAGCGTAATCGAGTTGCCCAGCAAGACCTGATCGACCTGATCCAGGCTGCTCACATCCAATTCGATGACTTCCGTGCTCAGCCGGAGCTTGCGCGACAGAACCACGCGGGCCACTTCGAGGCTCGAGCGCGCGATTTCGCCCAGCAGCCATAGCCAGAAGCCCACTAGGCGAAGGTCGTAGCGAAATGCGTACACCTGCCTGTCGAAATAGCCCATGCGCCTGATGATGAAGACGGTGAGAACGCAGGAAAAAACGCCCAGGCCCACCAGCAGGGGCTTGAACATTCCCGACCACAACAGCCAAGCGGCCGCCAGCAGCAGCGTCAGGACGAGCGGAGTGCTTCGATTCCGCGCATTCGGTCTTTTCTCGGATTCCTTGGCCGGCATTCGCTAGCCGGCATCGCAGCCGGACTCATCCAAACCTCATTGGGGAATGTAGTGTAGCTTGGCCTCTTCAACAAGCGCAACCGAACGCTTTGCGCCTGTTAGGAACAAATAAACTGTCCGCACTTGTAACAAATGATCTGTCCGGTTTTGCTGTTGGCTTTTTGGGCTGGCAGGTGGTGTTGGATGAGACGGA
>JAPYNE010000045.1 GCA_028285945.1 Candidatus Foliamicus numerosus | reverse complement strand
GCAGTCCATGAACGGCGCCTTATGCAGCGCCGTACTGCCGTATTCGTTCTTCGCGTTCACGTCCGCCCCCGCCTCGATCAGCAGCTTCACCACCTCCGCCTTGCCCCTGTGCGCCGCCTCCATCAGCGCCGTTTCGCCGTCGTCGTTCTTCGCGTCCACGTCAGCGCCCGATTCCAGCAGCAGCTTCACTGCCTCCGCATGGCCTTCCCTCAGCGCCTCCATCAGCGCCGTTTCGCCGTCGCCGTCCTTCGCGTCCACGTCAGCGCCCGCTTCAATCAGCATCGCAACGCGCAGCAGCGCAGCCACCTCATCATAGCCTTGTCTCTCCGCGTACCGCAGCGCCGTTACGCCGTCGCCGTCCTTCGCGTCCACGTCAGCGCCCGCTTCAATCAGCAGCTTCACTGCCTCCTCATGGTCGGCGATCGCCGCCGATATCAGCGCCGTATGGCCGTCGTCGGCCTTCGCGTTCACGTCAGCGCCCGCCTCGATCAGCAGCGCCACTACCTCCGCATGGCCTTTCCACGACCCCTTAAGCAGCTGCAGCCACATAATCTCCCCAGGGTCGGGGTTCGCCGCCCGCATCAGCGCCGTATAGCCGCCGTCGTCCTTCGCGTCCACGTCAGCGCCCCCCTCGATCAGCAGCGCCGCTACCTCCGCATGGCCTTTCCACGCCACATCCATCAGCACCGTTACGCCGTTGTCGTCCTTCGTGTTCGCGTCAGCCCCCGCCCACCACAGCAGCTTCACTACCTCCGCATCGCCGCCCCGCGCCGCGGCCATCATCGCCCGCCAGCGCCAGCGCCGGCAACCGCGAGCGCCGGCAACCGCGAGCGCCAGCCCCGGCAGCGCCAGCATCAGCGCGGCAACCGCCAGCGCCGTTGCGCCTTTGTTGTTCTTCGCGTTCACGTCAGCGCCCGCAGCCAGCAGCAGCCGCACCACTCACGCCGTTCCCCGACGTGCCGCAGCAATCAGCGCCGTTTCGCCATCGCTGCCCTTCGCGTTCACGTCAGCGCCCGCAGCCAGCAGCAGCCGCGCCACTCCCGCATTTCCCCAACGTGCCGCAGCAATCAGCGCCGTATCGCCGTTGCTGGCCTTCGCGTTCACGTCCGCGCCCGCATCCAGCAGCAGCCGCGCCACTTCCTCCGCACCGCCACCGCCACTCGTTATCAGCACCGTTTCGCCGAGGTTGTCCCTCGCGTTCACGTCCGCGCCCGCTTCCAGCAGCAGCCGCGTCACTCCCGCCTTTCCCCAACGTGCCGCAATCATCAGCGCCGTTCCGCCGTATTCGTTCTTCGCGTTCACGTCAGCGACCGCTTCCAGCAGCAGCGCCGCCACCTCCGCATGGCCCTGCTCCACCGCAGCCATCAACGCCGTATAGCCGGAGTTGTCCCTCGCGTTCACGTCCGCGCCCGCATACAGCAGCTGCCTCACTACCTCCGCATGGCCTTCCCACGCGGCAGACTTCAGCGCCGTATCGCCGTCGCTGTCCTTCGCGTTCACGTCAGCCCCCGCATCTAGCAGCGCCCGGACGGTTTCAACATCGTTGGCTTTGGCGGCTTCGAGAAGGCTATCCGCATTTGCCAGTCCCGGCAGCCCTATCAGCGCCGCAACCGCCAGCGCCGTCCATCGGCGATTGTTCATCCTCATGGGGTTCACTCCTTCGCCCCCGCTTCCCGAAGCAGCGCCGCTATCTCCGTGAAGCCCCTGCTCTCGGCCAACATCAGCGCCGTAGCGCCGTCGCTGTTCTTCGCGTCCATGTCCGCGCCCGCATCCAGCAGCAACCGTACAACTTCCGCATGGCCCTCCCTGCTAGGCGGCGGAGCGGAACCAGTTGTGGAATTCGGGGGCGGCGGGGGCCGGGAGGCCGGTTTCGGCTTCGCAGCGGGCCTTCAGCTCCTCGGGAGTGCCGCCGAAGTCGAACAGCGAGGTATCGCCGCGCTCGGCGGCCATCTCGCCGCGCAGCTTCTCGGTGGCGGCGTCATCGACTTCGCCGTCCTCGTTGCAGACCACGCCGTAGCGGCGAGCACCATCGACTGAAACCAGGCCGGCGGCCACATCGAAGCCCACCTGCTCGGCGGGGCGCTTGAGCGGGTCGCCCCAGCCGCCGCCGCCCCAAGTATCGAAATAGAGCAGGTCGCCCGGCTCCACTTTGATGCGGTCGCATTTCGATTGCAGCAATTCCTCGGTGCCGTCAGCGCGGTGGAGGATTTTGCGGCTGCGCTGGCCCGGCAGGCCGCCGTTCACGCCCCAGGGGTAGGTGAGCCAGCGGTCGTCGTGGATCGAGATTTCGCCCGGCTCCAGGAAGCGGTAGCCCACGCGCAGCGCGTTGCCGCCCCGGTGCAGGCCGGGGCCTCCGCTGTCGGCCAGCGTTTCGTACACGTCGATCCGCAGCGGGAAGTAGCTCTCCAGGAATTCGTTGGGCACGTTGGTGAAGCTCGGCCACAGCGAATGGCCGTCCGGCCCGTCGCCGAAGGGCTTGCCCGGAACGCCGCCGAAGCCGATCTGGTAGAGCTGGTACCACTCGCCGTCGGCGCGCCGGTAGCCGGAGTACATGAAGTGCGGGCTGTCGGAGAAGCCGGCCGCGCAAAGGAAATCCGGGTTGCCCTGCCCCAATAGCCCGCCCAGGATGTCGAAGATGCGCCCTAAGGCGTGGGTGCGGCAGGAAAGCGCCGCCGGAAACCGGGGCTTGAGCAGGGTGCCCTCGGGAATCCGCACCTCCATGAGGTCGTAAAACCCGTCGTTGAACATGATTTGCGGATCGAACACCATAATCATGTACACGCCGGCGAACATCTTGAACATCTCCTCGTTGAGGTAGAAGTTCACCGAGCCGATGGACTGCGGATCGGTGCCGTCGAAATCGAAAATGACAGTGTCGCCTTCGCGCCACATTGCGCACTTGATCTTGTAAGGCCCCATGCCCAGTCCGTCGTCGCAGATGAAATCCTCGAAATACTGCTTGGTTTCCGGCACGGTCATGTGGATGAGCTTGCCCATGGCGCGCTTATTGCGGTCGAGCAGCTCCTCCAGCGCGGAGTAGTACACGTCGTCGCCGAAGCGCTCGGCCATTTCGATGACGCGCTTCTCGGCGGTGCGGATGGCGGCCACGATGGCGTTGAAGTCGCTGCGGTTCCAGTGCGGCAGGCGGCAGTTATGCAGAATCAGCTCCAGCATGTCCTCCTGCAGCTGGTCGTCCTTGTAGATCTTCGTGGGCGGCACGCGGATGCCCTCTTCGAAGATCTGCCGCGCGTCGGTAGGCAGGCTGCCGGGCACCTTGCCGCCAATATCGGTCATGTGGCCGAACATCGAGGCGTAGGCGATCAGCCGCCCGTCCTTGAAGATGGGCCGCAGCAGCAGCCAGTCGTTGGCGTGGCTCACCGCGCCGTTGCAGGCGTACGGGTCGGTGGTGAGGAACATGTCGCCCTCCTCGATCGTCCCGTCGTAGGCCTCCTTGAAGCCGTGGATGAAGCTGCCGAACTGCCCCACCACCATCTTGCCTTCCAGATTGGCGATCATGGGGAACTCGTCGTGCTGCTCGCGGATGCCGGGCGACATCGCGGTGCGGAACAGCACCGCGTCCATTTCCCAGCGGGCGTTGAGCATCGCGTTTTCGATGATGTCCAGCGTAATGGGGTCGAGCTCCACGCGATTGAAGGGGCGCGAGCTGCTTTCGATAATTTGTGCAGGCATTTCTATAACTCCTGTCAGGAATTGGATGGCGTAATCAGGATGTTGCCGTATTCGTCCACCGCGCCCTCATGATCCGGGAGAATCAGGGTGGTCGAATCCATCTCCAGAACGATGGCGGGGCCGGCAATCACGTTGCCGGCTTTCAGTTTGGAGCGGTCGTAGAGCATGGCTTTTTGCATTCCGCCGTCCACGTAGATTTCGTGCGACAGCATTTCGGCGGCGGCGGGGCTGGCATCGCCTTCCTCCACCCGCAAGGCGCGCACCACGGTGGGCTTGCCTTCGGCCACGGCGCGCAGATTCACGAGCTCCTTGTCCTCCGGCAAGGCGAAGGTGAACAACTGCTCGTGCATCCGGTCGAATTTGCCGCCGATGGCATCCAAGCCCTGCTTTTTCAGGTCGTCCAGCTCGAAATCGACCGTCAGCAGCAGGCCCTGGCCGTGGTAGCGGATGTCCGCCTGGTAGCTCAGGGTCTGGTCGCTGCGCGAAATGCCTTCCTGGTCCAGCGCTTGCGACGCCTGCCCGGCCAGATCGGTGAAGATGCCCGCCGCCTCGTCCGCGCGGGTGCGGCCGAAGCGCTTAATGAAGGTGCGCGAGGCCTCGTTCCTCACCCGCGTGGTGGCGTCGCCGTAGGCGCACAGCACGCCCGGCCCCGGCGGAATGATGACCGGCCAGGAGCTCATGAGCTTGCCCAGCGCATTGGCGTGCAACGGGCCGGCGCCACCGAAGGCGATCAGCGCGAACTCGCGCGGATCGTGGCCCTGCTCCACCGACACCAGGCGCAAGGCGCCGTACATGTTCTCGTTCACTAGGCTCACGATGCCCGAGGCCGCCTCCATCAGCGAAAGCCCCAAGGCATCGGCGATCTTCCGCACCGCGGCCTCGGCGGCGGCCCGGTCCATCTTCATATCGCCGCCCAAGCGAACTTCCGCCGGCAGATAGCCGAGCACCACGTTGGCATCCGTCACCGTGGGCTCCTCGCCCCCTTTCCCGTAGGCCGCCGGCCCTGGATCGGCGCCGGCGCTTTGCGGACCCACGCGCAGCGCGCCGGTGAGCTCCGGCACGTGGGCGATGGAGCCGCCGCCGGCGCCCACGGTGCGCACATCGACCGACGAGGCGCGCACCGTCACGTCGCCCACGGTGGTCTCGCGCCTCAACTGCGCCTGGCCGTCCTGCACCAGTGCGACATCGGTCGAGGTGCCGCCCATATCGAAGGTCAGCAGATTGTTGTGCTCGGCCTGCGAGGCAATCCAGATGGCGCCGGACACGCCGCCCGCCGGGCCGCTCATCAGCAGATTGACCGGGTAGGCCTCGGCCGCGTCCGCGGAAGCAAGGCCGCCGTCGGAGCGAAGCACATGCAGCTGCACGCCGCTCATGGTGTCGTTGAGCTGCTTCTCAAGATTGCGGACGTAGGTGGCCACCTTCGGGCGCACGTAGGAATTGGCCACCGTGGTGATGGTGCGCTCGTATTCCTGCATTTCCGGCACCACTTCCGAGGACAGCGACACCGGAACGCCCGGAAGCACGCGCTCGGCCACCTCGCGGACCTGCTGCTCGTGCGCCGGGTTGGCGAAGGAGTTTATCAGCGACACCGTGAGCGCCTCCACGCCCCTGCCCGCGAGCTTGCCAAGCTCCGCTTCCAGCGCCGCAACATTCAGTTCCCGCACCTCCGAGCCGTCCGCCGCGGTGCGCTCATCCGCCTCGATGGTGAGCGCCAGCGGGGCCAGCGGCAGGCTCTTGTTGTAGATCACCCAACCCCCCAGGCCGCCCGGCACGAACGAGCGCGCGATTTGCAGCACCTGGCGGTAGCCCTTGGTGGCGACCAGCCCCACCTTGGCGCCGGTCCCCGTGAGGATGGTATTGGTGGCCACCGTGGTGCCGTGCATCACATGGGTGATATCGCCGGGATCCACGCCCGCGTCGCCGCACACCCTGTCGATGCCGTTGGAAACGCCGACCGACGAGTCCTCCGGCGTGCTGGGGACTTTGGCGGTGTGCATCTCCCCCGACTGCTCGTTAACCAGGAGCAGGTCGGTAAAAGTACCGCCCACATCCACGCCCAAACGAAAGCTCATGCTGTTTCTCCCGTATGTATGCCAGGTCAGGCCCGCGCGCCAACCGCCACGTCCGGGAAAATCCCCGCGCGCGGCAGCATGGCAGGCAAATTGCCGTGGCCCAGCTGCTCGCGCAGCCAGCCACTGGTTTCGATCACTTTCTTCAACGACACGCCGGTCTCCACGCCGGAGCGCGAAAGCAGGTACAGAAGGTCGTCGGTGGGGATATTGCCGGCGGCCAGCGGAGCGAAGGGGCAGCCGCCGATGCCGCCGATACTGGCATCGATGGAGGCAACGCCCGCATCCACCGCAGCCTGGGCATTGGCCAGCCCCGTGTTGCGCGTGTTGTGCAGGTGAACCCGCATCGGCAGGCCGGGCAGGCGCTCGGAAATCCGGCCGAGCACATCGGTGATCTGCGCAGGCACCGCAACGCCGATGGAATCGGCGACTCCCAGTTCCACCGGGTCGCCCTCGGCGATGCGCTCGGCGTATTCCACCACGCGTTCGGGCGGCACCTCGCCTTCGAAGGGACAGCCGAATGCCGATGACACCATGCAGTTGGCGCGAACGCCGGCCTTTTTGGCTTGCCTGGCGATCTTCAGCCAGGCTTCGATGGACTCCAGGCTGGACACGCCCTGGTTGCGCCGGTTATAGGTGTCGCTGGACACCACGACCATGCCGACCTCGTCGATGCCGCAATCCCGGGCGCGCTCATACCCGCGCTGGTTAAGGACCAGCCCGATAAAAATCAGGTCGTCCCTCCGGGGCAAGCCGGCAACAACGGCCTCCGCATCGGCCATCTGAGGCACCCGCTTGGGATGCACGAAGCTCGCTGCTTCGATCTTGCGGATTCCTGCCTTGACAGCGCGGCGAATGAATTCCAGCTTGACGGCGGTGGGAAGCACCTTCTCGGATTGGAGGCCGTCACGTGGGCCCACTTCCACGATGGAAACTCGGCGCGCGCTCGCTGTCATCGGATCATGGCCCCTCAAAGTCGAGGCAGGTATTCTATACAATGTATATTCGCACTTCATCATGGCCCGGCCTTGAATATGAGCAGGGCGGGGCCTTTGGCACGGAAAGAGGAACCAGGATCATGACGGAAAGGACCGGCCCGCTGGCCGATCTGAGGCTTATTGAAATGGGCGCGCTTCTGGCAGGGCCTTTTTGCGGACAGTTGATGGCGGATTTCGGCGCCGAAGTCATCAAGGTGGAAGCACCCGACCGGCCGGACCCGATGCGCGAATGGGGGCAGGAAAAAACCCACGGCATGTCGCTGTGGTGGCCGGTTATTTCCCGCAACAAGAAAGCTATCACTTTGAATCTGAGGGAAAAGGAAGGCCAGGATATCCTCAAGGAACTGGTCGCCAAGGCCGATTTCCTGCTGGAGAATTTCCGCCCCGGAACGCTGGAGCGCTGGAACCTCTCCTGGGAGGAGCTGCAAGACATCAACCCGGCGCTGATCCTGATCCGCGTTTCAGGCTACGGCCAAACCGGCCCCTATTCCTCGCGGGCCGGCTACGGCTCCATCGGCGAGGCGATGGGCGGGCTGCGCTACGTGGCAGGCGATCCCTCCACCCCGCCGAGCCGCGTGGGCATCAGCATCGGCGACCAGCTAGCGGCCACCTTCGCCTGCATCGGCGGCCTCGCCGCGCTGCACCACCGCAACCGCACCGGCGAGGGCCAAGTGGTGGATTCCGCGATCTACGAGGCGGTGCTCAACATGATGGAATCGCTCGTCACCGAATACCAGCAGGCGGGGTATGTGCGCGAGCGCACTGGCTCCATTCTCCCGCGGGTGGCGCCCTCGAACGTCTATCCCACGCGCGACGGCACCTACATTCTGATCGCAGCCAACCAGGACAGCGTGTTCCAGCGGCTGAGCGCGGCCATGGGCCGTCCGGAGCTAGCGGACGATCCCCGCTACTCAACCCATGCCGCGCGCGGCGAAACCCAAGCGGAACTCGACGCGCTCATTGCTGAATGGACCGCCACCAAGGATGCCGCCGAGCTGGAGGCGCTGATGCACGAAAACGGCGTGCCATCGGGCAAGATCTACCGCGCCCCGGAAATGCTTGAGGACGCGCACTTCAGGGCCCGCGAGGCGATCGTGTCGGTCATGCACCCGAATTTCGGGGAACTGAAGATGCAAAACGTGGCGCCCAAGCTGTCGCGCACGCCCGGGAGCATCCGCAGCCCGGCGCCGGACATCGGACAGCACAACGATGAAATCTACCGCGGGCTGCTGGAATTCGATCAAGAGAGGCTTGCGGAACTCAAGGACTGCGGGATCATCTAGACAAGGGCTAGCGCCATGGCGGAACTGGACCAAGACTACAGCAAGGCAGGATTCGGCGGCGCGATCGAACCGGGAGCGCGACCGGCGCTTCTGGTCATCGACTTTGTGCGCGCCTACCTCGATCCCGAGTGCTCGCTCTATGCGGGCGTGGAAGCGGAGCGCAAGCAGGCGGTAAAGCTGCTGGAAGCGTGCCGCGCGGTCGGCATTCCGATCTTCCATACCTGCGTGGAATACGATCCCGCAGGCTTGGAGGGGGGCGTGTTCTTCCGCAAGGTTCCGGCGCTGGCGAACTTCGTGAGAGGCTCCGGATACTGCGCCTTCGGCGAGGGCCTGGAGCCTGCCGAGAGCGAAGTAGTGATCATCAAGAAGTATCCCAGCGCCTTCTTCGGCACCCACTTGGCCGCCACGCTGGCGTCCCTAGGCGTGGACACGCTGCTGATGTGCGGCCTTAGCACCAGCGGCTGCGTGCGGGCCTCGGCGGTGGATGCGCTGCAGCACGGCTACATTCCGATCGTGGTGCGGGAAGCCACCGGCGACCGCGACCAAGGCCCGCACGAAGCCAACCTCTTCGACATCAGCAAGAAGTTCGGCGAGGTGATCGGCATGGACCAGGCGCGCGCATATCTGGCAAGCCTATGATCGGCCCCATCACCTGCGTCACCATAGCGGCGCCCGACCTAGGCGCGATGGAGGAAGCCTACAAGCACTTGGGCTACCGGGCCACGGCTGGCGGAAGGATTCCGGGCGAGCGGGCGGCGTTTTGGGGCGCCGAGGCGGCGGAGGGCGCGCAGTTCCTGCTGATGGCGCCGGAAACCTCCGAAGGCTTTCACTTCCGGTTTGTGGAACAGCCCGCCGCGCCGGGCTACGAAGCCTATCTGTGCTGGGGCTGGAATGCCGCGGAATTGATAGT
Source organism: Candidatus Foliamicus numerosus (assembly GCA_028285945.1). GTDB lineage: Bacteria > Pseudomonadota > Gammaproteobacteria > Steroidobacterales > Foliamicaceae > Foliamicus > Foliamicus numerosus. Next base: position 19,774 of record JAPYNE010000045.1, on the reverse strand, counting down.
GCAGGACACCGACGCGCTGGAGAAGCAGCTGATGGGCACGCCTTTCCATATCCTAGGGCCGCCCGCCGACTTGTCCATCAGCGATGCGATCCGGGCGATGCAGGTGCAAGGGCCAGCCAAGGAGTTCCTTTATCTCACCATGTTCAAGCGCAAAACGGGATTCGACGTGCCCGAGGCTGTGGATTTCGTGGACCGCACTTTCATCATGATTCTGGGCGGCCCCAGTGTCGAAATGCTTGCCGAAGGCTGGGGGAAGCGTTTCGGAATTCCCGCGAGCGAGCCGCGCCCAGTGAAGATCACGGTGATGGCTCAAGCCTATGGACTGCCGGCCAGCCACCGCTTCATGCTCTCCACGATGCCTCTGGAGGGAAGCAACCTGATCGAGCTCGACAGCATGCCGGAAACCGCCACGCCGCGTCCGCAGCTTGAAGGCTGGCTGCCGCCTTCCATCAGCATGGTGAGCTTCGCTTGCGACGATCTCGGCGCGCAAACGCTGACCGGGCAAGCGGGCGCCCCCTACCACGGCCGGGCCGCGTCCATGTGGCGCGGGCCGGTGGGAGAGTGGGTCGAACTCATCGCGCCTTAGCGGTTCCGGCAGCGCCGCCTCATTCGTTGCCTCTTTCCCGCGGGGGACGCATGAAATCGTCCTCGCGTTCGGCTGGAATCGCCTCATTCGTTCTCCCCTCCTCGCGGGGGACGCATGAAGTCGTCCTGACGCTCGGCTGGGGCATCCTGCCCCAGATGCCCCCGCGAGGAGGGGAGAACGAATGAGGCTTGCTTGCCGCCAGTCCTCATAGCGCCGGCCAAGCCTGGTGATTGCGCCCCTTCCCGCAGGAGTGTCGAAGGCAGGATGCCTCTCGTCAAGCGTCATGGACGACGAATGCGTCTCCTGCGGGAAGGGGCGCAATCACCAGGCGAAGGAAGCACAAGAACCCCAAAAACCAAAGCGCGCGTATGCTATTCCCAATCCAGAAATCTTCTCCGCCAAACCCTGCGGGAGTGTCGAAGGCAGGATGCCTCTCGTCAAGCGTCATGGATGACGAATGCGTCTCCCGCGGAAAGGGGCGCAATCACCAGGCGAAGGAAGCGCAAGAACCCCAAAAACCAAAGCACGCGTATGCTATTCTCAATCCAGAAATCCGCTCCGCCAAACCCCGCAGGAGACAAGCCCGATGTTTCGCAACGTTCATGCCTTGACGCCCGACGCCAATCACGACGAAGCCTCTCGCATGGACTTTGTCCGAGCTTTCCGAGCCCATCTCTCAGGCACCATCATGCCGGGCAACTTTTCCCTCTACGACGAAAAGATCAAGCCGGCCATCGAAAAGGAAACCGGACACCCGCCGCAGCACCGCGACGAAATCCGCAAGAAGATGATGTCGGAACCGTATTACCAGCTGTGGAGCGCGATGACCCGCCGCAGCCAGGAAATGATGTGGGACGCGACGGTTGACACGGTCGAGCGGCAGCTGCCGGACATGATCGAGCGCTTTCGGGCCACGAACAGGGAGGCCAGCGGCAGCCTCAAACTGAACCCGGGCCTTGAAATTCCGCGCTACCACACGGTACACGACATTCACATACAGCCAGGCGGCTACCACACCGACCAGGTTCCCGACGACATCACGGCCGGCGCTCTCTACGAAACCGGCCTGCAAATGTACATGGCAGGCGCCTGGGGGCCGGAAGCTGACTTCCTAGGCCACATGCTGTGCAACGGCATGCGGGGCATCTGGCCCGATTTCAAGCCCTGCAAAATCCTCGATATGGGCTGCGGCGCCGGCAACAGCACCCTGCCCTGGGGCCGGGCTTTCCCCGAAGCGGAAATCCACGCGATCGATGTGGGCGCGCCCATGCTTCGCTATGCTCATACGCGGGCGGAATCGCTGGGCGTTGCAGTGCATTTCAGCCAGCAGAACGCCGAATGCACCGACTACGAGGACGGCAGTTTCGACTTGGTGCTCTCGCACATCATGCTGCATGAGACCTCCAAGAAAGCCCTGCCGCGCATCTTCGCCGAAACGCGCCGGCTGCTTCGCAGCGGCGGGCGCATGCTGCACTTCGATATTCCCCGCAGCGACACCCTCTTCGACCAGTTCATGCACGACTGGGAGAGCTACAACAACAACGAATCCTTTGCCCGCTGCATGACCGACCTCGATCTGGCCGAAGAGGCTATCAAGGGCGGCTGGCCGGCCGGGGAAGTGAGCCTGGAGCTCATGAAATCCGATCTGGATGCCACGCAGCGCAACTACTCGCAGGACGAAATGAGCTTCAAGTCCCTGGCGGGAATTCGCGCATGAGTTCAGGCGAGGAAGCGCCCCGTCTGCGCCGCACCGCCAAGGGAAAGCGCCCCCGATATTTTTCCGATCCGGCCACGGACCGGCTTTTGGGCATGCTGATAACCCTGATCGGGGAGGTGTCCGTTGTGCGGGACCGCCTCGACAGCGTCGAGCGGCTGATTGAGAGGGGCGGCCTGTTCAGGCGCGAGGACATTGAAAACTTTCTGCCCGACAAGCAGGCGGAAGCCGAGAGGGAAGCCGCGCGCCAGCGCTACATCGAAAGGGTGATGCGCGTGATCCAGAACGAGAGGGAAGAGAAAACCCCGGTGGCCTCCATGCCCCCGGTGGCGGAAGTCCACCGCCAATTCGAGGAAGGCAAGCTCTAGCCGTCAGGCTTCGTTGTCGGCGGCTTTCAGCTTGAGTCCGGCCAGTTCGGCCGTCATCTGGATCTGACAGATCAACCGGCTGTTGGGTTTGCGCTCCAGCGCGCAATCCAGCATGGCGTCTTCCATATCGTCGATGGGCGGCAGACGGTCCACCCACTCCTCGTCGATATAGCTGTGGCAGGTGGCGCAGGCGCAACAACCGCCGCACTCCGCCACGATCCCCTCAACATCGTTTTCCAACGCAACCTCCATGAGCGTGCAGCCTTCGGGAACCTCCAGATCGCGGGGGTTCCCACGGCAATCCACGAAATGAACTTTGGGCATGAAAAGTGACTCGGCGTGTGTCGGGGAAGGCGGATTAGCTTCCGAAGCGCGCCAGCCGCGCGTCCAAGTCCTGAAGCCGCGCCACCTCCCGGCGAAGATAGTTCTGCCAACGGGTAGCCGCCTGGCGCGTTTCGCTGTCCTTGGCCGCGCGGGAAAACGCATCGCCGGCCTCATCGTACTTTTCCTGCTCAAAGAGACACTGGCCCAACAGCATGTAGGTTCTTCCCTCGCTCTTCGGCTTGCCGTCGCGAAGGGCCTGGAGGGCTGCGGAAGCGCATTCATCGTATTCGCTTAAGGCGTTATAGCTTTCGGCTAGCCGGACATACAGGTCGCCCTTCATCCCAGTGTCCTCCTCGCCCTCCGCAGCCTTGCGCATGGGACCGATGGCCTTGCGATCTTCCCTGGACAACTGCCATGCCTGGGCGAGAATCCGGTAGTTTCGCGTGGTCTCTTCAATCTCTCCGCTGTCGATTCCCTCCTGAAGGATCGCGGCGGCCTTGTAGGGAACCTCCGCCAGCATGAACAAGTTGGCCATGTTGACGAGCTCCTCGCTTCTGTCCAAGAGGCCCTGATCGTGCATGCACCAATAGGCCGCCAATTGCCTAGGCTCATCCTCAACGATGGAGTAAAGCCCCTGAAGCTGCGACCAGTATTGCTTCTTGGGCCACTCCCTCACCATGATCTTGGTGACCTCCAGGGCCTCGGGAAACTGTTCCAGTTCCCAATGCGCGGCCACCATGTAGCGCCACCAGTTCTCCTCCACCTCCACGCCCGCCGCCTGGGCCGTTTCTATCGCCAGCGACACGTAATCCAGCGCGTCGCGCCACTGCTCAAGCTGGAAGTGGGCCATGGCCAGGAGCATGTAGTCGCGGGGCGGCGGATTCGCCTGGGAATCCAGCCACTGACGGGCATAGACGATGGCCTCGCTGAAATTCTCCACCTGCATGTAGAGCTGCGCCAGCGTGCGGATGGTCTGGTTGTATAAACCAGGGCCTATCACATCCGGCCCCCCGGTATCGATGACCCGCCGAAAGGCTTGGATCGCCCCCCGGTAATCTTCTTGGTCGATATAGACAAAGCCATAGAAATTGTTGGTTTGCGCCTGCTCGTAAGGTGAAAGATTGCGCAGCTCCATAATTTCGCGCAGCAGTGATTCAGCCGTTGCGTGATCGTCCGCCTCCAGCGCCTCTTGGGCCTTCGCAAGACGGCGGTGAACCCTTTCGCTCAACGCCTCCGTGCGCCGCGTCCGCTGCTCCTCCTGTTCTTCTTCCTGAGTCCAGCCGGATTGCATCGGCGCCCCAACAAGCAGGCAGAACAGCGCTGCGGCAACGAGGCCAAACCGGGTGCTCACAACGTCAGTCTTCAATCTGGAAGGTAATCCGGTGGCGCAGCCCCGGCACCGCGATGGGCGTGCCGTTCACTACGCGGGGTTTGTACTTGAACTTGAGCAAAGCCTGCGCCGAAGCGCGTTCGAACAGCGAGCTGCTGCAAAAAATCACCCGCACATCGGTGGTTGTTCCCAGCGGCGTAACCGTAAACTCAAGATCGCAATAACCCTCAAGGCCGCGCGACTGCGCCCGCCGCGGGTACATGGGCGCAACCTTCACGATCGGCAGGTAATCGCCTTCGGCCAAGCTGAAATCACCCAGTTCGCTGTCCATGCCGACATCAAGGCCGGGGCCTACAGGCGCTATGGCCGTGACTGAATCATAGTCCGAGGAGTCCATGTCCTGCTGGGGAATTTCCGGCGGCGCCTCGTCCGGTTCGGGGGGGCGCTCCGGTTTTTCTTCCTTGCGCTCGACCGTTTCCTCGCGCTTGACCCGGACGAAGTCAACGAAGCGCGCATCGACCGATTCGGTGATCGCCGCCTTGCCGGTGGCGATCAGAAACTGCATGAGCCATAGAAGGGAAAGGGCCGCAAAACTTCCCACCGCGAACGCCAGGAAGTAACGCCCTATCCGCCGTTTGACTGTCGTCTGGTCCGCCATTTCATCGCCCTCCGCGCCTGCTTGCCGAGCGGGCTCCCAGCGCCTGCGCGCGATCCGCATCCATTGGCCGGGTAGCCTGCGCCGTCATCCGCCGGTCAATCCTCGCTCGCCGCTATCGACACGTTGAATACACCAGCTTGGCGGGCCGAATCCATCACGCCTACAAGCGTTTCCGTGTAGGCCCGCTTGTCGGCTTGGATAATAACCGAACCCTCCGGGTTCTCGGCGTGCAGGCGCTCGATGTTGGCGCGCACCGCCCGCGGGTCCACGCGGCGGCGGTCGATCCATATCTCGTTGCCGGCGCTGATCGCCACCAGTATGTTCGCCTTCTCCTGCCTGATGGCTGTTGGCGCATCGGGCCGGTTCACATCAATCCCCGCCTCCTTGACGAACGAGGCGGTGACGATGAAGAAGATCAGCATGATGAACACCACGTCCAGCATGGGCGTTAGATTGATTTCCGCCTTGGTTTCTTCGCCTGCGGCTTGAATGATGGATCTGCGCATAAGTAGCTCTTTGTCTCCGGGTAATCTTCGGCCGTTTGCGGCGGCGTCAGCGGTCCATGGCCAAGCGTTCTTCCAAGTCCTCAATCTGGCGGTCCGCCCGCCGGTTGAGATAGGTGGTCCAGAACACGCCCGACAGCGCGCCCACCATGCCCGCCATGGTGGGAATGGTGGCTTTGGACACGCCGGAAGCCATCGAACGCGGATTTCCGCTGCCCTCCACGGCCATGACGTCGAACACTTCAATCATCCCCGTTACCGTGCCCAAAAGGCCCAGCAGCGGACAAAGCGCCACCAGGGTTTGCACCAGCGGCAGCGACCGGCGAACGGCCATGTCGAAATCGGCAACCATGCGGCCGCGAATCTGCTGCGCTTCCCAGGATCGCCGCTCGGCCCGCCCTTCCCAAGCATCCTGAATTGCTGTGCGGCGCTTGCTGAGTTCGATCCGGAAGAACACCAGCCGCTCAAAAACCAGCATCCACATCAGGAAGATGGTCAGGGCAATCAGGAACAGCACATCGCCGCCCAGCTCCACGAAGTCGCGGATGGCCTCAAAGGCGTCGTAGAGCCAGTTAAACATGGATCAACGCGGATGTTTCGGCAATTCCTCCGGCATCCCGCAGGCTCAGGCAGCGGGCGCCTTTTGCTGCGCTTCGGCGTGCTCCGCCACGATGCCGGTGCTCTGCTCCTGCAGAATCTGCACGATCCGGCGGCTGCGGCCGCTCACCACCGTATGCAGCAGCACCATGGGAATGGCAACGCTCAGACCAAGAACCGTGGTGACCAGCGCCTGCGAAATACCGCCCGCCATCAGCTTGGGATCGCCGGTGCCGTACAGCGTGATCGCCTGGAAGGTCTTGATCATGCCGGTCACGGTGCCCAACAGCCCCATGAGCGGCGCCACCACCGAAATAATCTGGATGAACAGCAATGCCCGGTTCAGCTTCGGCGTTTCCTTGAAAATGGCCTCGCCCAGCTTGAGCTCGAGAGTTTCGGTGTCCATGTCCTTGTTGCCGTGATACACCTTGAGGATGCGGCCCAGCGCGTTGTCGTCGGAAGGGGCGGCGCTCTTCAGCTGCGCCGTTACCTTGCGGCTGGCGAGCGTCAGCGTTACCAAACGCTCCAGCGAGATTAAAAGCCCGATAATGCCCAGCGCGATAATGAGGTAGCCCACCAGCGCGCCCTGCTGTATGCGCTCCACCAGGTTGGGGCGGCCGACCAGCGAATTGAGCACGCCGCCTAAAGTGGGATCAAGGCCAAAGCGCACCACTTCGCCCGGCGCCGCGCCCACGATGTCTGCCGTGCTGCTCGTAAAACGGCCCTGCTCAGGCTGCCGGCCAAGTTCGGTCACGTTGCCGGTTTCCTGGCGGTAGGTCAGATACTTGCCGTCGGAAACGATATTGAACAGCCCCACCCTCACCACTTCCGTAGGCTCGCGCTGGCCGTCCAGCGTAATCACGTCGGCGTTGAACCTCACGACCTTCGACGACTCCGTCATCTCCCGCTGAAGCTCCCACCACAGGCGCTCCATTTCCTCGACTGAGGGCAGTTCGATGCCGGAGCCCAGCTTATCGACCAGATCGGTGAGGAACTGCGAACGGTCCGGATACTGGACGTTGGTGACCGAGGACTCGAACTTCGACCGGGCATCGCCCGCTACCTGCTGAGTCACGCCGAAGAGCTCCTTGAGGGCGCCAAGCCGCTCGTCGCGGGTCTGCTTGAGCGCCGCGATGCGCCGCTCGTTCTCGCCGTAGGCGTTCTCAAGCCGCTGGCTGCGCCGCTCTTCGGCAGCTTTCTCGGCATTCGCCTGCGCCAGCAGCCGCTGCTGCTGGCCGCGGGCCTCGCGAAACGCCGCCTCGCGGGTGCGCATTTCCTCATTGTCGCGCACGGCACCCTGCTCCACCAGATCCAACAACTCATCCAGCGATAGGGCCTCCTGGGCTTGAACGGACACATTGAGGGCCAAGCCAAGCGCAGCGCAAGCAACAATTCTGATTGCGATCATCTATCCGGCCTCCGGAGCAGGAACAGGAAGCAGAAGCAGGTCGGGAGCGACCTGCTTTCTGGCAACGCGCAAACCCATGCGCACTTGGTTGCGGTAGCCGCCGTCCAAATCGACCCACGCGCGGGCATCGCGGTCCCACTTGCGCGTGGCGCTGAGATCGGCGGTCTGATAAACCAGCGCCACCCGGCCAACGCGAAGCACGTCAACCTCCAAGGTCGCGCCCTCGTGATCCACGGAATCCTTGTAGGCCTCGATGGTGCGGCCGTAGTCGTTCTCGATCTGATAGGCCTCAAGCACCTTGCGGAACTTCTCCGCCACGCTCACGTCTTCTCGCTCCATCAGTTCGGCAAGCGCCGCCACCCTGGTGCGCCGCTCGTCGAGCAGAAAGGGCGCATCCGCGTCCACGAACAGGTCGAGTGCCTCGATCATGCGCACCATGAGCGGCATCATCTGGCGGCGCGACGCCTCCACTTCATCGATGGCTTTGTTCAGAAGGGCGATATCGGCCTCCTGCCGGTCGATCTGCCTCTCCATAAGGGTGTTGAACACCTTGAGGCCGTCTAGCTCCTTGAGCACCCGCTTATATTGATATTCCAGCGAATCTGTCTCTTTGACCATCTCGTCAATCCGGCCCTGCGACTGGCGGCCGGCCTCGGCGCGCCCCGCCTGAACAGCCTCTATCTCCTCCAGCGTGGCCGCGCCCGCCACAGTGGCCGCAGCGAGCAAACCTCCGGCGCAAATCAACCCCCTAAACATCGGATTCATCAAATGCTCCCTCTTCGCCATAAGGTCAGGTCTGTGATCACCAAGCGGATTCCAAGAGACCGGCTTGATGGAAGGCTGCGGATATTAGCACAGCTTCAAGAAAGGGGACTTATCCACCTAACTACACAATCCCCTTCGGTCCCCTCCGATCTCTAAATCGCCGAATTTATAAATACCTCTATGGCAATGACTTCCACATCTCAATCACACGATCCCTCAATTTATAAAATTGATCCTCAGGCAAACCATTCCTTATCCCGGCAACCCGAAAGCTCTCTTCCACAAGCCCCTCGACGCACTGATCGGGAATGGATGCTGCCTCCATTGACTGAAAAGTTCCTAGAAGATTGGCGACAGTCATACCGTGACTCTCTACCAGTCCTTGAACGAATAATTCAGCGTTACCAGAAATCATAGATCTTCCTCTTTCAGGATACGTAATTTTCTGGCCATCCTTGCCTTCGGGAACGGCGGTGCTTTCGTTGGTTTGTATCTCATTCATAGTCATTTCCGAGTGAAGTCCACCAGCACGCCGTTCTCCCACGTTTTGGTGCCTTCCTCGTTTGTTTCCACCCCGTGCTTCTTGCCGTTCGCCCAAGGAATCTTGGCGGCTGGTTCGCCAAAGCTATACCTTATTTCCATACCGTGCTTTTCGCCGTTCGCCCAACGAATTTCCACGGCGCCGTCCCTTTGCAACTCTGTGCCGTGCTTCTTGCCGTTCACATAGGGAATTTTGAAACGGATGTCGCCACTAACTCTTCGCTTATATCGCCAAATCTCCGTGCCGTGCTTCTTGCCGTTCTCCCACGGGGTTTCAATTTCTCCGACATACTTGAGCGGATCAGTCTCCTTAAGGACTAATGTGCCATGGTGATCCGTCACCTGATTGCCGTGCTTCTTGCCGTTCACATAGGGAATTTTTGCCATGGGCCTGTCTCCCTGCGTTGCTATCACGGTGCCGTGGATTCCGCCGTTGACGCACGTGAAGGTAACGACTACGGCTCTCTCAAGCATGTTGCCAGGATATGCCTCCAATTCCCTCGTGCCGTCTGATTTGCCTTGGCAGGCATTGTCTAGAATCTCCATATTCCAGTCATACGGAAACATGTTCCACTCGTTCCCGTTCCACTCGTCTCCGAATGCCTCGTTGATGCCCGCCACGCAAGACACGACGTAAAGCGCCGCTCCGACAATAAGCGCTATCAACAGGCCCATCAGGGTATTGGCCAACGTGCGAGTCGCCCGTTGGCTCGAAGATTCCTTCCGTTCATCCATTATTTGATTCCTCTTTCATTCCGCAAAATTCCGACACAGGTGTCGGGCCATTGCGACATCAAAGAGAAATGACGTTCCCGCCTATTCGCCAAGACTTGGAGGAGCTACCTCCTGTCGGGCTAAGAGCTGTTGTATTCAGCGGGTAACCCGACTCAACGGGATTCCCTCTGATGCCGCAATTCGGATTATATCAGCTATAAATGCGTCAAGCTGACCGGTTCAATTCGCCCGCCCGTCCATGCCCGACACCAGATCCTTGTACTTGATCCGCCGTCCGATCAATCCCCTGAACACCAGTCCCATTTGGACAAGCGTGTCTTCTTCTCGGACATTGTGCCGGACGACGAACTCGTTGACATACCGGTTGAGGTGCTTCTTGCTGATCTTGTGGTAAGTGCCTTTGTGGGCCCGTTTCAGCAACGACCAGAATGACTCGATTCCGTTGATGTGGGCCTGATGGCTGACGTACTCGCCGACGGAGTGCTTGACGAACTCGTGCTCGTGCCGTTGAAGTTTCTTGTAGCTCATGAGGTCGTCGGTGTTGACCACTGCGCCAGGCTCGATGTTCTCGTTGATGAACTGGTGGAGAGTGTCCCGCTTGACGTTCGGAATGACCTTCGCCCTGACTTTGTTCGAGCCCCTTTCCTTAGCGCCGATGACGATGGACTTGCCCACTCCGCCACGGCCCGCATTCAGTTTCTTGGACTTGCGCTTCAATCCTTCCTTTCCGCCGACATAGGTCTCGTCCACCTCGACGACGCCTGACAGCAAGCCCTTCTCTTCTCCGAACGCCTCCCTGAATCGTTGGAGCATGTACCAGGCCGAAGACTGCTTGATTTTCAGATCCCGGTGGAGCCGCATGCTGGAAATGGCCTTGAGATTGGAAACGTACAGGAACAGGCCGATCACCCATTTCTGCAAAGGAATCTGGGAACAGGCCATAGCGGTGTCCGTGCGGACGCTGAAGTACTTTCGGCAATTCCGGCAATGGAACGGCATCGGCTTTCTGCTTTTTCGAATTGACACTTCGGTCGATCCGCACCGTGGGCATGTCGGCTCGTCGCCCCATCGCCATCCCTCAAGCCACTTCTCCGCAGCCTCGTTGTCCGGAAACCTCTCGAACAATTCAATCAGCGAAACGCCTTTCCTGTATGCCTTCCCTGGTCCTTTTCCGCTGTTGGTTTCTTTGCGATTACTCATAAGAATATCTTTGTAAATCATATATTTATTTTATCATAGGCATTCCGCAATGTCAAGAAGAATTGTTGATTAACGACCGTCCATCTTTTAGAATGGCTGCTATGGAAAAGAAGGAACAGAAGCAGTCTGAGATTCCCGAGGAATTGGAGTTGAAGGCGGGATTGCTTGCTAGATCATTGATGAAGTTGCCGCCAAGGAATCAGGAGGATAGGCAGGAGAAGGAGGAAAAGGTATGAGCGAGGGGAAATATCCAAAGTTCTGGCGCAATGTCCTGAGGGACGATAAAAACCAGCCATCTTCTATGCGGCTTATGTCGCTTATATCTTTGATTGCGGCAATCGGATTTGCCATTGGTTCATTATTCTCTGAGCCTGGAAAAGAGCCAGATTCCTTTATTGTGCTTTATCTGCTATCAGGAGCATTTGCGCCAAAAGCATTCCAGAAATTCGCAGAGAGGGAAAAGAAATAACTATACGATGCGAGGAAGAACAAGAAGAAAATAGAATATTCCTATGCCCAAAACGGTATAGATCGAATTCCTGATGGCATTTGTTATTCCTTTGTCCATGCGGGTATTTATAAATTCGGCGATTTAGAGATCATCTGGGATCGAAGGGGATTGTGTAGTTAGGTGGATAAGTCCCCAAGAAAGGCCATGCTTCAGCGGCATAACGCTGTGCCGGACGAAAAATGGACCGGAAAAGGCGCTCTTGGCCGGCGCATTCAAAAGACATCCCGGCGGGGCAAGCGAGCTTGACATTGCGCCTGCGTAACGCATAATCGCCCACATGAACTCAGGCCGCTCCATCCTCAGCCTTATGGTCGCAGCCGACGGGCTGCATACGGCTGCGCTCGCGCTGCTTGCGGAGCACCGAATGCGGGGTAAGGAATAAAGGCCTAAGCAACCCGAAAAGCCTCATTGCGAAACCCCGCTTACCGGCCAACGGATGCGGGTTTTTTTTTATGGGCTGAACCACCACTTTACGAGAGCGGAAACATGAACCAGCAAACCACCCAGGATCGCGTGCGCATCTTCGACACCACCTTGCGCGACGGCGAGCAAGCCCCGGGCTGCAGCATGACGTTGCGCGAGAAGCTCAAGGTGGCGCGGGCGCTCCGGGATATGCGCGTGGACATCATCGAGGCCGGCTTCGCGGCGGCCTCTCCGGGCGACTTCGAGTCGGTGCGCGAAATCGCCCAAGCCATCCGAGGCGTGACCATCTGCTCGCTGGCCCGCTGCCACGAGGGCGACATCGAGAAGTCGGCCAAGGCCTTGGAGCCCGCGTCGCGCAAGCGCATCCATGTGTTCGTGGCCACCAGCGAAATCCACCGCAAGTTCAAGCTGGAGATGGCCCGCGAAGAAATCGTGCGCCGGGCGGTCGAGGCGGTGCGCATGGCCAAAGAGGCCTGCGACGACGTGGAATTTTCTCCGGAGGACGCCTCGCGCACCGAGCCGGAGTTCCTCACCGAAATCGTGGCCGCCGTGGTCGAGGCCGGAGCGACCACCGTGAACATCCCCGACACCGTGGGCTACGCGATGCCGGCCGAGTTCCAAGCCCTTTTCGAGCATCTGCGCGCCACTGTGCCCGGCATCGAGGACGTGGTCTTAAGCGCGCACTGCCACGACGACCTGGGGTGTCCGGCGTGACCGGCATGCACACGCCGCGCAACAAGGCCGTGGTGGGCAAGAACGCCTTCGCGCACGAGGCCGGCATCCACCAGCACGGCATGCTCAAGCATGCCGAAACCTACGAGATCATGCGCCCCGAATCGGTGGGCATGCACCGCAGCAACCTGGTGCTGGGCAAGCATTCAGGGCGGCATGCGTTCCGCGACCGCACCCGCCAGCTCGGCTTCGAGCTCGGCGAGGAGCAGCTCAACCGGGCCTTCATCGCTTTCAAAAAGCTGGCCGACCGCAAAAAAGAGCTGTTCGATGCCGACATCGAGGCCCTGATCGTGCATAAGGAAGGCGCTGCGGAAGGCCCCTGGCGGCTGCGCGAGCTGCGCATCAACACCGGCGGCAGCACGCTGGCGGTGGCCGCGGTGCGCCTCGAGCACGAAAGCGGCGAGCAGCGCGACGAGGCGGCGGTGGGCGACGGCCCCATCGACGCCACCTTCAAGGCGCTGGAGCGCGCCACCGAAATGAGCGTGGAGCTGATCCACTTCGACGTGCGCAGCGTCACCACCGGCGAGGATGCCCAAGGCGAGGCCACCGTCACCGCCCGCTGGGGGGATTTCTCCTATCGCGGGCGCGGCGTGAGCACCGACATCGTGGAGGCCGGCGCTCGCGCCCTGCTGGAAGTGCTCAACCGCGCGCTGCGGGCGCAGGCGCGGGTGCAATCGGGCCAGGCGGCCGCGCCGGGCGCGCGCCGGCGCCTTGGGCCGTAAAATCCCCGCACTTGCAACGCCTGCGGCTTACCGTTCCCGCACACGAGACCCAACGACATGAGCGCACACCCCGAATGGATCTGGCACGACGGCGAACTGAAGCCGTACATGGAAGCGCAGACCCACGTGATGAGCCACGCCCTGCACTACGGCACCTCGGTGTTCGAGGGGGTGCGCTGCTACGCCAGCCACTTAGGCCCGGTCATCTTCCGCCTGCGCGCGCACACCCGCCGCATGTACAACTCGGCCAAGATCTACCGGCTGGAAATACCGTTCACCCCGGACGACATCAACTCGGCCTGTCGCCAAGTCATTGCGGAAAACCGGCTATTCGAAGGCGCTTACATCCGCCCCGTCGCGTTTCGCGGGTTCGGCGATTTGAGAATACTGCCCTCGGAGAACGTGCCGGTGCATGTCGCCGTGGCGGCCTGGAAATGGGGCTCGTATCTGGGCGGCACCGACGAAGGCGTTGACGTGTGCTGCACGTCCTGGCAGCGCGTGGCGCCCAACACCATCCCCGCGCTGGCCAAGGCCGGGGGCAACTACCTGTCGAGCGTGCTAGTGACGCTGGAGGCGCAGCAGAACGGCTACGTGGAGGGGCTGGCGATGACCCACGACGGCTTGGTCAGCGAAGGCGCCGGCGAGAACCTGTTCGTGGCGGTGGCGGGAAAGCTTTACACGCCGCCCTATTCCGCCTCCATCCTTCCCGGCATCACCCGCGACACGGTCATCAAGCTGGCCGCACGGCTGGGAATCACCGTGATCCAGGAAGCCCTGCCCAGGGAGGTGCTTTACATCGCCGACGAGGTGTTCCTGGCCGGAACCGCGGCCGAGATCACGCCGGTCCGCAGCCTCGACCGCCTCACCATCGGCAGCGGCAAGCCGGGCGAACTGACGCGGGCGCTTCAGGACGCATTCTTCGGCCTGTTCGACGGTCGCACCGAAGACCCCCGGGGCTGGCTGGAACCGGTCGAAGGCATAGAGAAGGAAGGCTGATTCCGTATGCCTCGGCAAACGCTACTGGCCAAGGTGTGGGATGCCCACGAGGTGGTGCCGGAAACCCCGGACACCCCGGCGGTCCTGTACATCGACCTGCACCTCATCCACGAAGTCACCACGCCGCAGGCTTTCGACGCGCTGCGCGAGCGCGGCCTGCCGGTGCGGCGGCCGGAGCGCACGCTGGCCACCATGGACCACTCCACACCCACCGAGCCGGCCGCCACGCTGGAGGAACTGGACCAGGTGGCGCTTCCGGCGGCAGCGGGCCAAGTGCGCGCCATGATCGGGAACTGCCGGGAATTCGGCCTCGAACTGCGCGGCCTGGGCAGCCCCGAGCGCGGCATCGTGCATGTGGTGGGGCCCGAGCTGGGCGCCACCTGGCCAGGCCACACGGTGGTGTGCGGCGACAGCCACACCAGCACCCACGGCGCTTTCGGCGCGCTGGCCTTCGGCATCGGCACCACCGAAGTGGGCCACGTGCTGGCCACGCAATGCCTGCTGCAACGCCGGCCGGGCACCATGGCGGTCAACGTGGGCGGGCGGCTGGGGCCGGGCGTGACGGCCAAGGACCTAGTGCTGGCCATCATCCGCGAAATAGGCGTGGGCGGCGGCACCGGCCGCGTGCTTCAGTACCGCGGCGACACGATCCGCGCGCTCACCATGGAGCAGCGCATGACCGTGTGCAACATGAGCATCGAGGCGGGCGCCCGCGCCGGCATGATCGCTCCGGACGACACCGCCTACGAATGGCTTAACGGGCGCCCGATGGCGCCGCAGGGGGCGGACTGGGACGCGGCGCTCGAGCGCTGGCGCGCCTTGGAGGACACCGGCGGCGCGGCATTCGACCGCGAGGTGGATATCGATGCCGGAAGCCTGCGCCCCATGGTCACTTACGGAACCAACCCCGGCATGTCGGCGCGGATCGACGAGCCGGTGCCCCCGAGCGGCAATCCGGCCGCGGACAAGGCCCTCGCCTACATGGGCGTGGAGCCGGGCAAGCTGCTTTTGGGCCGCGGCGTGGACATCGTTTTTCTCGGCAGCTGCACCAATTCCCGCATCAGCGACCTGCGCGCCGCGGCGGGCCTGATGCGCGGCAGGCGGGTGGCGGACAACGTGCGCATGCTGGTCGTGCCCGGCTCGCAGCAGGTCAAGCGCGAAGCCGAGGCGGAGGGCTTAGACGAGGTGTTCACGGCCGCCGGCGCGGAATGGCGTGAATCGGGCTGCTCCATGTGCCTGGGAATGAACGGCGACACAGTGCCTCCGGGCAGCCTATGCGTAAGCACCAGCAACCGCAACTTCGAGGGCCGCCAAGGCCCCGGCGCGCGCACGGTCCTAGCCAGCCCCCTCACCGCCGCGGCCTCGGCGATACGCGGCGCGGTGGCGGACCCGCGCGAACTGATGGACCCTTGAGACCGCGAACTCCGCCATGGAAAAGATCGCCCGCATTGCCTCGCGCACCATGGTTCTGGATATCGACAATATCGATACCGACCAGATCATTCCGGCGCGCTTTCTCACCACCACCGGGCGCGACGGCCTAGGCGAGGCCGCCTTCCACGACTGGCGCTACGACGCCGACGGGCGGCCCAACCCGGACTTCATTCTCAACCGCGAGGAGAACAAGGGCCGCACCGTACTGGTGGCCGGAAGCAACTTCGGCTGCGGGTCGTCGCGCGAGCACGCGCCCTGGGCGCTGCTCGACAGCGGGCTGCGCGCCGTCATCAGCACCCGCATCGCGGATATCTTCCGCAGCAACTCCCTCAAAAACGGCTTTGTTCCGGTCGTCATCGACGCGCGGCCGCACCGCTGGCTCATGGAAAACCCCGGCGCCGAGGTCGTGATCGATCTCGAAAGCACCTGCGTGGAACTGCCCCAAGGCCCTCCCGCGCCCTTCGAGATCGAGCGCTTCGCGCGCTATTGCCTGATGAACGGCGTGGATCAGCTCGGCTACCTCCTCCGGCAGGAGGAGCGGATCAGCGCCTGGGAGCAGCGGAGGGCATAGTCCGTGAATCCCGCCAGCATTTGCAATTCCGGGCAAGAGGCGCCGCGATCCGGCGCATGCTCGCAAGCGGAAAGCATGGCCGCGGCGGAGCGGGCATGCGCGCGCCGCGCGGGACCCGCCTTTCCGGAAACCGGATGCCGGCGGAATCCAGGAGCTTTCAATTGACATCCCTCATTGCCGTTTTGCCCGGCGACGGCATCGGGCCGGAGGTGACGCGCGCAGGCTTGGCCGTGCTGCGGGCCGCCGCTGCCCGCCACTCGCTTGACCTGAGAATCGAGGAGGCGCCGTTCGGCGGCGCCGCGCTCGAAGCGCTGGGCGCCCCCCTGCCCCCTTCAACGCGCGACCTGTGCATGGATGCCGACGCCGTGCTGCTGGGCGCCGCGGGGCTGCCGGGGCCGCCGCCTGCGAACCCCGCCCTGCGGCCCGAACAGGGCCTTTTGGACCTGCGCGCGCTGCTGGGCGTTTATGCCAACCTCAGGCCCATCCGGCCTTTGCCGGGCGCAGGCGAAGCCTCTCCGCTGCGCGAAGAGAATCTCGCCAGCGTCGATCTCATCGTGGTCCGCGAACTCACCGGCGGCATCTACTTCGGCGACAAGCAGGAAGGCGAGGACGCGGCCGCCGACCTGTGCGCCTACAACCGCGAAGAGATCGAGCGCGTGGTGCGCTTCGCGGCGAAGCTGGCCCGGCAGCGCCGCAGCCGGCTATGCTCCGTCGATAAGGCCAACGTCCTGGCCACATCGAGGCTTTGGCGCACGGCCACCTCCCGGCTGGTCGCCGACGAATTCCCCGATCTGGAGCTTCAGCATCTGCTGGTGGACGCCGCCGCCATGCGCCTGCTCACGCACGCCGCCGATTTCGACGTGCTGGTCACCGAGAACATGTTCGGCGACATCCTCACCGACGAGGCCTCGGTGCTGGCAGGCTCGCTGGGCATGGCGCCCTCGGCCTCCATCGGCGATGGCGGCCGGGGACTCTACGAGCCCATCCACGGCACCGCGCCGGACATCGCCGGCCAAGGCGTGGCCAATCCCTGCGGCATGATCCTCTCGGTGGCGATGATGCTGGACCTGAGCCTCAAGGCGCCGCAGGCCGCGCGCGAAGTCGAGGCCGCCGTGGCCGCCGCCGTCGCGGATGGCGCACGCACCGCCGACATCGCCGGCCAAGGCCCTGCCGCTTCCACCGGGCAATTCACCGAAGCGGTTCTTGAACGGCTCGAAAAGAGCAAGGACGGTTCCGCATGACACCGAAATGGAAGCGCAGCGAGCGGGTGCAGATCGCGGTGCAGAAATCCGGCCGCCTGACCGATCACTCCATGGCCCTGCTGAAACGCTGCGGCCTCAGGCTCACGCGCGGCACGGACCAGCTGCTGGCGGTGGCCGAGAACATGCCCGCGGACGTGCTGCTGGTGCGCGACGACGAAATACCCGGGTTGGTGCGCGAGGGCGCCTGCGACTTAGGGATCGTGGGCCTTAACGTGGCCGAGGAGCAGCGCTTGGCGCTGGGGCCGGAGGAAGCGCCGCCAAAAGCGTTGCGCAACCTGGATTTCGGAGGCTGCCGCTTGGCGATGGCCTATCCGAGGGACGGCTCGGCCTCGGCCGTGGCGGATCTGGACGGCTTGCGGGTGGCAAGCAGCTATCCGAAGCTCGCCGCAAAATTCCTCGAGCAGGCGGGCGTGAAAGCGGAGATCGTGCCGTTTTCCGGCGCGGTGGAACTGGCGCCGCGCTTGGGAAGGGCGGAAGCCATCTGCGACCTCGTGTCCAGCGGCAAGACCCTTGCCGCCAACCAGCTCGACGAAGGCGAGACGGTGCTGAAAAGCCAAGCCGTCCTGCTGGCATGCCCGGCCGAGCCGCCCGCCGCAAGGCGCGAGTTGCTGGAACTGCTCAAGCGCCGGGTGGACGGCGTGATGCAGGCGCGGGAAACCAAATACATCATGCTCCACGCCCCGCGCGGCGCGCTGCGCGCCATCGCGGAGCTTCTGCCCGGCTCGGAGTCGCCCACCATCATGGCGCTTGAAGGCAGCGAAGACCGCGTGGCGGTCCACGCCGTGTGCCGGGAGAGCATCTTCTGGGAAACCTTGGAAGCCCTCAAGGATGCCGGGGCCAGCTCGGTGCTGGTGCTGCCCGTGGAGAAGATGCTGGAATGACGCCTGTCCCCCGGCTGCTGCGCTGGTCAGCGCTTACCGACGGGGAGCGCGAGGCCGTTCTGGCGCGCCCCGCGGCCCCGGCCGACCCGCGCCTGGAATCGCGCGTGCGCGACATCATGCGGGATGTGCGCGAGCACGGCGATGCCGCCCTGTTGCGCCTGGAGGCGGAGCTGGACGGCGCGGAACTGGACTCGATACAGGCGGGCGGCGAGGAAATCGAGGCGGCTGCCGAGCACCTCACATCGGCGCAGCGCGCGGCCATCCGCATGGCGCTGGACAACATCCGGGCCTGCCATGAGGCCCAGCGTCCCCAGGATGTCCGCGTGCAGCCCGCGCCGGGAATCGTTTGCGAACAGAGGCACCAGCCCTTGCAGGCGGTGGGCCTGTACGTGCCGGCCGGCATCGCGCCCCTGCCCTCCACCGCGCTGATGCTGGCCGCCCCGGCGCAGCTTGCCGGCTGCCCGCTGCGGGTTCTGTGCACGCCCCCGGGCCGCGACGGTCGCGTCAACCCCGCAGTGCTGCACGTGGCGCAGCTCTGCGAAGTACACCAGGTGTTCAAGCTGGGCGGCGCGCAGGCGATCGCCGCCATGGCCTACGGCACGGAAAGCGTGCCGCGCGTCGATAAGCTGTTCGGCCCCGGAAGCCGCTGGGTGGCCGCGGCCAAGCGGCAGGCGGCGATGGAACCCGGAGGGCCGGCGCAGGACCTGCCGGCGGGGCCGACCGAAGCCATGGTGATCGCCGACGCGGGCGCGGAGCCGCTGTTCGTGGCCCTCGATCTGCTCAGCCAGGCCGAGCACGGCGAGGACGCGCACGTGCTGCTGCTGTGCCTCGACAAGGCCTTGGCCGAAAAAATCCAGAAGGAAATCGCAAGCCAGCTGCGGACGTTGCCGCGCCGCGACGTGCTGGAGAAATCCCTTGCGTCCGGCGCGCTGCTGGTCATGGATTCACTCGACGCGGCCGTCGATTTGGCCAACCGCTACGCGCCCGAGCATCTGCTTGTGCATGCGGCCGAACCCCGGTCACTGCTCAACGGCATCACCCACGCAGGGGCGGTGTTCCTCGGCCCTTGGTCGCCGGAATCGAGCGGCGACTACTGCAATGGCGCCAACCACGTTCTGCCCACCTACGGCAGCGCCCGGTGGGCCAGCGGGCTGTCGCTCGCCGACTTCCACAAGCGCATCAGCGTGCAGGAATTGACGCGCGAAGGGCTGGAGGGCATCGCCGGGGCCATCGCCACCCTGGCCCGCCTAGAGGGATTGGAAGCGCACGCGCGCGCCGCCGAGGCGCGGCGCGACCGGACCCCCTGAGGGCGGATGGGAACCCGCAAAGCGCAAGCGGTGCATTCACGGACGCGCGGGTTGCCGGCAACGGCCTTGCGGCTCGTTCTGCTCGCCTTCCCCGCCGGCGCCTTCGCCCAGCAGGCGCTGGTCAGCAACCTCGGCCAAGCGGACTTAGAGCTAGCCAGCCCCATTAACAGCTTGCTTGGCGAGATTGATCACGCCCAGCAATTCACC
>JAPYNE010000044.1 GCA_028285945.1 Candidatus Foliamicus numerosus | reverse complement strand
GGGCGGCAGCGCGGCTGAGCGGATCAGCACGGACATGGGCTGGCGGATGGCGGCCGCCGGGGCGCGGAGCGATCTGCTCGGCGGGCCGGGCGCTCGCGCCCTGGGCATGGCGGTCATCGCCGACGCCCTATGGACCGAGACATCCTCGGCGGGCGCCGCCGGGCTGGTTGCGGCGCGGGCCGCCGCCAGCCGGCTGCGCCTGGGCCTTGAAGGGAGCTTGAGGGCGCGGCTGGACGGCGGCATCAGCCTCGCCTCGAAGCTGGAGCTGGGCGCGCGCCGGGACGGCGGGGACGCGGAAACCGGGCGCGGAATATACGCGGGCGGCGGATTCGCGCTGGCCGACCCGAACCGGGGGATCACCCTCGACCTCGAAGGCCAGACGCTGATCTCGCACGACGACGAGACCTTCAAGGAGTGGGGAGTGTCCGCATCGCTCGCGTTCGACCCCCGGCCGGACTCCGGGCGCGGCCTGTCGCTGTCGCTGCGGCAGGACCGGGGCGGGCAGTCCAGCGGCGGAATGCAAGCCCTGTTCTCGCCGGACGCGCTGCCGGCCGGCGGCTTGGCATCCGGCGGCGGCGCGGCGGGCTGGACGGTCGAGACGGGCTACGGACTGCCGGCCTTCGGCGAACGCTTCACGGCAACCCCGCGCCTCAGCTACGGGCGGGCGGCCGGCGGGCGGGAGTACGGGCTGGGCTGGCGGCTTGACCCGGCGGAGGGCGCCCCGGATCTGACGCTGGACGCGCTCGCCAAACGGCGCGAAGGCATGCGGGCGACGCCGGAACAAGGCATCGAAATCAAAATCAGCGCGCGCTGGTAGCCCCGGAAACGGCGCATGGGCGCAGAACCGCCGCCGCCGAAATCCCGAAAACCATTTCCGCCGCGGCCTCAATCCATTGAACCCGTCATCCTGAAAACTTGCCCATTCCGCCACGGGGCGCCGCTCAGGAACGCATGGCGGACGGCATCGGGCTGCCTTTGCCGGACGCTGAGGGTGGAATCATGGAAAATGACATACGGCGGCACGCCGGCGGCATCCGCCAGCGCCGCGCGGCATTGGCGCAGGGCATCCCATAACGGCTCGTCCTCGGCGCCGATGTCGCGGGCGGGCGGACGCGGCCCCGGCTCGCGCCGAGGCTTCGCGGCGCGAGCCTCTTCGCGCAATTCAACGGCCTGCTCGCCGCGCAGCAGCGGGCGGGCTTCGGGCATGAGCACCAAGGCGCCGTGCCGCTCGGCATCCACCCGCGCGAAGCCCAGCGCCACCACCTGGCGGGCCACAGCGTGCCATTGCCGCGCCGAGAGGTCGCCGCCGATGCCGAAAGTGGAGAGGTTCTGGTGGCGATGCCTCAGCACCTTGTCGGTTTCCTTGCCGCGCAGCACGTCAATCAGGTGGGCGGCGCCGAAACGCTGGCGGGCGCGCACCGCGCAGGACAGGAACTTCTGCGCCGCCACGGTGCCGTCGAAAGTCTTCGGCGGCGTCAGGCAAATATCGCAATTGCCGCAGGCGCCCTCGTGGTCCTCGCCAAAATAGGCCAGCAGGGCCGCGCGGCGGCAGCGGGTGATCTCGCACCAGGCCACAAGCGCGTTCAGCCGCGCGCGCTGGATGCGCTTGTGCTCCTCATCGGCATCCGATTCGTCCACCATCCGCCGCAGCCGCACCACATCCTGCAAGCCGTAGCTCATCCAGGCCTCGGCCGGCTCGCCGTCGCGTCCGGCCCGGCCGGTTTCCTGATAGTAGGCCTCCACGCTTTTCGGCAGATCGCAATGCGCCACGAAGCGCACATCCGGCTTGTCGATTCCCATGCCGAAGGCGATCGTGGCCACCACGATCACGCCGTCCGCCCGCTGAAAATGCGTCTGGCAGCGCCGCCGCTCCGCAGCGCTCAAACCGGCATGGTACGGATGGGCATCGAATCCCGCCTGCGCGAGCTTTTCGGCGGTGGCTTCAACCTTGCGGCGCGACAGGCAATACACGATGCCCGCCTGCCCTTCGCGCTGGCGAAGAAACGCCATGAGGTCCGCGCCGGGGCCGCCTTTCATGCGCACCGTGTAGCGGATGTTGGGGCGGTCGAAGCCGCTGATGAACCGCTCGGCGCCGTCCAGCTTGAGCCGGTCCACGATTTCCTTGCGCGTGGCCTCGTCGGCGGTGGCCGTGAGCGCAACCCGCGGCGTGTCCGGGAAATGGTCCTTGAGCACATCCAGGCCCAGATACTCCGGGCGGAAATCGTGCCCCCATTGCGAAACGCAATGGGCCTCGTCTATCGCGATCAGGGCCACGGGGATTTGACGCAGCAGCGCCAGCGCGCCGGACTCCTCGCGCAGCAGCCTTTCCGGAGCCAGATAAAGCAAGTCCAGCTCGCCGCGCCTCAAAGCCGCAATGATCCGCTGCTGCTCGGCGGGCGGCACCGAGGAGTTCAGGAAGGCGGCGGCGACGCCGTGCTGGCGCAAGGCGGACACTTGGTCCTGCATCAGCGCGATGAGCGGCGAAATCACCACGCCGGTTCCGGGGCGCAGCATCGCCGGGAGCTGGTAGCAGAGCGACTTGCCCCCGCCGGTGGGCATCAGCACCAGCGCGTCGCGCCCGCGCAAAACCGCGCGGATGACCTCCTCCTGCCGCCCCCGGAATTCGGCGAACCCGAAAACCGAGCGCAATAGCTCGCGGGCAGCCGTGAATTCGCCGTGAGCATCCATCACGGCATTATCGCCGCCGCCGGCCCTCTTGATTCAGGCAGCCGGCGAACCCGGACGATGCGGCAAAGCCGCGACCGCCTCGAATTAACCGATGGCGATAGGCCGGATCGGGGAGCCGGACGCGCCAACCGAGCGCAGCGGCAGGATGATGGTGCAGGACTCCCACACCTGGTCGGCAGCCAGTTCGGCAAGATTGGCGTTTTGGATGTTATGCACGCCGGACTGGGTGAGGTTGTGGTGGTGAATCACGAAAGGCAGGCCCTCGGGCGTGCCTTCAGGCGGGCCGGCCTGGCCCGCGAGCTGGCCGTCGTTGGCGGGGTCCGTGAAGGGGTTGTCCAGCGCCACCAGCGCCACGCCCTTCTCGCCCAGCATTTGCGCGGCATCGTAGCCCAATCCAGGGCCCATGGCGTAGTAGGAAGGCTCGTTCCAGTTTTCGCTCCAGCCGGTGTGGATATAGAGCACATCGCCCGGAAGAATGCCGCGCCCGGCCAGCCCTTGGGCCGCCAGCATCGCGTCGATGTCCGCCGCCGTGATCGTCTGCCCCGGCGGCAGCGGTTCGCCGCCGCCCATGTGGGCGCGCGCATCCAGCAGCAGCGCGCTGGTCACCAGCGGCGGCGCCTGCTCCATGCCCAGCTTCAGCAGCGGCGAATCGGGCGTCGGCTTCACTTCGGCCTGGGTGTAGCCGCCGTAGTAGGTGGCGGAATCCGCCGGCAGGTCGCCTTCGCCGAGCCACGGCTCGGGCAGCCAGGCGAAATGCCCCAGCGCATCCATCTGGGTGCCCTGCGCGCCGGGTTCCCCGCCGGCGAGGTGCTCGCCGTTGAACGCATGCGCGGTGTAGGGAATGCCCGCCGTGGGGCGGTACACGTATTCCAGCGGCGGCGAGAACGGCGACTGCGGCATGGCCATGGAGCGCTCATGCGACAGCTCATAAACCTTCGCGTCCGGCTTGCTCATATGAAACGCGCAGCGCATCCACGTTCCGGGCCCCTGGGTGTTGGCATTGCCCCGCTGATCGCCCTGCGGCCAAGGGCCGGCGGGCGTGATTTCCGCCGAAGCGGCCCACATCTCCGAGCGTGGATCCGATGCCGCAACATTCCGCGGGCCGTCCTCGCCCTGAGGCGCCGCGCAAGCGCAGGCCAGCGCAAGCAGCGCCATGCAGGCCGAAGCGGAACGAAGCGCCGGGTATAAGGATTTCATCTTAGTCATCTCCCTTGGCGCGCTTTCCGCGCCGGTAGCCAACCGCAAACATCACGGCGATGACGATCGCCGGCAGCGCCAACTGCGCCACAAAACTCTCGACCGGCAGCCCCAGAATCATAACGCCCCGCCCTTCGGCTCAATCCCGTCCGTCAATTCCGCGCTGGCCACGCCCCCAACGGCCACGGCCGGGGGCGTGAAGAGGCTCACCAGCCCGATCAGCGCGCCCGACACCAGCAAACCGGGAATTCCAGGGTGCAGCGATTGCGCCCAGTTCTGACCGGAAAGCGCGCCCGCGATCCATGCCGCGGTCACCAGCACGCCTCCAACCGAAGAAGCGAGCGCAGCCTGGGCGCTGACCCGCTTTCCGGCCATGCCGGCCATCAGCGGAAAAAAGAATGCCGCGCCGATGATAGCCACCGCGAAGGACACGATCCGCAGAATAAGGGCCACATCGGGTATCGCCAGCAAAAAAGCCAGCGCCCCCACCGCGACGATCGTGGCGCGCGAAATCCACACATAGCGCCGTTCATCGCGCTTGACGCCGCGGGGCTCGTCCACGCACTTGCGCACCAGGTCATGGGCCAGCGCCGAACCGGCCATCAGCAGCAGCGAGTCGGTGGTGGACATGGCGGCGGCGGCAATGCCGGTCAGCGCGAAAGCGGCCAGCGCCGGAGTCAGGTAGGCGGATACCAGCGCCACATAGGCCTGATCGGGCGAGGCTAGGCCGTCCCAAACCGTGATCCTGGCGACCGCGCCCAGATACATGTTTCCATAGAGCAGGAACAGCAGCACAATCAGGATGGTCCACGGCAGCGACAGGCGCGCCACGCGCGAATCGCGCGCCGCGTACATCTTGGTGACCAGCTCCAAGCGCGTGCAATAGGCCAGCATCCAGATGATCTGCCAGGAAATAAGGTAGCCCCAGTCCCAGGACACGCCTCTCAGGCGGGTCCAGCCCGGCGCAGCCTGCTCGACCTCAAGCATCACGGCGGTCCACCCGCCCACTTCCTCAAGCAAAACCGGCGCGATCAGCAACAACCCGCACCACATGAAGAAAAACTGGGCGATATTCGTCCACACCACCGCAAGCAGGCCGCCCAGCGCAACATAGCCCACGAAGATGACGCAGCCGAGGGCCAGGCCCCACAGGAACGGCAGGTCGAGCAGGCTCTCGAGGATGAAAGCCATGCCCCGCAACTGCGCCACCAGATATACGACGCTGGACACCGCCACCACGATTGCGCTCCAGGCCCTCAGCGGCCTGCTGTTATAGCGGTCGCCCAGGTAGTCGGGCAGCGTAAATCCGCCCGACTGCCGCAGTTTTCGGGCAAAGAAGAAGAACAGCAGCGCGATGCCCAGGGCAAAGGCCGGAAACGGCAGAGCGGCCACGCCTCCGAAGTGGGCGATGGCCGCCACGCCGCTCAAAATCGAGCCGCCATGCATGATGGCGGCCACGTTGGCCAGAACCAGCATCGGCAGGCCGAAGCGCCTCCCCGCCACCCAGAAGTCCTCGCTGGACCTCTGGCTTCTCGAGGCCAGCAGTCCCAGCGCCATAACCAGCGCCAGATATCCGCCAAAGATCAACAGGCCCATCAATTCAGCGGATCGAAAGCCGGCATCATCATGAAAACCCCTCCGTGCTTTGAAACCTCCGGCCATTGTAGTGCGCCGCCGCACCGTTTCCGCGAACTTGCCTGCTTGCTTTCGGGCGCTACAGTTTCGATAGCCTTTGGCCATTTCTTTGCCCCCTTCCTCCGGGAGTGTTGGAGGCAGGAGGAACGCCGTCCGCTTTATCAAAACGAGCAAGGCTTGTTGTCTGGCTCAATGCAAGAATTTTTCGCAACGGCATCGTCCGGCGCCCGCTTCCGCCTTCATCCAAGCGTCTCGAACGTTGCCTCCATCTGTTGGGGCAAGGCCCCGGCGGACTTTACGCATGCCATAGCATCTTCCACGCTTCGCAAGTCAATCGCATCAAGAAAATCAGCGCATGGCGCGGGCGCGCGGTTCATGTCGCCCGGCTCAAATTTTTCCAGGCCATCTCCGTATTGCCGCTTCGACCCGGAAACAATCTCGCGCCCTCTTTTAGAAAGCAGGAACAGAAATATCTTGTCGATGTAATCGCCGCCAAACAGGTTGGGCTGAAAGCCGTGGAAACAGGTGAGCGTAATCACGTTGCTGGTGTTGCGCACCACCTTGTATCCGTTGCGCGAAAACACGCCGACCAGCAGCGGAGACGGTCGGCGCTCCTCCGTTTTGTACCAGGGGCGGCGCATCCTTGTCAGGTAGCGCAAGTGATAACCTGCGGATTCCCCCGATTCGATATACGCTCGAGCGGCCCTCGACGCCTTGGCCGCATTCGCGCTAAACAAAATAACCGGCTGGTCGCGGCGCACAAGTTCCGCATAGTCCGTGCCGGCAAAGAACGGCTTTTGAACTTGATTGCACTTGGTCACGCAGGGAAGAAGCTCGCGGGAGCTCAATTTCAGGTCTTTGGCTTGCGAGGGACGAAGAACAAAGAATTGATTGGCACCGGTGGCAATGCCTCGATGGAACCGCCCGTAGAATGACAGGGGCACAAATCCGTCATCGTGCGCAAGGATTTCTCCGGGGGAGAAGCGCGCAAGCCATTTGGACTGCGGATCAAGGCTGGAAGCAGGAACTCTATTGGCCGGCTTGGATTTCAATACCTCCCGCAACCTGCCGATGGACGAGAGCACATGAAAATCAACGTGGCTGAAGGTCCGCGCGGCATCGTAGAGAATAATGCCTGCGGAGGTGGTGGCGTCGGGGAATACCTCTTTCTCGCATTGAATGGATATGACCGCCCTCAGGTGCCTGCCCGAAATCAGGCGTTCCTTGACGATCCGACCGTAGCCGGTATTGAGGAATTCCAGAGGCATGATGTATGCCAGCCTGCCGGACCCATTCAGTTCCGACAGCGACTTGAGGAGAAAAGCTGACGCGGAGTTGGTGTAGCCCGGCAATCTCAAGCTCAAGTTCTTCTCAAACGCCTGCCCCACCTCCTTTCGATTCGCGAACCGCTGAAATCGCATGTAGGGAGGATTGCAAACGATATTGTCCGGCCGCCTGTTCCAGGACAGCAGGTAATCCGTGTGCTCAACAAGGCCCGCGCTGCCATTGCGCCCGTTATTCCAGGATTGAAGAATGCGGGAATCCACTTCACAGCCCCCGAATTTCGTGATGCCCAGCCTCGCCGCTGATCCGTGGAACGCGCCAAGCCCGAATGCCGGATCAAACATTGATTTCAATCCGGAGCGGCTTGCCCACTCGACCATGAAATCGGCCACCTGAGGCGGAGTGAAATACTGCCCGAAGCGCTTCCGGTGCGCCTCGCCAACCAAGCGCAAGTACTCGTTGCTATCCGGCATCCCCTATAACCTCCTTGTCAAACACATCGGGGGCCAAATATCCCCGACCGCCCAATCCTCCTCAATATGAAATGGCAGTTGCCTTATGAGACGGGAGATCCGGTTCCTGTAATCCTCTGCCATAGTCGAATTTCAGCCAAAGGCCCGCCTGACTTCAGGATCGCTTCGGGGGCCGAATGCCGGACTAGACACAGGCAGAGTATAGCCCGCCATACCCGGAGCAGTCCGAGCAAAACAGATCCGCGAATGTGTAATTTATGACTAATTGGCCACGCTACCACGCCTCGGTGATGGCGGTTTTGAGTTCATCGGCAGGTCTTCCGAGCATGTCGGCGGAGTGCCGGATTCCAAGCACAGGATATTCCTAAGCAGTATGGGAAGCTGCGTAGGTCGCGGCCGTTATGCGGTGAGCCGCAACTGCATTCCTAGCGCGCGGGTGATTCGCATGACCGTCGCGAAGGTGGGGTTTCCGTCCTTCGACAAAGCCTTGTATAGCCCTTCGCGGCTTAATCCGGCTTCGCGGGCCAAAAGGCTCATGTTCCCTGTCCGGGCGATGTCTCTCAGAGCCGCGCGTATCAGGCTGCCATCGCCCGGATCCTCCTCCGCGCATGCTTCCAGATAAAGGCGGGCATCCTTCCCGGTTCGCAAATGCTCCGTCACTTCCCATTGGGTAAATTTTTCTTTTGTCATATCCGCCTCCAATCCTTCGCCAGCACTTCGGCTCGTTCGATATCGCGTTGCTGACTGCCTTTAGATCCACCGCAAAGCATGACTACCGCTGCCCCGTCGCGGATGAAATAGAGACGGTAGCCCGGGCCGTGATGCACACGCATTTCGAACAAGCATCGCCGCACCTGCCTTGCGTCCCCGAGATTGCCCAGCGAGACGTTTCGCAGCCGCGCGTTGATCCGCGCAACCCCGCTTCGATCCCGCAGGCCGCGAATCCAGCGTTGGAACGTGGCGCTCTCGAAGACTTCGAGCATCGCAAAACGATAACTCTGGTTCACATTCTGTCAAGCATCCGGACGCGCCCGGCTGGCGGACACACCTGCCGGTAGGCCGCCCAATCCTCCTCAATATGAAATGGCAGTTGCCTGATGAGACGGGCGATCCGGTCCCTGTAATCCTCTGCCATAGTCGAATTTCAGCCAAAGGCCCGCCTGACTTCAGCATCGCTTCGGGCGCCGGCCTCTTCGCGCAGTGTTGCGATGGCGTCCGCAACCTGACCGAGCGGCGTGGATTCGTCCAAATCGAGGAGTTGGCCCGCCCAATCTTCTGTTTTTCCGAAACGCTTTGCGAGCAAGGCGGGGCTCATGTTCCTCTCGATCATCTGGTCATACAGAGCGAGCTTCAACGTTACCCCCTCGGGCAGTTCGGCAACGGCATCGCCCTCAATTGCTGAAGGAGCCGGAATGGGCCATCCGTTGGCGATGTAACCGCCCAGAGCGCCAATGAGGCAATCCTGCGCCTCATCCAGCGCCTCCCGTTCGGTTTCTCCCTCCGTTAACGCCTCCGGCACGTCGGGGAAGGAAGCCAGAATCCAGCCGTTTCGCTGAACCTCCAGCTTGATGGGAAATGCAAACCGGGGCATGCGTCGCATATCAAGATTCACCGGCACACCGCGTGAGCGCCCAAGGACTCGGACGCGACGCACAAACTCGTTTCCGGCCATAAGGACGCAGGCCCAATATCGGAACACAGGTCATTTGGCACTCGAAATCTCCGAGTAAGCGGAGATCAGGGTAAGTGGCAAGGCTTGTCTGGTTCAATGGAGAAATTGCGGGCAATCGCGGAGCTATTCGCGCACGGGTGATTTGCATTGCCGTGGCCAAGGTGGGGGTTTCCGTCCTTCTACGCGGATTTCAGGCGTGGCGCTTCGGAGCGGATGCGGCAATGCGCCGTCGCCGAACATCCATATTATTGTTGTATATTGTTCTTTTCCACCCGGATATACAACAATGATGGAATTGATTCCACGGCTATCGCTTTTGGAGCGAGTCCGGCTCGGGCTGTCCGAATCCCCTGTGGTGGCGCTGCTAGGCGCCCGGCAGGTGGGCAAAACCACGCTTGCCGAACAGCTCATTGCGTCTTGGAATGGCCCGGCAACGCTCTTTGACCTCGAAGCGGCCGACAGCCGCGAAGCGCTGGCGGCAAGACCCGAAACCGTGCTGCGAGACAGCGAGGGGCTTGTGGTGATCGACGAGGTGCAACGCCTGCCCGAAATTTTCGCAACGCTCCGGCCCATTTGCGATGACCGGCGAGGAAAAGCCATGTTCCTGCTGTTGGGCAGCGCTTCTTTGGACATGGTGCGCGGCATTTCGGAAACGCTGGCAGGAAGAATCCAGTTTATTGATGCGCAGGGCCTCTCGCTGGGATGCGCTGGGGCGTTTTTGGAGAATGCTGGCGCACTATCACGGACAAACATGGAACGCATCGGAGTTGGCGCGTTCCATGGACGCAAGCGAAAAGTCAACGCGCCACTACCGCGACCTGCTCAGCGGCGCTTTCATGGTGCGCGTCTTGCCTCCCTGGTTCCAGAATGCGGGAAAGCGGCTGGTGAAATCTCCCAAAGTGTATCTCCGCGATAGCGGCATTCTGCACTGGCTTATGGGCGCTCCAAGCGTTCGCGATCTGCTGGTGAACCCTCGCTGCGGAGCGAGTTGGGAGGGATTCGCACTCGAGCAGGCACTCATTGCGCATGGTCAGCGCGAAGCTTATTTCTACCGGACCCAGCGCGGAGCGGAACTGGACCTCATGCTGCTGCGGAAAGGACGGCGCTGGGGGTTTGAGTTCAAGTTCTCGGACGCGCCCCGCACCACCAAATCCATGCATATCGCTATGGAGGACCTCAAGCTGGAGCGCCTGTGGGTGGTGTATCCCGGCGCGCGCGAGTACCCGCTCGCCGACTCGATCACCGCATTGCCCTTGGGAAGAATCCACGATATATCGCTTGCGCCCTAACCGGCTATCGCGGCCTTCAGCATGATGGACAGGCCAATCCGCCGCAATGGCCCGAGGCGCGGAGCCTAAGTGATGGGGAATCACGTGCGAAATAACAGCCTAGGAACACGACTGACCTATGCCGCTTTCGGCTATTGGAAAGTGACGGCGGAGCAGCGGTTTGAGTTTCACATCGGTCTGAACCCGCGCATCCCTTGCCCTAATTTTTGTGTGCTATTCTTGGCACATGAGAATACACATAGCGCTCCCTGCCGCCTTGGTCGCCCAGCTGGACCGGCGCGTTGGCGCTCGCAAGCGGAGCAAGTTCATTGCCGCTCTTATTGAAGCGAAACTTGACGAGGAACGACGGTGGGACGACATTGAATCGGCGCTCGGAGGGCTTCAGAACGAAGGCCACGACTGGGACGAGGATCCTGCCGAATGGGTCAGGCGGCAGCGTCGTGGCGACACCCATCGTTCTGGTTGAGTAGTGTCCCGGTTGCTGCTCGATTCAACTGTGCTCATTGACGCGCTTCGAGGCAGGCCTGCCGGACGGCGTGTCGCCCGGTTGAGGCGGCAAAACATTGAACCTTGGATATGTGCGATTTCGGTCGAGGAGATATGGCGAGGTCTTCATCCGGGCGAAGAGGGGGTTGCTCGGCGCCTCTTCAGTGCGCTAAGAATGGCTCCGCTTGGATTGGCGCAGGGCCAACAGGCGGGCATATGGCGTCGCACGTTCGCTCAGCGAGGCGTGACCCTTCACCAAGCGGATTGCCTTATTGCCGCCGCTGCCTTGGGGATTGACGCTTCGCTTGCGACGGCGAATATCGACGACTTTCCGATGCCCGGATTGGTGTTGGAGCACTGGCCTATTGGAGCGGGTTCGGATCAGCCCAGCAGAAAGTAGCTGACGGTGGAGATGACGAGGGCGCCGAGCAGGTTGAGGATGAGGCCCTCGCGGGCCATTTGCGGGACGGTGAGGCGGCCGGAGCTGAAGACCACGGCGTTGGGGCCGGTGGCCACCGGCAGCATGAAGGCGAAGCTGGCGCTGATGGCCGCAGGCACCATGACCAATCGCGGTTCGACCCCCGCGGCTATGGCGGCGGCCGCCAGAATGGGCATCAGCAGCGAGGTGGTGGCGGTGTTGCTGGTAATTTCGGTCAGGAACGTGACCGCTAGGCAAATCACCACGATCAGCAGCCAGGGCGGCCAGCCGGCATAGGAGGCCAGCGCCTCGCCGATGGTCGCGCTCAAGCCCGTGCTGGCGAAAGCGCCGGCCAAGCAAATGCCGCCGGCGAACAGCAGCAGAATGCCCCAAGGGATGCCGGCGGCGGTCTTCCAGTCGAGCAGGCGGCCGCCGGAGCCGTTCGGCACCAGGAACATCGCCACCACGGCCAGCAAGGCCACGCTGCCGTCGTTCGCCTGGGTCAGCCCCAGCGCGCCCGACCAGCCGCCGAACGGCTCGCGGCGGGTGACCCACAGCAGCGCGGTGATTCCGAACACGACGAGCGTGCGAACCTCCTCCTTGCGCCACGACCCCGTGGCCGGCAGGGAAACCGGCGAACGCAGCTTCAAGCCGCGCGTGAGCCACAGGCCTGCCACCGGCAGCATCACCAGCACGATGGGCAGCGCCCACTGCATCCACTGGGTAAAGCCCACTTCCGCGCCGGTGCTGTCTTGATAGACGCGCATGAAGATCAGGTTGGGCGGAGTGCCCACCGGGGTGCCGGTGCCGCCGATGCTGGCGGCGTAGCACATGCCCAGCAGCAGCGGCAACGCCAGGCGCTTGTCGTCGCAGCCTTGAATGACGGCCAAAGCGATGGGCAGAAGCATCAGCGTGGTGGCGGTATTGGAAATCCACATGCTGAGCAGCGCCGCCGCCGCCATGAAGCCGAACACCAGCCGCCGCCCGTTCCCCGATCCGAACAGGTTAATCATGCCCAGCGCGATGCGCCGGTGCACGCCGCTCTTCTCCATGGCCGTGGACAGCATGAAGCCGCCCATCAGCAACAGGATGAGCGGGTCGCCCACGGCGCGCGCCGCCTGTTCCGGGGGGATTGCGCCCACCAGCGGCAGCAGCGCTATCGGGACCAGCGCGGTGACCGGAACGGGCACGGCCTCGGTGATCCACCATAGCGCGCACAGCGTGGCGGCAGCCACCGTCCAAGCCACGCCCGGACCCGCATCCCGCACCAAAAGGCCCGCCGCCAGCGCCGCCAGCGGGCCCGCGACGCGCATCACGGACTTCAGCATCTCAACGAGCCGCGAGGCTAGTGCGCTGCCCCATCAGGTCCTTGTCTTTCTAAAGCAGGCTTGCCTGACGGAGAGAAAGCGAGGCGCGCTCTCGTCGAGCTTGCGCGAAAGACGGGCGGCCCTCCTCCTCTTACGCTCCCCATGCGCTTATCCCGCGAACGCGGCGCGGCACAGCTCCAGCAGGACATTGGGCCAGATCCCCAAAACCAGAAGCGCCAGGCCGTTGGCGCCCAGCAGCAGGCCAGCGCCCCAGCCGGGCGCGACCCTGCCTTCCCCGTCCTCAGCAGGCGCTTCCATAAACATCAGCCGGATGATGCGAAGGTAGTAGTAGGCCGCCACCACGGCGAACACCGCCGCCACCACGGCCAGCGCGATCATGCCCTGCTCCACCAGCGCCATCAGGATCTGCCACTTGGCCAGAAAGCCGGCCAGCGGCGGTATCCCGATCATGCTCAGCATGATGAGCAGCATGGTCAGCGCCATGCCCGGATGCCGGCGATAAAGGCCGCGCAGGCTGTCCAGCGATGCGTTCTGCCGCTCCAGCGCGATGATCACGCCGAAGGCCCCCGCCGCCATGAGGATATAGACGAGCGTGTAGAAAAGCGCCGCGCTCAGCCCCCCGGGGCCGCCCGCCGCCACCCCGAGGAGAAGGAAACCGACATGCGCGATCGCCGCCCAGGCCAACAGCCGGGCCGCGTGGGTCTGGGACATGGCGACGATGGTGCCCATGGCCAGCGAGGCCACCGCCATCACGATCAGCAGCAGGTTCCATTGCTCCTGCGCCGCCGGAAGCCCGTTCACCATCAGCCGCACAATCAGCGCGAAGTAAGCCAGCTTGGGCACGGTGGCAAGAACCACCGCCACGCCCAGCGGCGGGCCCTGGTAGGCATCCGGGACCCACTGATGGAACGGCACGGCGCCCAGCTTGAAGGCCACGCCGGCGAGGACCAGCGCCGCGGCCACGTAGGAACCGGCGCCGACGCCGCCCTGCGCGGCCACCTCGGCGAGCAGCAGCGAGCCCGAAAGGCCGTAGAGCAGCGAGATGCCGTACAGCATCGCCCCCGAGCCGATCGCGCCCAGCACGAAGTACTTCATCGCCGCCTCCGCCGCCCGCGCCGAGTCGCGCTGCAAAGCCACCAGCGTGTAGAGCGCCAGCGCCAGCAGTTCCAGGCCCAGATACAGCGTCAGCAGGCTGCCCGCCGAGGCGGTCACGAAAACGCCCAGCAGCGCGAACATCCCCAGGAGGTAGTATTCGCCGCGCAACGCGCCGGCGGCTTTAAGGTCGCGGGGCGTGTACGCGAAGGCCATGCCGGTCAGCAGCACCCCGGCCAGCTTCAAAAGCCGCGCCAGATCGTCCATCACGAAGGAGCCGCCGAACATCCCGCCGTCGGGCGCCTCGAAAGCGGCCCAGCCCACAAGGGCCAGGCCCGCCAGGCTCACGGCGCGCGTGAGCGTTTGCCTGCGGCCGCCCGCCGCCAGGTCCACGAGCAGCACCGCCGGCAGCAGCGCCGCAAGCGAAAGCTCGGCGTACATCGGCGCCCATGAGGCAAGGCTGTTCACAACGCACCCGCCTTGCCGGCCACGACCTGCCGCGCCAGCGCGTCCAGCGAAGGCTCCATCAGCTCAACCAGCGGATCGGGATACAGGCCCAGCGCCACCACCAACAGCGCCATGCTCCCCAGCGCCGCCAGCTCCCGCAGATCCAAGTCCTTGAGCGCGGCGACCTTGTCGTTGGCCACCTCGCCAAACACCACGCGCTTGATCATGTAGAGGCTGTAGGCGGCGCCCAGAATCAGAATCGTGCCCGCGCCCAAGGCCACCAGCGGCTCGGCCCGGAAGGCTGCGAGAATCACCAGGAATTCCCCTATGAATCCGGAAGTGCCGGGCAGGCCGGCGTTGGCGAGCGCGAACAGCACCAGCAGCACGGCGAAGATCGGCATGGTGTTGGCCACTCCTCCGAAATCGCCGATTTGCCGAGTATGCGCGCGGTCGTAGAGCACGCCGACGCACATGAACAGCGCCGCTGAGATAAAGCCGTGGGAGATCATCTGCAACATGCCGCCGCCCATGCCCAGCGCCAGCAGCGCCTCATCCCCCGCGCCGGCGCCGGCCAGCGGAATAAACATGCCCAGCGTTACGAAGCCCATGTGGGCCACCGACGAATACGCAATCAGTTTCTTGAGGTCGCGCTGGGCCAGGGCCACCAAGGCGATATACACGATCGCCACCAGCGAAAGACCCACCACCAAGGGCGCGAATTGCGCGGCGGCGTCCGGAGTGACCGGCAGACCGAAGCGCAACAGGCCGAAGCCGCCCATCTTCAACAAGATGGCCGCGAGAATGACCGATCCGCCGGTGGGCGCCTCCACGTGGGCATCCGGCAGCCAGGTATGCACCGGCCACATCGGCACTTTGACCGCGAAAGCGGCCAGAAATCCGAAAAACAGCCACTGCTGCTCCCGCAGCGAGAGCGGCTGGCTGTGCAGGTCGGGAATGGCGTAACTGCCCGATTTCAGGTACAGGTAAACCAGCGCCACCAGCATGAACACCGAGCCCAGGAAGGTGAACAGGAAGAACTTGACCGTGGCGTAGATGCGGCGCTCGCCGCCCCACACGCCGATAATCAGGAACATGGGCGCCAGCATGAATTCCCAGAACACGTAGAACAGCAGGCTGTCGAGCGAGCAGAACACGCCCAGCATCAGCCCTTGCTGGATCAGCAGGGCGCCGTAATAAAGCCCCGTGCGGCGGTCGATGGCGCGCCAGCCGGCCGCCACGGCGGCGGGCGTGAGCAGCAGCGTCAGCAAAATCAACGCCAGAGCGATCCCGTCCACGCCGAGGTAGTACTCGACATTGAAGCGCTCGATCCAGGGATGCCGCTCAACGAATTGGTAGCCGCCGTCCGGCAGGAAGGCGCGCCACAGCATCGCGCCCGGGATCCACTGGAGCAAAGAAACGCCTAGGCAAGCCCAGCGCGCCGCAGCGGCGCTTCGGGCCAGCCCGGCGATCAGCAAACCGGCCAGCACCGGCAGCCAGATGATGACACTCAGAAGGCCGGAATCAGGCATGGCGCCGCACTAATCGAGCACCAGGACGACCCAAGCGATCAGCAAGCAGATCGCCGTCACCATCACGAACGCGTAGTGATAAAGAAGGCCGGTTTGCAAACGGCGCATCGCCCCCGACCCCCAGCGGACCGCTCGCGCCAATCCGTTCACCAGCAGTCCGTCAATGAACCGCGAGTCCGCCTGCTCCGCCGCGCCGCGCGCCATCCCCCGGGTTGCCGGTATCACCGCCCGCTCGACGAACATGTCGAAGCCGTAGCCCAGAGTGAGTGTCCGGACGGGCCAGCGGAGGACGGAACCCGCGCGTTCGCGCCAGCGCGGGCGCCAGATGTAGAGCGCCCACGCCGCCGCGCCTCCCAGCAAAGCGAGCAGGAACACCGGCGAATACAAGCCGTGAACGAAGAAGTCCAAGGTGCCTTGGCTCAAATTGCCGCCGCCCGGGCTGCCGCCGGGCAAATTAACGATGGAGCCGCCGAAATAATCGCCCAGCACCACGGGCGAGAAAGTGAACCAGCCGATCAGCAGCGAAGGAACGGCGAGAAACACCAGCGGAGCCAGCATCCAAGCCCCCACCGGCTCCAATGAGGCAGGGCCTGCGGAACCGGAGGAGGAACGGGAGCTTCCAGCGCTCGCCGAAGATAGGGCCTGCTCCTGCGGCTCGCCGTGAAACACGATCAGCAGCAGCCGCGCCGTGTAGAAAGCGGTGACCGCCACGCCCAGCAGCAGGCACCAGCCCGCATAAGCGCCCAGCGGGCCATCGGCGCGGCTCACGGCGGTGATCAGCGCGTCCTTGGAAAAGAAGCCCGCGGTGCCGGGAACGCCGGCCAGAGCCAGCCCCCCGACCAAGGCCGTGGCGTAGGTGATCGGCATCCGCCGGCACAGGCCGCCCATTCGCCGGATGTCCTGTTGATGATGCAGCGCCACGATCACCGCGCCGGCCGCGAGGAACAGCAGCGCCTTGAAGAATGCGTGAGTGAACAGGTGGTAGATGGCCACCGAATACGCCGACACGCCGATGCCGGCCATCATGTAGCCCAGCTGCGACAGCGTGGACCAGGCCACGACGCGCTTGATGTCCTGCTGAACCATGGCCACCAGGCCGGTGGCCAGGGCGGTGGTGGCGCCCACGGCCAGCACCATCGAGAGCGCCAGCGGGCTGTGCTCGAACAGCGGCGACATGCGCGCCGCCATGAACACGCCCGCGGTGACCATGGTGGCCGCATGGATCAGCGCCGAGATCGGCGTGGGGCCCTCCATGGAGTCCGGCAGCCAGATATGCAGCGGCATTTGCGCCGACTTGCCCATGGCGCCCACGAACAGCAGCACGCAGCCCAGATCCAGCGCCGGCCAGCTGATCCCCGGCCACACCATGACCTCCCGGGCGGCCAAAGGCCCGGCCCCGGCGAACACCTCGGCGTAGTCCAGCGTGCCCGCCGCGCCGGCGATCAGCCCGATGCCCAGCAGAAGGCCCAGATCGCCGATCCGGTTGACCAGGAAGGCCTTGAGGCTGGCGAAATTCGCCGACGGGCGCTTGAACCAGAAGCCGATCAGCAGGTAGGAGGCCAGGCCCACCGCCTCCCAGCCCACGAACAGCTGCATGAAGTTGTCGGCCATCACCAAAAGCAGCATGGCGGCGGTGAAAAACGAGATCAGGGCGAAGAACCGCGCGTAGCCCGGATCATCGCGCATGTAGCGCACCGTATAGACATGCACGGCCAGCGACACCCAAGTGACCACGCACATCATCAGGGCCGAAAGCCGGTCGATCAGCAGCCCGAAGCTCAATTCAAGCCCGCCGAGGCTGAGCCAGTCGAACAGCTTCACGGCCACGGGCTGTCCGCCGATCTGGTCCGCCAGCGCCCAAGTGGAAAGGAGCGCCGAAGCGCCCACGGCGGCGATGGGCAGGCCATGCGCCAGCATGCGCGGCAGCACGCGGCAGCCCAAGGCCACCAGCAGCGAGGCGCACAGCGGCGCCAGCAGGATCGCTTCGTGCCTCATCCCTTGAGCAACTGGAACTCGTCCACGTTAATGCTGATCCGGTTGCGGAACAGCACCACTAGGATCGCCAGGCCGATCGCCGCCTCGGCGGCGGCCACCGTCAGGATGAAGAACACGAACACCTGTCCGGCCAAATCGCCCAAGTACCAGGCGAAAGCCACGAAGTTGAAATTGACCGCCAAAAGCAGCAGCTCCACACACATCAAAAGCAGGATCACGCTGCGGCGGTTGATGAAAATTCCGCACACCGCGATGGCGAACAGCACCGCGCTCAGGGTAAGAAGGTGCGCCAGGCCGATCATTCGTGCCGCTCGGCTTTCATTTTCACCAGCCGCACCCGGTCCTTCGGCCGCGCCGCGACCTGCTCGGAAACCTGCTGGACCCGCAAGCCCCGGCGGCGGCGCAGGGTGAGCGTGATCGCGCCCACAATCGCCAGCAGCAGTATGTAGCCGGCAATCTCAAAGGCGTACAGATGCTCGGTGTAGAGAAGCTCCCCCAGCGCCCGCGTGTTGCCCTCCGAGAAATACGGCGTTGGGGGCTGCGCGAGCAGCTCCATGTCCGAGCCGCGCAGCCACCATACCGATGCCAGCTGCGCCGCCAGCAGCAGGCCCACAAGCACGCCGAACGGCGCGTAGCGCACCAGCCCTTCGCGCATGCGCTCCGCCTTGATGTCCAGCATCATCACCACGAACAGCAGCAGCACCATCACCGCGCCCACGTACACCAGCACCAGCGCCACGGCCAGGAATTCCGCGTGCAGCAGCAGCCAGATGGCCGCCGAAATCACGAAGCACAGCACCAGAAACAGCACCGAGTGAACCGGATTGCGCGCTAGGATCACGCCCAGCGCCGAAGCGATGAGCATGCCCGACCAGCCGGAAAAGAGGATGAACGGGAGCCAATCGACAAGCAGCTGCATGGCGGGCGGCTCAGCGGTAGGACGCATCCGCGCTGCGGTCGGCGGCGATCTGCTCCTCGTAGCGGTCGCCGATTTCCAGCAGCCGCTCCTTGGTCAGGATATTCTCGCCCCGCCGCTCCATGTGGTATTCGTGAACGCGGGTCTCCACCACGGCGTCCACCGGGCAGGCTTCCTCGCAAAAGCCGCAGTACACGCACTTGAACAGGTCGATGTCGTAGCGGCTGGCCCGGCGCGTGCCGTCCTCGCGCACCTCGGATTCAATGGTGATGGCCAGCGCCGGGCAAACCGCCTCGCAAAGCTTGCAGGCAATGCAGCGCTCCTCGCCGTTGGCGTAGCGGCGCAGAGCGTGCAGCCCGCGGAAACGGGGCGACTGCGGCGCCTTTTCCGCCGGATAGTTGAGCGTGATCTTGCGGCGGAAGAAATTGCCGAGGGTCACCCGCAGCCCCTGGATCAATTCTCCAAGCAGGAAGGTGCGGAGCACGGCCCGCAGGCGGTCGCCGGGGCCCGGGC
>JAPYNE010000043.1 GCA_028285945.1 Candidatus Foliamicus numerosus | reverse complement strand
GGGGCGGGGAATGGCGAGGGGCTGGCACAATCCTGCGCGTCCTCCGCACCCCTTGGTGCAATAGGCGGGCCAATCAGGCGGCGCGGCGCGCATGGACCGGCGCGCATTCCAGCAGAACGCCTGCCTCGCCAGCCGGCATGCCGGCATGCCGGGCCAGTGCGCGCCGCCAGCCCCCTGCGCCTGGCTGCCCGGCGTAAAGACCTGCCATGTGGCATGTGATCGCGCCCAAAGAACTGCCGGCTTGCCCTTCATGGCAGGCGTATTCCACCATGGCCCGCAACGCATGTTGGCGCCCGGGACATCTCGCGGCCGGATCTGAAAGTTCCGCCAACAGCCAAGGGTTGGCGTAGGCCGTACGGCCGAGCATCACGCCATCGACTCTCCTTAGATGCGCGGAAACTTCCGCAGCGCTGGAAATGCCGCCGTTGATGATCACCCGCAGATTCGGCAGAGCATCCTTAAGCCGATACACCATGCCATAGCGCAGCGGCGGCACGTTGCGGTTCTCCTTGGGCGACAGCCCCTCCAGCACCGCGATGCGCGCATGCACCGCCAAAGCGGCCGCGCCTGCCTCCTGCACGGCCTGCGCGAATGCCAGCAACGGCCCGAAGCCGGACTGGTGGTTGGTGCCGATGCGGGTCTTGACCGTTACGGGCCGCCCTGCTGAGCGTTCGCGCATCGCGGCCACGCATTCGGCCACAAGCTCCGGCTCGTGCATGAGGCAGGCGCCGAAGCGGCCCACCCGCACCCGCGAACTGGGGCAGCCCGCGTTCAGGTTGATCTCGTCGAACCCCGCCCCGGCAGCAAGCGCGGTGGCCTGCGCCAGCGCTTCAGGGTCGCTGCCGCCTAGTTGCAGCGCCAGCGGGCGCTCCGCGGGATGATGCTTGAGGAAGCGGCCGTCGCGCGCATGCGCAACGGCCTGGGCGTGGACCATTTCCGTGTACAGGCCCGCGTCCGGCGCCAGCAGCCGATGGAAATAGCGGCAGTGCCGGTCGGTGCGCTGCATCATGGGCGCCACCGACACCCGGCAGGCGGCGGGGAAGCGTTCCATTTCGTTCATGCAATATGCGGGCTAAAGGCCTTTGCGTTCCCTTGTTTGCGTGGAGCGTCGGCGGCAGGACAGCCGCCGCCGAGCCCCATGGATGGGTTCATGCGTCTCCACGAAAACAGGGGAACGCAAAGGCCGAAGAATCGGCGAACATGCGTCATCTCCCTCAAAGATCCTCCACGGTGGCATCCACCAGAAAGCGCACCACCTCCCGCAGGGCCTCCTGTTCGCTCGCGCCCGCCTCCCGCGCCTTCCTGTAGATGGACAGCTGCATGCTGGCGCTGGTGCCGCGCTCGATGATGGCGCGGGCATGTTCGATCTCGGCCATGCAATCGAAGTACTCGGCATCCTGCCGGACCATTGCGATCAGCTCATCCACCAACTCGGCGAACGGCGCCATGCTGCCCTTGCCGAAATCCAGCAGGCGGTCGGTGGGGCCGTAGCGCATGGCCCGCCAGCGGTTCTCCTCCAAAAGCAGCAGGTTGTAGCTGCGCCAGCGGCTGTTGCTGATCCGCAGCCGCCAGAGCATGCGGAGCAGGCACACGCAAAACGCGGTCAGGCAAACGGTGTCCTCAACGAAGGTGCAGAGATCGAATATGCGCGTTTCCAGCGTGGGGAAGCGGGCGCTGGGGCGCACATCCCACCAGATCATCGAGGCATCCTCGATCACGCGGGCGCGCACCAGCGTGTCGATATGGCGCTGGTAGTCGCTCCAGCTGCTGAACTCCTCGGGGAATCCGGTGCGCGGCAAGCCGGAGAAAATGGTCAGCCGGAAGCTGTTCAGGCCGGTGTCGTCGCCCTCCCAGAACGGCGAGGACACGCTCAGCGCCAGCAGGTGGGGGAGAAAATAGCGGAACTGGTTCATCAGGTCCACGCGCAGGTCCTTGTCGTCGATGCCCACATGCACATGCATTCCGCAAATCAGCATGCGCCGGGCGGTGGCCTGCATTTCCTTTTGCAGGATCACATAGCGCTGCGAAGGGGTTTGCTTCTGGTCGCGCCACAAGGCCGAGGGATGCGTGGACGCCGCGATGATGCGCATTCCGAACTGCTCGGCCACGGCGTTGATCTCGCGCCGCTGCCGGGTCAGTTCGCGGCGCACTTCCGCAACGCTCCCGCACACTTTGGTGGCCGTTTCCACTTGGGCGCGCATCAATTCGTTGACGACTTGGCCGGTCACCTGCTGCTGGCAGGCGGGCATGAAACCGTCGGGCGGATCGACCGACAGTTCGAGGGTTTCGGCATCAACGAGGAGGTATTCCTCTTCCACGCCCAGCGTGAAGCCAGGCTGCTCGCTCAGCAGGCTCATAGGGACAGCCCCCGTCCGCAACGCGCCCATTTTAGTGCCGCCGACTTCCCACTGGGATGACAGGCTCCCTCGCTCTGCGCTGACCTCCGCCTCGCGGGAGACGCATGAACCCATCCATGGGGCTCGGCTGGGGCATCCTGCCCCAGACGCTCCCGCGAGGCGGGGGTCAGCGCAGAGCTTTAGCTGGCGCAATGCCCGGGGCTTGCGCCCGCCTTGGCCGCGCGAACCCAGGGGCCACATCCGCCAGAGGCCTTCTGCGCGTTCCCTTCTCCCGGAAACGCCAGCAAGCACATCCCTGCGGGTTCTGTGGCGGCATCCATGCCGCCACAAGTTCCGGGAGAAGGGAACGCGCAGAAGGCCAAGGGAACACAGCCAGCAGAAAACCCGCAGGAGGCTGCCCCGCCGGGCGCGGCGAGTGCGGCGCAATTGGTACAATCGGGCGGGAGCGCTCGATGGATGTATCAATGAATGCAAAGCCCGGCTGCCGCAGCGGGCGAATCGCAACCGATGTTGGGGGAACATTCACGGATGTGTTCCATCTCCAAAACGGGCGCGCCGCATCCATCAAGCGCCGCAGCACGCCCGGGCGATTCGAGAAAAGCATCGCCGATGCGCTCGCCGCAAGAGGCATTGACCTCGCGGGCATCGATTTTTTCGCTCACGGCTCCACGGTCGTTATCAATGCCCTCACCGAGCGCAAAGGCGCTAAGACGGGGTTGATTACAACCCGCGGCTTCAGGGACGTGCTCGAAATCGCCAGGGGCAACACGCCGGATATCTTCAACGCCTACTACCGCAAGCCGCCGCCTTTCGTGCCCCGCTACCTGCGCCGGGAAGTGGGCGAGCGCATGGACCACCGCGGCGAGGTGGTCGTTCCCCTCAACGAGGACGAACTGCTTTCGGCCGCCCGCCGGCTTGCGCAGGACGGCGCAACCGCCATTGCGGTTTGCTTCCTGCACGCCTATGCGAATCCGGCCCACGAGCGGCAAGCGCATGAAATCATCACCACCGCCATGCCGGACCTCGAGGTGATCGCATCCCATCAGGTGTGCTTGCAGTGGCGCGAGTACGAACGCACCAGCACCACGGTTCTGTCCGCATACGTTCTTCCTCCCGTGCGCGCATACCTGAACGGGCTGCAAAACGACCTCTCCGGCGCCGGGCTTAAGTCCGATATGCTCGTCATGCAATCGAACGGCGGAATGGTGGCGCCTAAAGCCGCGGCAGCCAATCCCATCAGCCTAGTCGAATCCGGGCCCGCCGCAGGCGTGCTGGGCGCGGCGGCCTACGGCCGGAAAATCGGCGAGCGCAATCTCATTACCCTGGATATTGGCGGAACAACCGCCAAATGCTCCCTGATCCGCGAAGGCGTTGCCCTTATAGCCAAGGAATACCAGATCGAGAAAACCCCGGCCAGCGCCGGCTATCCAATCAGCACGCCCGTGGTCGATATCGTGGAGATCGGCAACGGCGGCGGCAGCATCGCATGGCTGGATCCGGCTGGCAGCCTGCGGGTGGGCCCGCAAAGCGCCGGCGCGGAACCGGGCCCCGTGGCTTACGGCCGAGGCGGCTTGCAGCCCACCACCACGGACGCGCACCTCTTGCTGGGGCGCATCGATCCGCGCAAGCTCGCAGGCGGCGACGGCCCTCCCGATCTGCCCGCCGTGAGCAAGGCGTTTTCCGCTTTGGCCGAGCCTCTTGGCGTGGACGCGCTCGATGTGGCGCTGGGCACCGTCCGCATCGCCAACGCCAATATGGTGAACGCCTTGAAACTGGTGTCCGTCAATCGCGGCCACGACCCGAGGGATTTCACCCTGATCGCATTCGGCGGCGGCGCGGGCCTGCATGCCGCGTCGCTGGCCCGGGAACTCGAAATCGGCAAAGTGGTGATCCCTCCGCACAGCGCCGTGTTCTCGGCTTGGGCCATGCTGGCGCTGGATCCGCGCCAAGACCGCATTATGACTTCCATG
>JAPYNE010000042.1 GCA_028285945.1 Candidatus Foliamicus numerosus | reverse complement strand
AATCCCCTCAATCCGGCAACGGCGGCGGCGAATCCCGCAAAGCACCTTGGCAACCGCCGACCGTCAAGACAGTTGACATAGCGCAGACCCGAGATGGCAGCCCCCCGAGTCCGTTCACCACCAATGAAAATTTACTTTACATACCTATGTCGTAGTGATAGCCGGGGTTGGTTTCCTGCTCGGCGGACCCGCAAGATCAAGACATGGGGAAACCCATGCTTTCAGGCACCCACCAACGGGCGGCGGCGCCTTCCGGGAACAACGGGTCGCCGTCCGGCCCCTTGCGGCGCGCGGCTAGGGGTGGAGCACCGCTGTCCGCTGCCGGACCGCCGGCGGCTGGAATTCGTTGCGGGGCTGGTGCCGGAGCCGTTTCAGAGCGGGCGTGAAAGCCGCCGGCTGATGTTGCGCCAAGGCTAAGTGCTGTTCGACATCGTGCTGCGGGACCACAGCAAACCGGATCCCATTCGGCTCCACGCCGCCATGGAAGCGCTCGTCGAGGCTTTTGCACAGGCGCGATCCATCATTGCATCGGCGGCGCGGCGCCGGAGCGCGACTGCTGCCTGAACATGGCGCGCTTGGTGCGCGACCCCGCCCGCGTTCGCCGCCACCGTCGCTACGGGCCCCTGACCAGAGAGTTGCAGTTTCTTGACTTCCAAGCGAAGCAATCCTGCGGACACCCGCGCGGCGGACGTTTGCCTCGCGCTGGCGGCCACCCGGGAATTCCTGCCCGGCGCCATTGTCGCGGCCCATTCGTTCCTGGCGCATCACCCCGGCTTCGGCGGCGGGATGGTGCTGTTCCACGACGGACTGCCCGCGGAATCCCGCGCGGCGCTGGCGCGGGCCTGCCCAAGGCTGCGGCTGGAGCCGGTGCGCCCGGCGCTGCGCCGGCGCCTGGCCGCATTCGCCGACTCGCCGCTAGGGGTGCGGCGGCTTTCCGATTTCTACTGCCTGGAGGCGTTCCGAATCGACGGCTACCGCAAGGTTCTCTATGGCGACAGCGACCTCTT
The DNA here is from genome assembly GCA_028285945.1 of Candidatus Foliamicus numerosus. Classification (GTDB taxonomy): domain Bacteria; phylum Pseudomonadota; class Gammaproteobacteria; order Steroidobacterales; family Foliamicaceae; genus Foliamicus; species Foliamicus numerosus. Next base: position 35,732 of record JAPYNE010000042.1, on the reverse strand, counting down.
GTTCCGCCGATCGGTCCGGGAGCTTTTCGACCGCCGGGAGGCGCTGATCTGCTGCGGGGACCTCGTGTCCGTTTCGGGACAATGCCGCGATGCCGTCTCGTTCCAGCCGCTCGACAGCCCTGATCTTGCGGGTGCCGGAGGCGCGCTGGAGCGGACGTTCAATTCAGGGCTTCTGCTCATCGACGAGCGCCTGACGGGCGAGCGCGCTTACGCGGAACTCCTGGGCTTGGTCACGCCGGACACCTGGCGCGGAACGGACACGATCCACACCGACCAGCTTCTGCTGAACCGGCACTTCGCGGGACGGCAAAGCCTCGTCAGCTCGACCTACAACTATCCGCTGCAAATGAGGGATGCGATCCTGGCGCGCGAGGGGCTGGCGCCGGCGGACGCGAAGGTGCTGCATTTCAACGGCCCCGTTAAGCCTTGGAGCGCAGCGGACATGCTGCGCTGGACGGACGGCGACCCGGCGCTCGCCCCCCATCCGGCCCACGCCTGGTGGCACGAGGCGTGGCTGGCCTGCCTTGACGCCGCGCATCTTCGGCAGGCTTTCCGCGGCCCGCTTGCGGGGCAAGCGCGGTGAACATGGCTTATGGAGCAGCGCATGACTTGGGGCGCGCCGTTCGCACGCACCTTTTCGGCATCGCGCCGAACAACAGCGGCTCAAGCTTCCTCAAGGAGGCGATGGCGACCAGCCGGGCGACCTGGAACCTGCCGCGGGAAGGCCAGTTCGCGCTCGGATTCGCCGGGCCCACCACGCTCGAACATGGCGGGCTGATCTGGAGCGAGCCCGAATGGCGGGGCCGCCTGGCCGACCGGGATGCCTACGACTGGCCGCGCACGCGCAAAGCCTGGCACTTCCAAGCCTTCGCCCGCGACCCCCGCGCCCCGGTGTTCTACACCAAGACGCCGCATTTCCTGCTGCACGTGGACGACATCGCGCGGCACTTTCCCAACGCCCGGTTCCTGTTCATGGTGCGCAATCCCTACGCCATGTGCGAGGGCATTTGCAGGAACCAGCCCCGGAAAGCCGTCCGGTTCGATGGCGACCTGCCCGCCGCGGCCGCGCGGCACGCCGTCGCCTGCATGGAACTGCAGCTTCGCAACCTGGAGCGGCACGGCGACCGGGCGGCCTTTTTCACCTACGAGGAAATGTGCGACGCCCCGCACCGGGTCGAGGAGAAGATCCGCGCCATGGTTCCTGAACTGCGCGACCTGAAGCTACGCCAGCGCCTGCAAGTCAAGGACGGGATGTACGACGAGATGCTCGCCAACATGAACCGCCGGCAAATCGACCGGCTCGGCGCCGGAGAAATCGAGGCGTTCAACCGCGTGTTCGACCGGCGCATCGACCTGTTGGAGCGCTTCGGCTACCGGCTCATGGAGCCGGGCTAGAGGGCTGCGTCCAAGGCTTCGATCAAGTCCTCAGGATCTTCCAACCCCACCGACAGGCGAACCATCCCGTCGCGCAAACCCACACGGCGGCGTTCCTCCGGCTCGACATCGGCATGGGTCATGGTTGCGGGGTGCGTGATGAGCGATTCCACGGCGCCAAGGTTTTCCGCCAGCGTCCAGAGCCGGACGCGGTCCATGAGGTTCTTGCCGGCTTCAAGCCCGCCCTTGAGCTCGCACCAGAGCATGGCGCCGAAACCGCTCGCCTGGCGCTTCGCCAGATCGTGCTGCGCGAACGATTCCAAGCCTGGATAGCAAACTTCGCCCACGGCCGGATGCCCGCCCAAGTATCGCGCGATGGCCATGGCGGTGGCCGATTGCCTGTCCATGCGCACGGACAAAGTCTTGACGCCTTGCAGCGTCAACCAGGCCACCATCGGCGACATGATGCTGCCGGTGGCGTTCTGGACGAATCGCAGCTGCTCGTCGAGTTCGGCGCTGGCCGCGATCAAGGCACCGCCAACCGTTGCGTTATGGCCGTCGATGTACTTGGTGGTGCTGTGCAGCGAAATATCCGCGCCCAGCGCCAGCGGCAGCTGGCAGTACGGCGAAAGAAAGGTGTTATCGACCACATGCACCAGGCCGTTGCTGCGCGCGATCTCCGAAAGCGCGGCAATATCGCTGAGCACCAGCGTGGGATTGGCCGGCGTTTCAGTCAGCAGCAGCCGGGTATCGGGCGTAATGGCAGCGCGCACCGCATCGGGATTGGATGTGTCAACAAACGTGAAGCGCGCCCCGAAACGGGCGAAGATCTGCGTGCATACCCGATACGTGCCGCCGTAGGCCACTTGCGACACCAAGGCGTGCTCGCCGGCGTTGAGGAACGCGTGCAGGACCGCGCTCACAGCCGCCATGCCGGTCGAATAGCAGGTGCAGTCGGCGCCGCCCTCCAATCCGGCCAGCCGCTTCTCCAGCGCCCTGACCGTGGGGTTTCCGCTGCGCGAATAGGAGTAGCCCTTCGACAAGTATCCGTCCACCGATGGCTGGGCAAAGGTGGTGGACTGGTGGATGGGCGGCAGCACCGCGCCTGTGGCCGGATCAGGTTCGGACCCGGCATGAATCTGCCTGGTCGAAAAGCGCATGTCAGAACTGCTCGGCAGCCAGCGCCATGGTGCTGGCGGAGCCTGAGCGGACCCGGCGGGCCAGCGCTCCCACCTGGGGCATGAAATGCTCGGCGTAGAAGCGCGCGCAAACGCGGCGTGCCTCGGCCGCGGGGCCCTCGCCGGAAACGGATGCGGCCCGCGCGGCGCGGGCATGCAGCCAGCCGCCGCACAAATACCCCAGCAGCATCATCAGGTTGAAGGCGGCGGCTCCCGGCAGCTCCTGCTGCGCGCCCAGTTCGGCGAAGAACCACTCAACAACCGATTCGGCTTGCTGGAGGCCCTCCTCCAGCGAGGCCGCCACCACCTGATCCTCACGCCCAAGCACATCTAGTTGATCCAAGGTCTCCCGCATGTCGGAAAGCAGTTCCTTGAGCGCCGCGCCCTGGTCGCGGATCATCTTGCGCCCTACAAGATCGCCGGCCTGGATGCCGGAGGTGCCCTCATAGATCGTGGTGATGCGGGCGTCGCGGTAATGCTGGGCGGCGCCGGTTTCCTCCACGTAGCCCATGCCGCCGTGGATCTGCAAGCCCAGCGAGGTCAGTTCAACGGCCCGCTCGCAGTTCCAGCCCTTGATGATGGGCGTGAGCAGGTCCAGCCGCCGCTGATGGGAGGCGCGCTGCCCGCCGTCGGGATGCCGCCGGGCGAAGTCGGCATGCATGGCCGCCACGTAGGCGAGCGCCCGCATGGCGAAAATCTGCGACTTCATTTCCATCAGCATGCGGCGCACATCCGGATGCCGGAGGATCGGCACGGTTTCCCGACCGCCGGGCGCCTTGCCTTGCATCCTGTTGGCGGCGAAGTCCAGAGCCTGCTGGTAAGCGCGTTCGGATATCGCCACGCCCTGCAATCCCACCGATACGCGCGCATCGTTCATCATCGCGAACATGTGGGGCAAACCTTGGTTCTCCTCGCCCACCAGGTAGCCGACGGCATCCTCGTAGCTCATCACGCAGGTAGGGCTGGCGTGCAGGCCGAGCTTGTGCTCCAGCGACACCGGCCGCACATTGTTGGGCGCACCGGGCGCTCCGTCGGCATCGGGGATGCGCTTCGGCACCAGAAACAGCGAAAGCCCTCGCGTGCCTTCGGGCGCGTCGGGAAGGCGAGCCAGCACCAAGTGAAGGATGTTGCCGGCCATGTCATGGTCGCCGAAGGTGATGAATATCTTCTGCCCGTTGATGAGGTAGTGGCCGTTTTCCGGCCGGGACTGGCAGCGCACCAATCCCAGGTCGGAGCCCGCCTGAGGCTCGGTGAGGTTCATGGTGCCGGTCCATTCGCCGCTCACCAGCTTCGGCAAAAATCGCCGCCGCAAATCCTCGCTGGCGTACAGCTCCAGCGCATGCTGCGCTCCCTGGCTCAGCAGCGGACACAGCGACCATGCCAAGTTGGCGGACTGCCACATCTCCTGCACGGGCATTGAGACCACTTGCGGCAAGCCCTGCCCCCCGTAGCTTTCAGGCGCTGAAATTCCGCCCCAGCCGCCTTCCACAAACGCCGCATAGGCTTGGCGAAAACTGGCCTGAACATGAACCTGTCCGTCGCGCACCTCGGCGCCGGCCTGGTCCCCTTGGGCATTGAGCGGCGCCAACACGCTCGAGGCCAGTTCGCCAGCTTCCTCCATCACCGAGCGCGCCAGTTCGCTATTGAGCATCTCGCAGCCTGGAAGGCCGGCAACCGCGTCCATTCCGGCTACGGAATCCAGAATGAACAGCATTTCATCGACCGGCGGTCGATATTCGGACATGGGACCTCCGTGCGAACCCGCCAACGGGGCGTTTATTGTACCCGTGCTCGAAAAATTCCGGACGGATAATCCGTGCGGAATCGCGGCGGATCTGGCGTATGCCGGCGATCCGGCAAAACCACGGCTTTGAGGAGCGGAAACGATAGGCGCGCGTTCATTGCACTATTGATCGGCGCCGCCGGAGACGGCTGGCCGGAATAGCTTGATGCGACCGGCGGCGTGCCAGATCAGGCGGCCAGGGCGCCCGCCAGCGCTGCCGTAGCCCTTCCTCGCCCCCTTCTGCCGGGAGCGTTGGAGCCATGGATGGCGGAACCGAGCCAAGGATGGCGCCTCACGGCAGAAGGGGGCGAGGAAGGGCGGGGCCGAAAGGCCATGGATGATTTCGCGGGCGCCAGCACTCGGGGGCGGAGACGGCGGGGCCGCACGCAAACTCAGGGCGCACCCAAGCCCAGGGCGCCGGGATTCATCAGGTTATCGGGGTCCACGCCGCCCTTGAATGCCCGCAGCAGCCTTTCCGCTTCCGGCTGCCTGCCGCGCAAATACGGATAGGTCTTGCCGATCTGCAGGTGGATCGCGCCCACCTCCCAGAAAGTATCCATGATCTTCCGGCGCAATTCCTCCACCAGCGCCCGGCCCTCGGGATTGTCGTCGTGCTCGGGCAGCGTCTTGAGGTAGTCCTGCGGCATGAAGCGCTTGTGGAACACTGTTTGGCTGTCCTCCCAGTAGAACACCGGCTCGTACAGGAACGCATTGGTGCTGACGGTCATGAACATGGCGCCCTTATCGACGCGCAGTTCCTTCATGCGGCTTGCGTTCTCTTCGTACAGGTCCACCAGCCGGCGGCGGAATTCCGCCACCCGGGAAAACGGCATGATTCCGTGCATCGGCACCCAGCGCTCGCCCTTCACGCCCAAAACGGAGTACATGGGGATGAACGGCATGGAACGCAGCACCGTGGGCACGGTATTGGCCACTTCCGTTCCGTGCGGGCGCATGGTTTCGCGAACGAGCTTGAGCTTGGTTTTCACTTCCGCGGCGCTGTGCCCTTCCACCACGTAATGCGCGGAGTGGCTGAAACCGCCGAAGAACCGCTTCCCGGCCAGCGCCATCCGGGCCAGCCGGCTGGCCGCCTCCAGCGGATTGGACGAATCGCGGGCCACGTTCCACACCGCCCGCGCGGCATCGGAAGTGTTGGTTTTGGTGAGCTGTCCTTGCTGAAGCTTGGGGTCGAGGCCGTAGTTGTCCGCCACCACGCCCAAGCGCGCCACTGCCGACATCCCGGCGGCCATGCCGTCGAATGAATCGAAGCCGAACGAAGCCGCGCCGGTTTTGGGCGGGCGCTGGATCAGGCGCAGCGTGATGCGCGCCTTGATCCCCATGGCGCCCGTGTCCCCGGTGAACAGGCCGGTCAGGTCCGGGCCGTACCAGCGGAAGAACGGCGTGGACGTGCTGATCGACGCGGATCCTGTGCGCAGCAGCTCGCCGTTGCCCAGAACCACATCGAACGACAGCACTGATTCCGCGGAAAGGCCGTGGTTGCCGGTGCCCAGGCTCGCCGAGTTCTGCGAGGCGGATCCGCCCACAGTGGCCTTCAGCCCCGAAAAAGGCCCCCAGAACGGGGTGCGCAGCTTCTCCTTGGCCAAGGCCGCGTTGAGGCGCTCCCAAGTGACCGCCGGCTCCACGGTCACGTGCATGTCGGTGGCATTGATTTCAACAATGCGGTTCAGCCGCGAGGTGTCCACCAGCAGCGAGCGCGCCGTGGTTGGCAGGTAGCCATCGGTGTAGGACGCGCCGCCGCCGCGGGGCACCAAGGCCACGCCGCCGCGCAAGGCGATGCGGGCCGCTTCCTGCAATTCCTCCACCGTGCCGGGCCGGATAACCGCCAGCGGCATTTCGCGCGCGTTGTAAACGTCCATGGCGAAGTAGCGGCATTCGGCCTCGTCCGTCACCACATGCTCGCCGCCTAAAAGGCCGGACAGTTCCCGAAGAATTTCCTGGCTCATGCTTCCCTCCACTTTGCCGCGCCGATTCTAGCAGCCCGCGCCGAAAACCCGCCGCTCGTCCAAAGCCAAGCGGCGTTCGGCGACCTGGATGAGCGGGATGCCATTCTCGTAGCGGATGCGGCATGGCGGATGCGCCGGGATGCGCTGCGGCGAGAGCACGCCGGTGAGATTCATGGGGTCGGCGCTGGCGATGCTCAGGCTTAAACCCAGCTGTTTCCTGCGCCGAAGCGCACGGATCATTTCCACCGCCTCGGGCGAGGCGAACTGCTCGCCGCTGAAAGCGCTGACAAAACGTCCGCCCCGCAATTCGCCCCGCGCTTCCATGCGCCGGTACGTTCTCAGCCACATCCGCCACGGAGGCAGGCTCTTTTCGCGCAGCAGCAGCGCCCTGAAAACCACGCCGTAGCGGCAAATCATGGATTCGGCCAGATACCGGACACGCTCCTCCTCGTCGATCTCCCCGACCGGCGGTCCGCAAAGGGCCGACCAGCGCCCGCCCGCTTGAACGCCGCTCGCGCGGGCCCGCAATCCGCCGAAGCGCGGCCGCCGGTCGGCGCGCGTAATGAGCGCTCGCAAACCGGTAAAGCGGTCCGAGGTCACCAGCCCCGATGCCGCCAGTTCGCCGAGGGCCATCTCCACCTGGCTGCGCAGCATGCCGGTGCTGCGCACCACGCTGAGGAAGAAATCGGCGCCGCGCGCACGCAGGTTCTCGAACACGGCCCGCGCTCCAAAGGAAAGGCCTTCCAGCCGCGCCGGGGATGCCGGCCATAACTCCAGGAATTCCCGCCGCAGGAGACAGACAGGGGTATTCGCCGCCATACGCCTTCGGGCACCGCCGGCCGCAGGTTCAACACGCTTCCACAGCCATTCCCCGGATGCCAGAACCTGATCCAGCATTGGCGGGGAGAAATCTTCAATCCGCGCCGGCAGCACGCTGCTTTCCCAAGCCGCCGCCGGGGCGGCGCTGCCCTCCAGCCGCTCCAGCGCCAGCCGCAGCGACTCAGGCCCGCGCCGGGTTTCGCCGGCAAGGCCCTGCCAGTGAAAAAGGAACGCGGTGAATTCCGCCGGGCTGACCGGTCGAACCTGCTGGCGCAGCGACTTGAGCGTTCGCCGGTGAATACGGGCCAGCAGGCCGCGTTCGCACCACTCCTCCTGGCCGCCGCCGGCTTGCGCCGCTGCGGAACGGAATTTCCCCCTCACCACGAATCCTTCGCTCTCCAGGGCGGCCAGCGCTTCCGCTGCCGCGGCCGGGGCCAGCGCCAGCGGCAAAGCCAGCTCCGCTGCGGTCACCGGGCCAAGCACTTCCAGCCGGCTGCGCAGCAATTCGCGAATCGCCGCGGTTCGGGCACCCGGGCGCGGGCCGCAGGCCGCGCGCAACTCGGCGCTGCGCTCGATGCAAGCCCAGTTCTTCCGCCCGTCCGCCGCAGCGACCTCAAGCGCCCTGCCCTGACCGGCTAGCTCGGCCAGGATTTCGGCGTGCTCGCCCAATTCCGCCTCGGCCATGAAACCGGCCACGTTGAGCGCGTCGTGCAGCTCATCGGCATCGCGCGGCCGCGGCCAGGCTTGCGCGCGCACATCGGCGATCGCCTGCGGATCGGGCCGTGCGAGCATGGCCGCCTCCTCCGCATCCATCAGGTGCCGGGTGCGGATCGCCTGCGTTCGCCGCTCCTCGGCAGGCGCATCGTCCAGGAAGGCATACGGCTTTGCCATGATGACTTCCTGCGCCAGCACCGAAGGAGAAGCAGGTTCGGCAAATACCACGGAGGCTTCGCCTGCCTCAAGTTTCCGCAGCAGCACTTGCAGCCCCTCGGCATCCATCAGCTCATGCAGGCAGTCGTCAAGCGCCTGCCTGACCAGCGGGTGGTCGGGAATGGCGCGGTCGCCTGCGAGGTTCTCCGCGCAGGCCACGACATCGGGGAATAACGCAACCATCAGGTCTTCCGCATCGCTCCGCTGGAATTGCGCCGGGCGGCGCTCGCCGTTGCGGTTGCGAACCACCGCCAGCGCCGTCGTGGCCGCCCAGCGCCACCGGGCCGGAAACATCGGAGAGTCCAAGACGGCCTGGGTGAGCACATGGAGCGATGACGACGACTTGAGCCAGCCGCCAAGATCCGAGAGCGGAAAGCTGTGGCCGGGACCTAGCGAAATCACGATGCTGTCGTCCAGCGCCGCGGCCTGAGGTTCGATATTGAACTTCCGGCAGATGCGCTTTCGCAGCGCCAGCCCCCAGGCGCGGTTCAGGCGCGACCCCAGCGGCGAATGGATCACCACATGCATGTCGCCCAGCTCATCGAGAAAACGCTCCACCACAAAGCGCCCCGTGCCCGGCAGAGCGCCGAGGGCGGCGCGACCCGCCGCCAGATACTCCGCCGCCTGGCGCGCCGCTTCCGCCGGGGCGCCAGGAATCGCTTCAAGCCAGGCTGCCGGATCCTCGCCGACGGCGAGCCGGGCATCCACGCCGTCAAGCAACTCCGCCACGCCCTGCGACAACTCACGGCTTCTGCCGGGAGCCTCGCCGAACCAGAACGGAATGGTGGGCGGAGCGCCTTGCGCATCCTCCGCGTAAACCTTCCCCGAAGTCACGCGCAGCACGCGGTAGGAAACGTTCCCCAGCTGGAAAATATCGCCGGGCAGACTTTCAAAGGCGAAATCCTCGTTGAGCGTGCCGATGCGCGTCTCGGAGGGAGCCAGCAGCACATCGTAGTCGAACTGATCGGGAATCGTGCCGCCATTGGTCAGCGCTGTAATGCGCGCGGCCCGGCGCGGGCGCAATTTTTCTTTCACGCTGTCGTAGTGCAAATAGGCGCCGGAGCGGCCGCGTCGCGTCGCATAGCCTTCAGCGAGCATCTGCGCCAGCCGGAGAAACTGTTTTCGCTCAAGGTTGCGATATGGCCACGCACGGGCGAACGCTTCATGCAGCTCGGCCGTGCCGCGCTCCCCGCAGGCGCATTCGGCAACGATCTGCTGCGCCAGCACGTCGGCGGCGCCGGGAGGAACGTGAATTTCCTCGAGCACGTTGCGCGAGGCGGCCTTGAGCAGCGCCAGGCTCTCCACCAGATCCGCGCGGCTCAGCGGGAACAGCCGGCCCTTGGGCGTGCGGCCCACGGCATGCCCGGAACGCCCCACCCGCTGCAGGAACACTGAAATCCCCCGCGGCGAACCCAATTGGCAAACGAGGTCCACGGCGCCGATATCAATGCCCAGTTCCAGCGAGGCGGTGGCGATCAGAACCTTCAAGCGACCGCTTTTGAGCCGCTGCTCGGCGGCGCGCCGATGCGCCTTCGACATGCTGCCATGATGGGAAGCCACTGCCTCCTCGTCCAGGCGCTCGCTCAGTTGCCGAGCGGCGCGCTCGCAAAGGCGGCGGGTGTTGACGAACACTAAAGCGGAATCGTGCCGCCGGACCAGATCCGCAACGCGGTCGTAGATTTCCCCCCACACCTCCAGCGGCATGACGGCTTGCAGCGGCGATCCGGGAAGATCCAGCGCAAGGTCCCGCGTCCGGCCGGCTCCGGCATCCACAATCTCGCAGTCCTCATTGCGATTGCCGAGCAGAAAACAGGCCATGCGCTTAAGCGGCCGCTGCGTGGCCGACATGCCGATGCGCCGCAGCGGCTTGCCCGTAAGCATCTGCAGCCGCTCAAGCGTCAAGGCAAGGTGGGCGCCGCGCTTGCCGCCAGCCAAGGCGTGAAGTTCATCCAGTATGACGGTGCGAATGTCGCCAAGCATTCGCCGGCCGCCTTCTGAGGTCAGCAGCAAATAGAGCGACTCGGGCGTGGTGACCAGGATGTGCGGCGGCTTTATCAGCAATTTGCGGCGCTCGGCCGGGGAGCTGTCGCCGGTTCTCAGTCCCGCTGTGATCCCCGAAACCGCCTGGCCGGCTTCCTCAAGCGCGAGGTCGATTCCAGCCAGCGGCGCCCGAAGGTTGCGGCGAACGTCGGTGGAAAGCGCCCGCAGCGGCGATACGTACACCACCTGCGTGCGTTCTGGAAGGTCGTCCTGCTGCGAGCGCCGAAGAAGATCGTCGATCACGGCAAGGAAACCCGCCAGGGTCTTGCCCGATCCGGTCGGCGCAGCCAGGAGCGCGTGCCCGCCTGCGGCGATGGCGGGCCAAGCCCCGGACTGCACCGCAGTGGGTTGCCTGAACGACGACCGGAACCAATCGTCAACCGCGGGATGAAAGCCGGTCATCGCCGCGCGGACCGGGCGGCGCATTGCGCCCGCCTGCGCGCGCAGGCTCGCTGCGCCATAGGCGCTATGCCCTGGGCTCGCAGATAAAGCCATTTCCCGCCCCCCTCTTGCGGGAGTATCGGAGGCAGGGTGAGCGCCGATGTCCCGGCGCGAACGAAGCAAGCTACATGGATGTATTCATGCGTCTCCCGCAAGAGGGGGGCGGGAAATGGCGAGGAACAGGCAAAATGCCGCACGCCCCCCACGGCCTCTTGGCGCAATAGGCGGGTTAGGGCGGCCTGGGACACTTCGGACGCAGAAAAAATGGTAGGCGCGAGTGGAATTGAACCACCGACCCCTTGCATGTCAAGCAAGTGCTCTAACCCCTGAGCTACGCGCCTGCTTCGGTATGGCGTGAATATACACGAAGCGGCAGGCGCCCAGGCCGCTTGGACGGGGCCGGCGGCATCAGGAGAGCACGCCGGCGGCGCGCCGCTCGTCAAGCACATCGCTACGAAAACGGTACAGCCGCGCGGGCCGCCCGCCGGTGTCCTCCCTATGCACTCCGGTGTCCTCAACCAGCCGCTGGTTTGCGACGAGACGCCGGAAATTCTGTTTGTGCAGGCGGCGGCCTATGATGGATTCAATAACCCGCTGTAGTTCGAACAGTGTGAACTCTGCTGGCATCAGTTCAAACACCACCGGCCTATAGCGCAGTTTCCCGCGCATCCTCCCAAGAGCGGTGGCGAGTATGCGCCGGTGGTCCAGCGCCATGCCTGAACCGCTCAGGATGCGCGAGGCCGGCACCGGGGCGCCCCGGTCGTGCCAGGCTTCGCTCACCAGCGCCGCTTCATAAAGCAGCTCATAGCGCTCAAGAACAAGATCGGGATTCCAGCCGGCCTTGCCCAGGCCCAAGCAGCGGTCGATCCGGACGGCGCGCGCCGCGCGCGTGGCATCGGCGCGCGCCCTGCGCTTCCAGGCTCCAAGGGACTGCCGGATTGGATCGCGCTGCCCTTGTTCCGCGCGCTGGTCTTCCCAGGGAAAGAATTCGTAACAGCGCCGCCATTCCGCGCTGGCTGAGCACAGGTCATGCCGCACCAGCGCAAGATACGCTACGGTTATGGTTCGGTCCGGATGGCGCGGCCAGAAATTGCGTCGGCGGTCGCCGAAGGTGTAGAGCTGTTCCAACCATGCGGGCTCCAAGCCCACCTGTCGCCGCAGCAGCCGCCGAGTGCCGAACTCCAGCGTCTGGTCGCGCGTGGTCCGCAGGCGGTCGCCGGGCAGTCTCGCCTTGCCTTCGTCCCTAAGCGCCAGAACCATGGGTTCGTTGTCAGCCACGGTCAGTACAACCGTGCTGAGCTCCACACTGATCGCTTCAGTCACCCCGCCATTCTAGCCCGCATATCCCGCTAATCCCGCCAATTGCCCTGCCGGGATTGCCTAGGCGCTTCGATCCCGCCTTTCTTGGCCTTCTTCTCTTCCGGGAGACGCATGAACCCATCCATGGGGCTTGGCGGCGGCTCGCGTCGGGACATCGACGCTCGCTGTCGCCGACACTCCCGGAAGAGAAGAAGGCCAAGAAAGGCTACAGCGGCTCATTTGCTTGTTCGGATAGAGGTGCCTTCCTGATGCCCTCTTTTCAGGCGCGTTGAAGCCAGGATGGCGGAACCGAGCCAGTGGGCGCCAATAGCTTGGCGCGCACAGCGCCTCCTGAAAAGAGGGCATCAGGAAGGCACCGAAGGATTAGGCTGGACGGGGAAATTGGCGGGAGGACGGAAGGCGTTTGACAAGCCTTATGCTCACTTATAGCATTACGTTGCGGCAAGCAGAGGGCTCAAATGCAGATTCAATCCAGCGGCCATCTTGATTTCAACGCCGATGTCCGGCGCGCCACCGCGCCTGTATGGGCGCGGCTGTCGGATGTCATCCCCGAGGTGGAATGGCCTGTGCATGCTCCGTATATCGCCCGCATCAACGAGCTGAAGCGCGAGCGCGACGCTGTGATTCTGGTGCATAACTACCAGACTCCGGAGATATTCCACGGGGTTGCCGACCATTCCGGGGATTCGCTGGAGCTGGCCCGGCTGGGCGCCGAAGCCGAGGCCGGCGTGATTCTCATGTGCGGCGTGCATTTCATGGCTGAAACGGCCAAGATCCTAGCGCCGGAAAAGACGGTTCTGATCCCCGATCTCGATGCCGGCTGTTCGCTTGCAGCCGCCATCACCGGCGAGGATGTGCGCCTGCTCAAGCAGAAGTATCCGGGCGTGCCGGTCGTGACTTACGTCAACACCTCCGCCGAGGTCAAGGCCGAATCCGATATTTGCTGCACCTCGGCGAATGCCGTGCGGATTGTCGAATCGCTGGGCGCGGACCGTGTGATCTTTCTTCCTGACGGCTATCTCGGCCGTTATGTCGCTAGCAAGACCGATGTCGAGATGATTCTCTGGGAGGGCAGTTGCGAAGTGCATGAGCGCTTCACAGCCGACGAAATAAGGAGCTACCGGAATTCGCACCAGGGAATCCAAGTGATCGCCCATCCGGAGTGTCCGCCCGATGTGCTGGCGGAAGCCGACTTTGTGGGCTCGACTTCGGCAATGATCCGGTACGTGGGCGAACGCAAACCCCGCCGCGTGGTCATGGTCACGGAGTGCTCGATGAGCGACAACGTGGCGGTGGAGCATCCCGATGTGGATTTCGTGCGCCCCTGCAACCTCTGCCCGCACATGAAGCGCATTACCCTGCCCAAGATCCTGGCCACGCTGGAAAACCTTCGCCCCGAGGTGCGCGTGCCCGCCGCCATCGCCGAGCGCGCGCGCCTCGCGGTAACAAGGATGCTGCAAATCTGAGCGGCGCACATATACAATGGCGCATTGACTCAACGTCATGGGCGGACACTGAATGCAAGCGCAATACAAGATCCTGATGGTGGACGACGAGACGGACTTGGAGCAACTGGTCCGTCAGCGGATGCGCCGTGAGATCCGCTCGGGCAAGTACTCTTTTGTTTTTGCGCACGACGGCGTGGACGCGCTCGAGGTTCTAGGGCAGCACGACGACATTGATCTGGTGCTGTCCGACATCAATATGCCGCGCATGGACGGGCTGACCCTGCTTGAGAAGCTCCCCGATGTGGACACCGACCTTCGCTCCGTGGTCATATCGGCGTACGGCGACATAAAGAACATCCGCGCGGCCATGAACCGCGGGGCCTTTGATTTCGTCACCAAGCCGATCGATTTCGACGACCTGAGGATAACGGTCGAACGCGGTTTGCAGCAACTGGAGATGTCGCGCGAGGCGGCGGCATCGCGCGACCAGCTGCAAGCCCTGCAAAGCGAGCTCGGCTTTGCCAACAGGATGCAGCAATCCATTCTGCCGAAGAACTTTCCGCAAACCGACCAGTACGAGATTTACGCCAGCATGGTGCCGGCGCGCAACGTGGGAGGCGATTTCTTCGACGTGATCCGGCTGGAGCACGGAAAGATGGGCATTGCCATTGCGGACGTTTCAGACAAGGGCATTCCCGCCGCGCTTTTCATGATGTCCAGCCGCACGGTGCTGAAAGGTTCCGCGCTGAGCTACGAAGACCCCGGGAAAGTGGTGACGATGGTCAACGAGCAGTTGCAGGACGGCAACGAAGCGCAGATGTTCGTCACGCTGTTTTACGCGGTTTACGATCCCGCAACCGGGCTGGTGCGCTACGCCAACGGCGGCCACAACCCGCCGCTGATCGTGCATCAGGACGGCAGCTCCACCACGCTGCCGCTCACCGGCGGCGTGGCGCTAGGCGTGATGCCGGACCTCGAATTCGGGATTGACGAGGCTGTGCTGCAGCCGGGCGAGGCGCTTGTCCTCTACACGGACGGCGTGTCGGAGGCGGAAAATCCCGACAACGAGGAATTCGGCATGGACCGCTTCAAGGCGGTGTTTGCCGATTCGCCGCCCGCCAGCGCGGGCGCAATCAACGACGCGGTATTCGCTGCCGTGAGCGAGTTTGCGGGGGACCGTTCGCAATCCGATGACATCACCTGCCTCGTGCTGCGGCGAACAGGATCCTGATCATGGCAGACACGTCTGTGCTCCGCTTCGCCGCCAGCCACGAGCAATTGCAGTTGACTGAGCGGGACATTGACGCGCTGGCCGAGCGCCAGCGTTGGCCCGAGGACCTGCTGTTCAAGATCAAGCTGGTGATCGAGGAAGTCGGTCTCAACATCATTGATTACGGCTACGAGCGCGACGATTCCAAGGAAATCGAAATCCGGTTCCACTGCGGGGAGGATGCCTTGACGATCGACATTATCGACGAGGCAAGAGCCTATGACCCGCTAACGGAACCCCCCGAGCCCGACACCTCGGCGGGAATCGAGGAACGAGCGGTGGGTGGACTGGGCCTGCATCTCGTCAAGGAAATGATGGATGAGGTTTGCTACGCCCGGGAAGGAACCCGCAACCGCCTCACTTTGAAAGCATGGCTTGCGCCGTGATTGCCGGCAATCCACGGCGGCCCGCAACGCGCCAATGGCATGTCCTCCCGGTTATTTTCCTAGGCCTGGCTGTTTTCACCGCGTCTGCGGCGCAGCCGACTGTTTTCAATGTTTTCACTGCGGACGAGGAGCGGCCGGAAGTGGAGCCGGACCGCGTGCTTTTCGGTCAGTCGGCGGCGCTCAGCGGGCCGGCCATGGCCTTGGGCACGGCCATGCGTTCAGGCATCGAGGCGGCATTCGCCGAAGCCAACCGCAACGGCGGCGTGCATGGGCGGCGGCTGGAGCTGCTGTCTCTGGACGACGGCTATGAGCCGGAGGCCGCGATTGAAAATGTTCGAGCGCTGATCAATGAGCACCAAGTCTTTGCGCTGATCGGTTCGGTCGGCACGCCCACAGCGCGCTCGTCGGTGCCGGTGGCATCCGCCGCCGGCGTGCCGTATATCGCGCCCTTCACCGGCGCGCCTTTTCTGAGGGACGGGCAATGGCGTAACGTGGTCAACCTGCGTGCCTCCTACTACCAGGAAACCGAGGCGATGATCGCCTTCCTTTCCGGCCAGGGCCTCAGCCGGGTTGCCGTGGCTTACCAGGACGATTCCTTTGGGCGGGCCGGTTTCCGCGGTGCCCAGCTGGCGCTGGGAAGAAGAGGCTTGAGTCCCGTAGCCACAGCGGTTTATCCCAGAAACACGACCGCAGTGAAAACCACCTTGCTAGACGTGATGGAAGGCAACCCCCAAGCGGTCATCATAGTGGGGGCGCCGGCGCCGGTCGCGGCCTTCGTGAACTGGACCAGCAAGCTGGGGCTGGACCTGGTGCAAATGACCACGTCATTTGCCGGCGGCAATGCGTTGATCCGCAACCTGAGCGAGCAAAGCCTGAATGAAGCGGGCCTGCTGATGACTCAGGTGGTGCCGCCGCTGCTGGGCAACACGCTGCCGATAGTGGCGCAGTACCGCGAAGCGCTCCGGCAAACCGCCCCGGATGAAGAACCCGGTTTCGTCTCGCTGGAAGGCTATCTGGCCGGACGCATGGTGATCGTGGCCATGGAGCAATCCGGGCAAGACCCCCGCCGGGACCAATTGCTGCCCATGCTGCGCGGCGCCGGCAGAATCGACTTGGGAGGCTTCTCGCTGGAGTTCGGAGCGGAGGATTACCAAGGCTCGGACGCAATCTATCTCACGGCGGTCAACCCCGGAGGAGAGTATCTTCCGGTTCCACTCACCGAGGCGCGGCCATGAGCGCCAATCAGGGCCAAGCAACCGGCGGGATCAAGGCGCGCCTTGCCAGAGCCGCTGAGATGCGCCATAAAATTTCGGTGCGCATGTACTTGGGCATCAGCGCCGGACTGCTGCTATTTGTGGTGGCCAGCGTCAATAGCTGGTTTGCGTTCAATACGGTGGCCGATACCCAGCGCTTGGTGGTGGACCGCAGTCTGCCCCAGATCACAGGGGCGTTCGCGGTGGCCGAGCAAAGCGGCACACTGGTGGCGGCAGGGCCGAGGCTGGCATCGGCCGGCACGCTCGAGGAACTGGACGGGGTTCGCGCATCAGTGGCCGCCGACCGGCGCATCTTTGAATCAAGGATCAACGAGTTGGACGCCCAAGCCATCGACGACGCCGGCGTTCAGCAGATGCGCGCCCGGGCAGCGGCACTGCTCGTCAATATCGAAAAGCTTGACCGATCGGTGGAGGAAAGGTTTCTGATCGCCAATCGAACACAGGAACTGCAGAAGGAAGTTCCGGTGGTGCATGAGCAGCTGCAGCGCATACTGAATCCAGAGATCGACGACCAGTACTTCTTCGCCATCACTGGCTACACGGATCTAAATTCACGGCCGGCCCCCCGTGAACAACATATTTCTGAAACGGAAATGACGCGCTATCGCCGGCTGGCGGATCTCAATGCGAATATCGATAACGCGGTGCAATTGCTGGACCGGGCTTTCAGCGTGACCGATCCGCAGCTGCTCGAGCCATTGCTGGAGGATTTCGAATCCGCATCCGAGGCCATTTCCCGCAACCTTGCGGCGCTCCGCAACCCGCCGGAGGAAACAGCGTTGAAGGCAGCGGCCGAGCGCTTGCTTTTTTTGGGAAGCGGCGAGGACGCAGGCTTTGCGCTGCGACGGCAGGAACTGTACTTGGCGGCGGAGGAAAGGAACCTGCTGGCGGACAACCGCAGCTTGGAAATCGAGCTGGGTGACGCGGCCCAAAGCATGGTGCGCGGCGCCCGTGACAGCGCGCAGGCATCGACCGGCATCGCCAACGCAGCAATCAATACCGGACAGAACCTCCTTTTAAGTGTAACCGGGATCGCAATCGTGGCAGCCCTGTTCATGGGTTCGCTGTTCGTAGGCCGCCTGCTGAGGCGCTTGGAGAGCCTCTCAAGACGCATGCGCCGAATGGCCGCAGGCGACCTCAAGACCAAAGTCGATGTGAGCGGGCGAGATGAAGTGGCGGACATGGCCGCTGCGCTCGAAGTGTTCAGGGAAGCGTCATTAAAGGCGCAGCGACTGGATCTGGTGGAACGCATGGCGCAAGAGCTGCGCGACAAGAACAAGGAACTGGAACAGGTGCTTGAGGATCTCAAGCGCGCCCAAGACCAGATCGTCATGCGGGAAAAACTTGCGGAGTTGGGAGAGCTGACCGCAGGCGTGGCGCACGAAATCCAGAATCCACTCAATTTCGTCAAGAATTTCTCGGAAGTCTCCGTGGAATTAGTGGGGGAGCTCCAAGAGGTTCTCAAGGAGGGAAAAAACCAGGAAGGCGATGGCGACCCAGGGCTGATCGACGAGATATGCGGCGACATCAACTCCAACCTGGAACGAATCGGCCACCACGGACAGCGCGCCAACCGCATTGTGCGCGACATGCTCAAAATTGGCAGAGATGCTGGAGAATCGCAGCCCACCAACATCAATGCGCTGCTTGAGGAACATGCCCGGCTCGCTTATCACAGCGCCCGTGCCTCCAATCAGGAATTCAACCTCGGTATTGAAGAGGATTTGAGTGACGAAGTGAAGTCAATGAACGTGGTTTCGCAAGATCTAGGTCGTGTTTTTCTCAACATCGTGACCAATGCCTGCCACGCAACCCACGAACGCAAAGAGCGCGAAAATGCGGATGGGAACGAGTCCGACTACGAGCCGCAGCTTCGCTTGAGGACGCGCCGCACCGTCAAAGACGTGGAAATTTCGATCAGCGATAACGGCGGAGGCATTCCTGACGATATCCTAAGCAAAATTTTCAATCCGTTCTTCACCACCAAGCCGACCGACCAGGGAACCGGTCTGGGGCTATCGATATCCAACGATATTGTGCGTCAGCACGGCGGCGAAATCTCCGTGGAGACGGAGCCCGGCGAATCCACTGAAATGACCATTCGACTTCCGTTATCGCTGGAAACGGAAAGCCCGGGATAGCTGCTTGCAGGAAGCCTAGGCGGGTTGGAGCAGCCTTATCCGCCCAGAGCTTGGACGGGGGTTGGGTTGGAGGATGGGGCCTAGCCGCTTAGCTTGGCCAGCGCGTCCTCCCTGCTATCTTGGATTTCGATGATCTTGTCAAACCCACTCATCTTGAACACTTCGGCGATAGACCCGGACAACGAGCACAGCATGAACTTGGCCTTGCGCTGCCAGAGCGCTTTGGCGATCATGAGAATGGACCGCAAGCCGGCGCTACTGATGTAATTCAGGCCACCCATGTCCACCAGCACGGCGGCATCATCATCGTTGATTGAGCCGGTCAGCGTCTGATGGAAATCTTGAGCGTTGAACCCATCAATTCGACCGCTAGGGGAAGCAACCAAGGTGCCTTCGTTGCGCTCAATCGGAATATCCATTTTGATGCTCCAAAAGTTTTGAGATGCTTAGCTTAAGCAACCGTATTCTATACTAGTTTGCCGTCGGATCGTCAATCGCGAGGCGGCATCAAGACGAATTCCGGGTAAGCCTCAATGCCGAGTTCGGCCGCATCCTGCCCCAACTCCTCCACCGTCTGCGATACCCGGGCGCCGATGGTTTTCTCAATCAGAGTCCATACCAGCCACGAGGTGCCGAACACGAATGCTCCAACAGCGGCAACGCCGAGAAGTTGCACTCCGAAGTGATAGCCGCCGGCGATGCATACTGCCAGCGTGCCCCATATCCCTGCCAGCAAATGGGCTGGAACCGCTCCCACCACATCGTCAATGCGCAGGATCTCCAGAAGCTTTATGCCGACGATGCAAATGCCCCCGCCCACGGCGCCGATCAGCAAAGCCACGGAATGAGGCAAAACGTCGGGGCCGGCGGTAATCGACACCAAGCCGGCAATGGCGCCGTTGAGCACCGCCAAAAGATCCACACGCTTGAGCAGCGGCCGCGACAGGACCAGCGCCGCCACAACGCCGGCCCCTGCGGCCAGATTGGTGTTGACGAGCACAATGCTCATGCCCACCGCGTTTTCGACGCCTCCCAAGGCAAGCTGCGATCCGCCGTTGAATCCGAACCAGCCCAGCCACAGAATGAACACGCCGAGCGTGACGGCGGGAACATTGGATGGCGGCGTGATCTTGGTGCTCCCGTCCGGGCGGAACTTGCCGAGGCGCGGCCCCACCACCAAAGCGCCGGCCAGCGCCGCCCAGCCGCCGGTGGAATGAACGATGGTGGAGCCAGCAAAATCGCTGAAGCCCATCTGGCTAAGCCATCCGCCGCCCCAGGTCCAAGCCCCCACGATCGGGTAAATGGCCGCGGTCAGGATGGCGGTAAACAGGAAAAAGGACCACAGCCTGACCCTTTCCGCCAATGCGCCGGACACGATGGAAGCCGTTGTGGCCACAAACACCATCTGGAAAAACCAGTCGGACATGACCGAGTAACCGTTTTCAGCGACGGCGGCGGCAGCAGAGGCAATGGCCGCCTCCCCTGCTTCCGAGCCCACCGCTTCCAACAAGGCGATTTCATCCGCCGACGGGCCATACCCGAAACTGAGCGTGCCGATGATATTGCCAACATCCACGTACATCAGGTTGTAGCCCACTAGATAGAAGGTGATCCCTGCAATGGCGTAAAGGCCGATATTCTTCAGGCAAATCACGGATGCGTTCTTGGTTCGCACCGATCCCGACTCAAGCATCGTGAAGCCGGCGCACATCCACATGATCAGAGCCCCCCAAACGAGGAAGGCGAAAGTATTCAGAACAAAATCCAACTGGGCCGCCGAATCGGCTTTGGCAATGGGGGCAATAAAAAACGCCATCGCCGCAAGCCCGGCGATGCCGGTCCACATCCAACCGTTGCGCCATGCGCTTTTGCGTGTGCTCATCAAAACCACCTCCAAATGCTTGGAATCTAAAATGCCGCCGAGAGGCTAAAAACGATGCGCGAATCGCAGGAACCTGCGCAGTCCGGCGCGTCAGTGTCGTAATAACGCAGGTCCAGCGCAAGCTGGGAGAAAGAGTAGCTCAATCCCGCATTCCAGTCCAAGTAGTCCTCCCCGAAATCTGGCGTGACTTGGGAAAAACCGATATTCGCGTCCACGCTCAGCGCATCCGAAAGCGCCCCGCCCAAGCCGCCGGTAAGATGCCAGCCCTCGCCTGTTTCGCCGAAATTATCCGGCGTGAAATGCACGGCGGCGGACAGCGACAAGGCATTGAAATCGTATCCCAGCCCCGCGTAGGCCTCCACGAAGTCATAACCCGAATCGCTGTCGGCCCCTGGGTAGGCGTAGTAGATCAATCCCAAGTCATAACCCACGCCGTTGACCTGCCAAGAGTACCCGCCGTAGAGGTCCACCTCCACGAAGGCATCGTCGCCCGCGCCAAAATCAAGGCGGGAACCCCACACGCCCAGATGCCAGCCGCCGGCATCCTCCCAATCCAAGCCGCCCTGCACGGCGAGCTTCTCCGAAGTTTGAGTGTATCCCCGAAAGACGTAGTCGGTGGTCAACGCCAGATTACCGCTCAGACCGGAGCCTTCCTGACTGTTGGCGGGCAGTGAAAAGCTGAAAAGTGCGCTGGCGCAAGCCAAAATCAGAGGCCTTGTCGATGCATGCATTCGTTTTGTGCCTTCATTGAGCAATGGATGCTGCATCATAAGTCAATGCGGGCGCCAAGTCACGGCGCAAGCATTCCATTTTTCATATTTTCGCGCAAGAATACGCCTCGATTAGCCTCCAATGTAATACATCTCAACTTTCGGAACAATGCTTTCCATTTTTCTTTTACGAGACCGCGATTCGCTATAGCGGTCCTTGCGCTCCTTCCAACAGCTCCGCATCAGTTCCAGCAGCGCGCCATCACTTGCGCCGGCCCGCATTGGACCGCGCAAATCGAGCCCTTGCGCCGCAAAGAGGCAGGTGAACAGGCGACCGTCGGATGATAGGCGAGCCCGGTTGCAGTACCCGCAAAATGGCTGGGTGACTGAGGTGATAAAGCCCAGCTCGCCCTGCCCGTCAACGAAGGCGTAGCGCCGGGCCACTTCCCCGGCGTAGTTGGCGCCCAGCGCGCGCAAGGGCCAAGCGCGGTGAATCCGCCCCGCCAGTTCCGCGGCGGGCACAGTCTGCGAGGCTTTCCAGTTGTTGATGGTCCCCACGTCCATGTACTCGATCAGGCGCAGAATCATTCCGCTGCCGCGAAAGTGCCTCACCAACTCCAGCACATGCTTGTCGTTGGCGCCGCGCTGCACCACCGCGTTGATCTTGATTGGATCGAGGCCGGCGGAGCGCGCCTCCGCAATGCCGTCCAGAACGGACTGCAAACGGCCACGGCCGCCGCTCATGCGTCGAAACAGTTCTTCATCCACGGCATCAAGGCTGACGGTCACACGATCCAGACCGGCGGCGGACAGCGCCGCTGCCTGCTGCGCCAGCAGCACTCCGTTGGTGGTCAGGGCGATATCCTCAACGCCGTCCAGCCGGGAAAGATCGCCCACCAAGTCGGCCAAGCCGGCGCGCAGCAGCGGCTCGCCCCCGGTGATGCGCAACTTGCTCGCGCCCAGTCCGACAAGCAGGCGCGCCAGCCTGAGTATTTCCGAAAATGACAGGCGCTGCTTGCTGGAAAGAAACCGGAACTTTCGATCGTAAATATCTTCCGGCATGCAATACGGACAGCGGAAGTTGCAGCGGTCCATCACGGAAATGCGAAGATCGCGCAACGGGCGCCCGAAAGCGTCCCGAACGCCGCCCGGCAGCGCAGCGAGGCTTCCCTTGGGATCGGATGAATCGGACATGTCCGTATCTTGAGCAATTCGCGCCCGGCGGGCAAGCGGACTATACTGCCCCTGCGAGCGCCATCACATCAATTCCTTCCTTCCCGCGACCGGTTTTCCTGCAACTCATAGATCCCATGCGCGTGGTGGCGATTTCCCAGCCTGGCGGCCCGGAGGCACTGAGCATTGAGCAGCGGCCGAAGCCGGCCCCTGCCGGAGGCGAGGTGCTCATACAGGTGGCGGCCGCCGGCGTCAATCGTCCCGACTGCATGCAGCGGCAGGGGCTTTATCCGCCTCCAAAAGGCGCGCCCGACTGGCCCGGGCTGGAGGTGGCGGGCAAGGTCGAATCGGTGGGGCCGGATGTGGCCAGCCCTCGTGTTGGAGAGCGGGTGTGCGCGCTAGTGGCGGGCGGGGGCTACGCCGAGTATTGCATTGCAGCCGCCTGTCACTGCCTGCCGGTGCCTGAGGGCGTCACGCTGGCCGAGGCGGCGGCGATTCCGGAAACATGGTTCACCGTATGGACCAACCTGGTGGACTCGGGCGGCCTGTCCGCAGGCGATACGCTCGTTGTCCACGGCGGCGCCAGCGGCATCGGAACGGCAGCCATACAGATCGGCGGCGCCCTGGGCGCGCGCGTTTTCGTGACGGCCGGCTCTGCGGAGAAAGTGCGCTTTTGCCGCGACTTGGGGGCTTGGGCCGGCGCCTGCTATCGATCGGAGAATTGGCCGGAGACATTCATGAGCGCAACCGGCGGCCGCGGCGCGGATGTGATCCTGTGCATGGTGGGCGCTCCCTATCTGCGCGATAATCTCCGCTGCCTCAAGGCGGGCGGCAAACTGGTCCTGATCGCGGCGCTCGGCGGCCCCAAGGCGGAGCTGGACGTGCGACGCATCCTGATGTCGCGGCTGTGGGTGACCGGCTCGACGCTTCGCCCGAGAAACATCGAGGAAAAAGCCGCCATCGCAAAGGCGGTGCGAACGCATTTGTGGCCGCTGCTGGCCGAAGGAAAGCTGCGGCCGGTCGTGCAGCGCTGTTTCCCGCTGGAGAACGCCGCCGAAGCGCACGCGATGATGGAAGCCAACCTCACCCAGGGAAAACTGGTGCTCACCACGGCTCAGGCGCGGGGGTGATGCTTGCGATGCAGCTCGCGCAAGCGCTGGCGTGCCACTTGGGTGTAAATCTGCGTGGTGGAAAGGCTGCTGTGGCCCAAGAGCATCTGCACGGCGCGCAGGTCGGCGCCATGGTCGAGCAGGTGGGTGGCGAACGCGTGCCGCAGGCTGTGCGGCGAGAGATGTTCCGCAATGCCCGCAGCCGCGCCATGCTTGCGCAGCCGCTGCCAGAAACCCTGCCGGCTCATGCGCTTGCCTCGCCGGGTCGGGAACAGCGCCTCGCTCTTGCGCTCTCCCAGAATCTCCATCCTTGCGCCCCCGATAAACTCCCGCACCCAGTCCGCCGCCTCCTCGCCCAACGGCACGAGGCGCTCCTTTGAACCCTTGCCGCGCACCCGCAACACGCCGCCTGCAAGGTTGATCTGATTGAAGCTGAGGTTGACCAGCTCGCTGACCCGCAGGCCAGTGGCGTAAAGCACTTCCAGCATGCAGCGGTCGCGCACGCCGAGCGGGTCGGAAAGCACGGGCGCGGCAAGAAGCTTTTCCACCTCTTGCTCCGACAGGCTGCGGGGCAGCGGTCGGCCCAGCCGCGGGCTCGAAAGCTGCGCCGATGGATCTTGGCGCATCATCCCCTCGCGCACGAGATAGCCGTAAAACCGCCGCGCGGTGGACACAAACCGGGAAAGCGTGCGGACCTGAATGCCGGCGGCAGTGCGTTCGCCCATAAAATCGAGCAAATCCGCCCTGCTTGCCTTCTCCAGCGTCCTGCCTCGCTTGGTCAGCCAGCGCCTGAACACTCCAAGATCGGTTGCGTAAGCGGCGAGCGTGTTCCGGGAAAGGCCCTGCTCCAGCCACATGGCGTCTAGAAACCGCTCGATCAGTTCCGGCCTAGCCATAAAATTTCCACGCATGGCCCGTCTTCAGGTATTGGTCTATACGTTTTGGGGCTGGACGGTGTTCTGCTCCATTGCCCTGCTCGCGTCGCTGGCAATACTCGTCATTCCCGGCGAGACTCGCTGCAGGCGTTTCGCACGGGCCGCGGCGCGGCTCATCTTCCGGCTTGGCGGAGCGCAGCCAGTGGTGAGCGGAACGGAAAACCTGCCGGCCCAGCCCTGTGTGGTTGCCGCTAATCATGCAAGTTTCGCCGACGGCATTCTGCTTTGCGCCGTGCTTCCCGCGCGCTTCCGCCTGGTGATCAAGCGCGAAATGCAAAAGGCGCCGCTGGCGGGCCGGATGCTGAACCGCATCGGGACCGTGTTCGTGGAGCGCGAACAAGGCGCCGGGCGGATTGCCGACATACGGATTCTGCTCAAAGCCGCCCGCGCCGGACAGTCCCTGGCCATCTTCCCGGAAGGAACATTTCGCCCGCAGCCCGGCCTGCTTCCGTTTCGCTCCGGCGCTTTTGCGGCAGCGGCGGCCGGGGGGCTGCCGGTTGTTCCCATGGCGATCAGCGGCTGCCGGCGCCTGCTGCCTTCCCGCTCCTGGCTTTTTACTCCATCGCGCATACGGGTGCATTTCCTGCCCCCGCTTCACCCTGAGGGCCAGGGGCGCCGCTCCAGGCAAGCGGAAAGGCTTTCGCAAGCGTGCCGATCGGCACTGGCTGAAGCACTGGGGGAATAACAGGGAGGAAGGCTGCCGTGCAAGCGCGCTTCGCTCAGGAAGTGTCGCCGGCGCGATCCCTGACGTAACCGATCCAGGCATTGGCGTTGCGGCGGATATTTTCATTGCCATTGCGCTTGGCGCTCTCAAACGCTGCCATGGCATCGTCGAAACGGCGCAATTCGGCCAGCGCCACGCCCTTTAGCACCCAAACATCGCCGGGGCGCTCCAGGCCGCCTTTTTCGATCGCCAAGCGGCAGGACTCCACCACCCCCTCCCAGTCGCCGCTCTCGTTAAGCAGCATGGCCTTGCGGTGGTAGTACTCGCCATCCTCGGAAAGCTGCGCCAGCTTGTCGATGGTATCGACCGCGCGGTCCATCTCCCGGGCCATGGTCCAAGCATTCAACAGCACCCGGAGATTCTTTGCATTCTCCTCCACATCGCCGCGCTTCATCGCTTCCTCCAGAACCATGCCGGCCCGCACCGGGTTCTCAAGAAACAGGTTCAGGCGCGCCAGATTGAGAATATCGGATTCCTCCACCAGCATTCCGCGAAACCAAGGAACGGTGAGCGCCGCCAGTGCGCCCTCGTCGTTTTCGGTTTGCATGTAGAGGCTGGAAAGCACAATGTAGTAGCGGAGATTATCGGGCCATATCCCGATATTCTCCTTGAGCAGATCGATGGCTTGCGTGAACTGCCGCAGTTCCACATGGATGGCGAGCTCAAGATTGCGCCAGCTCTCGTTGGGCTCTTCCGAAAGCTGGTTAGCCCGCACCACATACGGCAGCGCCTCGCGCATCCTTTCGCGCTGAGCGAAATTGGCGCCCATCAGGATGTAGGCGTCCGGGACCGGATCAGCCTGATAGCGGAACCAGCGCAGCATGGTTTGGTTGGACTCCTCAAAGCGCTCATGGCCCGCGTAGTAGCCAGCCAAGGAATACACGATGCCCTGATGCACGGCTGTGGGGAGCGCGTCCAGCTCCAGACATTTCCTGAATGCCTCGAAGGCTTCGTCCTCGCGGTCAAGCTGCGAGTACGCAAAGCCGTAGGTCTGGTGGAGCTGAGCAGCCTCGTAATCGCTCAGGCGGTCGGTGCGAATCCGGTCCATCAGCTCCAGCGCCTCAGCAAGATCGTCCTCTTCCAGCAATTCATGGGCGCGCGACAACTGCCGATAGAAGCTCTCGCTCATGGAGGCCGGCGGTTCTTCGCGCTCCTCCGCCACGCGGTCCGGCCGCAGCGGATGCCAGGACGGCAAGTCGCCACCCTGCTCCTGCGCGGCGGACATCGGCGCGAGCAGGGCCGCAGCGAGCAGGGCAATCAGGCGCGAGGCCATTCAGCCGTCCAGCTGGAACACCAGCGTGGTGGTGGCCCAGCGCTCCACCGGCGTGCCGTCCACCACCCGAGGCTTGAATTTCCAGCGCCGCACCGCGCGCATGGCATTGCGAACAAAAAGACGCCCGGGTGCGGCCTCGATGACTTCCGTGTCTTTCACGCTGCCGTCGGTTCCGATCAGCACCCGGAATCGCACATAGCCTTCGGTGCCGCCCAGCAGCGCCTCGCGCGGCCATTGCGGATCGATGCGCACGATGGGGATCGCCTCGCCCTCCGCCGCGGGATCGCCTGGCTCCCACCTTCCGATGAAAGGTCCGCCGCCGGCGGCGCCGGACACGTCGATTTGCGGAAGGTCGAGCCGCATTGGGTCCCGCTGCGGCTTGGCTTCGTTGGAAATGCGCAGTTTGGGCGGCGGCGGGGGCTCCTTGGGCGGCGGCGGCTTGCTGGGCCGGACACGCCGCTTGGTCTGCACCACTTGCTCTTCCTGAACACGGATCAGGTCCACAATCTGTCCGGCCGAAACGGCCCCTTGCTGGCCGCGCCCGCCGCTGATCAGCGTGTTCATGAATAGGAACAGCGCCAGCGCCACGAACACTCCGCCGGCTATCGAACCCGTCGTGCGCCATCTCGTTGGATTCATAGCTGGTCTCCCCCTTCGGCCGCCAGCGCGATGCTGGTGATGCCCGCAGCCCTTACCTGGTCCATCAAGTCAATCACCGCGCCGGTGGATGCCGCCTGATCGGCCACGATGATCACGCTGCTTTCCGGATTCTCCGCGCGCGCCGCCTCCACCAGAGGGCGAATGCCGTGCAACTCCACGCGGTTCTTGTTCATCCATATCTGGTCGCCGTCCGATACCGCGATCATGATGTTGCCCCGTTCCTTAGTCGCCGCCGTCTGCGCAAACGGCCGCGACGGGTTGATGCCGGGCTCCTTCACGAACGAGGTGGTCACGATGAAGAAAATCAGCATGATAAACACGATATCGAGCATCGGCGTGATGTTGATCTCGCCCTCTTCCTCCTGCTTGCGTCTGCGGATTTGCGGCATCCCTCCAGCCTCTAGCGCGCCGTGGCGGCAAGCGACACATTCGCGGCGCCCGCCACTCTCGCCTGGTCAACCACCGTCACAATGTATCCGGAATCCGCGTTGCGGTCGGCGATCACCACCACCGTGGCATCCGGCTTCCTGGCCAGGCCGGACACGATATTGGCCCGGATGGCGCCCGCGTTCACCAGCCGGTCTTCAATGAAGACCTGCCCGTTGGCGTCGATCCGCACCAGGATCACCTCGGAGCGCTTCTGCTCCTTGACCGGCGCGTTGGAGGGCCGGTCGAGAGCCACGCCGAGTTCCTTGACGAACGAGGTGGTCACGATGAAGAAGATCAGCATGATGAACACGATGTCGAGCATCGGCGTGATGTTGATCTCGGCCTCTTCGGCCACTCGCTTGCGTTGCCTGCGCCCGATCATTCGACGGCCTGCGCCTCCTCGTCAAAACGCATTTCCAGCGCGTCCCCCAGTTCATCCATCTTGGCCTTGGCCCGCTGCTTCAGCCAGACCGACAGGTAGAGGCCCGAAAGCGCGGCCACCAGCCCGGCCATCGTGGGGACCGTTGCCTGCGAAACGCCGCCGGCCATCAGGCGGGCGTTGCCGGTGCCGAACACCGTCATGATCTCGAACACCTGCACCATGCCCCAAACCGTCCCGAGCAGGCCCAGAAGGGGCAGAATCTGCATGAGCGTTTGTATCAGACCCAGATTGCGGCGCGCGCTCAATCCCACTTCCGACAGAATGAGGCGGCGAAGATTGGTTGCGAACCAGGAGCCGTCGCGCCGGCCGCTCTCCCAAAGCCCGCGCGCCTTGCGCATCTCACCGGGCAGCACTCCGAAGAAATACCACAGCCGCTCCACGATAAGCGTCCACATCAGCATAGTGACGGCAAGGATGCCGTACAGCACGGGGCCGCCCAGCTCGAAGAAGCTGCGGATCGAAACCCAGGCCTCTGACAGGAACATGGCGCGTTGGATCCGGACTGCCGTTACTCGCTTTCGGCCGCCTCTGCCTCTCGTTCGGCCTTGCGGGCGATCAAGCCGGCGCTCTGCTCCTCCAGGATCTCCACCAGTCTCTGGCTGGCGCTGGACACCACGCTGTGCAGCAACACCAAGGGGATGGCCACGATCAGGCCCAGCACCGTGGTGATCAGAGCTTGCGAAATGCCGCCGGCCATGAGCTTGGGATCGCCGGTGCCAAACAGGGTCAGCTGCTGGAAGGTGATGATCATGCCCACCACCGTGCCCAGCAGCCCAAGCAGCGGAGCCACAGCGGAAAACACCTTCAATATGCCCTGATAGCGCTCCAGCATCGGAGCTTCGCGCATGATCGCCTCATCAAGCTTGAGCGCCAGCGCCTCAAGGTTGCCGGACCGATGCCGCTCGTAAACCGAGAGGATGCGCCCCAGCGCGTTGTCCTCGCGGGCTTGCGGAGTTTTCAGTTGCGCCCGTATCCGCGTTCCCGCGCCCTGAAGCACCACCAGTCGCCACAGCGCAATCAGCAGTCCGATCACGCCCATGCCTATGATGGTGTAGCCCACGTAACCTCCCTGCCGGATGCGCTCGCCGATCCCCGGCGCCTGGATCAGCAATCCAAGCAGTTGCCCGCGCGAAGGATCGATGGCCATGTCCACAACGCCCGATGTGGCCTCGCCAAGGTCTTCCGCCATTCTCAGATAGCGGCCTGCCGGCTGGCGGGGAAGAATCCGCAGGGCCCCTGTGGACGCATCGCGATTGAGAAACTTGCCGTCGTGGACGAGGTTGAAAGCCCCCACCCGGATCACCTCCCCCACCATGGTCTGGCCCGAAGGATCGGTGATTTCCGCGCCAAAGCGCGCCACCTGCCCGGACTGCGCCATCTCCTCGAGCAGCATCAGCTGCAGGCCGCGCAAGTCTTCGAGGCTGGGCAGCTCATCGGCCTGGGCCATGGCGCGAACCAGGTCGGCGCGATCCGGATACTGGGCGGAAGCCAAGGAACTAAGGACCTCGCCCGCCGTGTCCCCGGCCACATCGCGCACCACGCCGAACAGTTCGCCGAAATTGCCGATGCGAATCCGCAGCCGTTCCTCCAGCTCGGCCAGGCCTGATTCGTTCTGCTCATAACGCTGGCTCAGAGTGTTGCTGCGGCGATTTTCCGCCGCCAGCTCGCGCGAGACCTCTTCCAGCATGCGCTGCCGCTCATCGCGCGCGTTGCGGAACTGCTCCACCCGCTCCCGGTTCATGCGGGAACCTTCACGCGCCTCGGTTCGCACCAGCTCCAGCAGTTCAAGAACCGTGTCGGCCTGCTCTGCGGAAGCAGCCGCCTGCGTATCCTCCTGGGCAAGCAACGGGCCGGCCAGAAAGCCGGCAGCAGCAGCCGCGGCCAGCGCCCGGCTCATGTCCGGCCGCCTTCCGGGGCCGCGACCGGCAGGGTCAGAATATCGGGCGGCACCAGTCGGCGCGCCATCCGCAACCCCAGCGTCAGCGGGCCGCGGTAGCTGCTGTCCAGTTCGCGCCACTCGCCTGCGCGCGCGTCCCAGTAGCCCCTCTCCTCCCTGTCCGGCGTCTGATAGGCCAGCAGCACGCGCCCCACGCGCAGAAAATCGACCTGCCGAGCAACGCCGCCGATTTCCAGTTCGCCCGTGTAGGCTTCCATATTGCGGCCGATGGAAGCTTCGTCCTGGTATGCGCCCATCACGTTGCGGTATTTCTCCGCAATGCTGATATCGGCCCGGTCCATAAGGTCGCGCAATCGGGTGATGTGCCCGCGGCGCTGCTCGATCTGGAAGGGAACATCCAGCTCGATGAACCGCTCAAGATCGTTGATCATGTCCATCAGCAAGGGCACGATCCCTTGCTCCAAGCTGCCGAACTCGTCGATCTGGCGTGTGAGCGACGCCTTCTCGCGCTCCTGGTCGTCGATGGTGCGCTGGAGGTTGTCGTTATAGCGCCGGGTCCGGTCAAGCTCCTGAAGGCGAACGCGGTATTCGCTCACGGCCTCCTGCGTTTCATCGGCCAGGATGTCGATCTCAGCTTGCGCCCGCCGGTCGGCGCCCGCCGCGGACTGCTGCAACGCCAGCATCTCGCTGACGCGCTGATCCGCCGCCAGAGCTCCCGCGCCCAGCAGAAAAACCGCTGCCAGCGGCGCGATTGAAGATGCTGCGATCTTCCCCAATCCAATTCGATTCATGGTGCCAATACCTACCTTTTTCCCTAATGTCAAAATAACATAATCGAAATATTCTTCGCGCAGCATCGGTTCCCGCACGCCCAATGAACAACACAGCGATCATCGCCGCAGCCGCCCGCCGCACGCCCATCGGCTCCATGCTGGGCGCCTTGAGCGCGGTCCAAGCCACCGAACTGGGCGCTTGGGCCATTCGCGCCTGCCTCAACGATGCCGCCGGCCAGGCCGAGCATGTTGGCGAAGTGCTGATGGGCTGCGTTCTGCCGGCAGGCCTGGGGCAGGCGCCGGCCCGCCAAGCGGCGCTGGCCGCCGGGATCCATGCCGGCGCGCCCTGCGCCACGGTCAGCAAGGTATGCGGATCGGGGCTGTTGTCCGTCATGCTGGCGCACGACCGGATTCTCGCAGAGCCTGGCATGATGATCGTGGCCGGCGGAATGGAGTCGATGTCCAACGCGCCGTATCTGGTCGAGAAGGCCCGCGGCGGCCTGCGCATGGGCCACAAGGAGCTGCGCGACCACATGTTTCTGGACGGCCTGCAGAATCCGTATGACGGTGAGATGATGGGCTATTTCGCCGAACAGACCGTGCGGCGCTACGGGTTCACGCGCCAGCAGCAGGACGATTTCGCCACCGCTTCGGTGGAACGCGCGCTCGAATCGGCGGCGGCCTTCGCCAGGGAGATTACGCCGGTGCGGCGCAACCACCGCGGCAATACGGTCGAAGTGCGCGAGGATGAGGAACCAGGGCGCTGCGATTTGAGCCGCATTCCGTCCATGCGCCCGGCTTTCGCGAGCGGCGGCACGGTAACCGCCGCCTCCAGCTCCTCGATTTCCGACGGCGCGGCCGCCCTGCTCCTTCTGAGCGCGGGCCGGGCAAAAGAACTCGGCATGCCGGCCATGGCGCGCATCGTTGCTCATGCCGCCCACGCCCAAGCGCCGGAATGGTTCACGACGGCGCCGGGGCCCGCCATTGCGAAGTGCCTGGGCAAGGCCGGCTGGAAGACCAGCGATGTCGATCTGTTCGAGGTCAACGAAGCATTCGCCTGCGTCACCATGGCGACCATGCGCGATCTTGATTTGCCGCACAAAAAAGTCAACACCCGCGGCGGCGCCTGCGCCCTCGGCCACCCTATCGGGGCCAGCGGCGCGCGCCTACTCGTTACGCTGATTCATGCCCTGCAGGACCGCGGCGGCGGCCGCGGAGTAGCGGCGCTTTGCATCGGCGGCGGCGAAGCCGTGGCCGTTGCGGTGGAAACTCCGTGAATCGCGGCGCATTCGCTACATGCCGGCGTAATTGGGGCCTCCGCCGCCCTCCGGAGCGACCCAGTTGATGTTCTGCGCCGGGTCCTTGATGTCGCAGGTCTTGCAGTGGATGCAGTTGGGCGCGTTGATCACGAAGCGCGGAGTCTCCCCTTCCCAAGCCACTTCGTAAACGGCCGCCGGACAGTAGCGCTGCGCCGGCTCGTCGAACCGAGGCAGATTTTCGCGAATCGGCGTGTCCGCATCCGCAAGCGCCAAGTGGCAGGGCTGGTCTTCCTCGTGATGGGTGGCCGAAAGATAAACTGAAGAGAGCCGGTCGAAACTGAGCTTGCCGTCCGGCTTCGGATAGTTGATCCTGGATGACTTCGCCGCCGGGCGAAGGGCCGCGTGGTCCGGTTCGCGGTTATGCAGCGTGAAAGGCAGCCGCCCGCGGAATACGTTCTGGTCCAGCCAAGTGAAGGCCGAGCCGCCCAGCAGGCCGAACTTGTGCTGCGCCGGGCCGAAATTGCGCGCCTGCCGCAATTCCTCATGCACCCAGGAATGGCGCACGGCATCCTCGTAACCCGCCGGAATCGCAGGCGGCTCATCGCCGGCCAGCGCGTCGAACACCGCCTCCGCCGCCAGCATGCCGGTCTTCATGGCCGTGTGGTTGCCCTTGATCTTGGCGCCGTTGAGGAAGCCGGCCTCGCAGCCCGCCAGCAGCCCGCCCGGAAAGACGAGCTTCGGAAGCGACTGCAAACCGCCTTTGTTAACCGCCCGCGCGCCCCAGGAAATGCGTTCTCCCCCCTCAATCGCCTCGCGAATGCGCGGGTGATGCTTCCAGCGCTGGAACTCCGCGAAAGGATCCAGATGCGGATTGCGGTAGTTGAGCGCCACGATGAAGCCAAGATAGATCAACCCGTCGTGCGCGTGGTAGAGGAATCCGCCGCCTTCCGTGGCCCGCGACAGCGGCCAGCCCAGCGTATGAACCACCGCCCCCGGCTTGTGCCGCTCCTCGGGCGCCCGCCAGATTTCCTTGATCCCGATGCCGTAATGCTGCGGATCGCAGTCCTTGCGCAGCTCGAACCGCGCCATCAGTTCCTTGCCCAAGCTGCCGCGGCAGCCTTCGGCGAATATCGTGTAGGGCGCGCGCAGTTCGATGCCCGCCTCAAAACCCGCTTTTTCAGCGCCATCCCGCGCCCGTCCCATCTCCCCGGTGGCCACGCCCGCCACGCGCTCGTTCTCGTACAGCACTTCCGATGCCGGGTAGCCCGGAAACACGTTCACGCCCAGCGTTTCGGCGTGCTCCCCCAACCACCGGCACAGCGCGCCCAGGCTCACAATGAAGTTGCCGTGGTTACGCATCGGATGCGGGATGAACAAACCCGGCAGCTTCAGCGCCTGCCGCGGCGAAAGCAGAAAATGGAAATCGTCGCTGCGAACCGGCGTGGCCGGCGGCGCGCCCCGCTCCCGCCAGCCGGGCAACAACTCGTCCAAGGCCCGCGATTCGAGCACCGCGCCAGAAACGATATGCGCCCCGATTTCCGCGCCCTTCTCCAGAAGGCAAACGTTCAGCTCGCGCCCGGCCGAGCGCGCAAGCTGGGCTAGGCGAATCGCAGCGGCAAGACCGCAGGGGCCGCCGCCCACCACAATCACGTCGAATTCCATCGTCTCGCGACCGCTCATCGCGTGGCCAGTGTACACGGGGAGCATGCTATAGTCCGGCGCGCTCTAAATATCCCGGAGGCGGACTGAAACATATGAATCCCGGAGTCTGCTTGCGCCCGCTGCGTGCCTTTGTTCCCGCCATCGCACTCAGCATTCCCCTTGGCGCTGACGCGCAGGAACTCGAGGAAATCATCGTCACGGCGCGCAAGCGCGACGAGTCGCTGCTCGAAGCGCCGCTGTCGATCACTGTGTTTACCGCGGAAGACCTGAGCCGCGCCGGCTTGGAAACCTTGGGCGACATCTCCCTGCAAACCACCGGCCTGTCGTTTCAGGACAATATCGCCAGCAATCGCCCCGGAAGGCAGAACTCGGTCATACGCTTTCGCGGCATGTCCCCTCCCCGCGGCTCGCCGCATCCATAGAGCGGCGGGAGCGTCAATGCGGGGATAATGGCGGGATGGGCGCTTGCCTTTGGACTCCGCCGCCCCAGCAGGCGCGCGCCAGTGCCATGGCGCAGTTCATGCGCCAAGCAGGGCATTCGGACTATGCGGCGCTGCACCGCTGGTCGGTGGACAGTCCCGAAGAATTCTGGATGCGGCTATGGCGGTTTTGCGGGATCAGGTCCAGCAGCCCGCCCAAGGCCGCGCTGCAGCCGGCAGAGCGGCTTCAGGATGCGAAGTGGTTTGCCGGCGCGCGCCTGAATTTCGCTGAGAATCTGCTCTGGCAAAGCGCTTCGCGCACTGCGCTGATCTATCGCGACGAATCCGGCAACCGCTCGGAGACCCGCTACGGCGAATTGCGCGCCCAGGTGGCGCGCGTGGCTGCGGGGCTTGCGGACATGGGAGTGCGCAAGGGCGACAGCGTCGCGGCCTGGATGCCCAATCGCCCGGAGACCGTGGTGCTGATGCTGGCCGCCGCCAGTCTGGGAGCGGTTTTCAGTTCCTGTTCGCCCGACTTCGGCGCGCATGCCGTTCTGGAGCGTTTCCGCCCGCTGAAACCCAAGATTCTGCTGGCGGCCGATGGCTACTTCTGGCGCGGGCAGCGGCTGGACTGCCGGGCGAAACTCGAGGAAATCCGCAGCGGCCTGCCCAATCTGAAAGCAACGCTGCTGGCGCCGCACCCGGGACGAGCGAGGCCTGAAAGGCGGCTTGCAGGCATTTCGCTACTCGATGATTTCGGCGAAGACCGGCCTCTGGCATTCGAGCCGCTGAGTTTCGATCATCCCCTCTGCGTGGTGTTCTCCTCAGGGACGACCGGCCCGCCAAAGTGCATTGTTCATCGCGCCGGCGGCGCGCTGATCCAGCATCTCAAGGAGCACCGGCTGCATATCGGCCTGGCCGATGCCGACACCCTGTTCTACCTCACAACCTGCGGCTGGATGATGTGGAACTGGCTGGTCGGCGGCCTGGCCACCGGCTGCGCGCTGCTGCTTTACGAAGGCTCGCCGCTGCATCCGGATTCCGGGGCATTGTGGAGCATCGCGGCCGAGGAGGGCGTCAGCGTCTTCGGCGCCAGCGCCGCCTATCTGAAGGCGATGGAAAACGCCGGCGAAAGCCCCGGCGCCCGCTTCGACCTGTCCTCGCTGCGCACGCTGCTCTCCACAGGCGCGCCCTTGGCGCCCGGCAGCTACGACTACGCATATCGCGAGATCGGCGAAGACATCATGCTGGCCTCTATCGCCGGCGGCACGGATTTGCTGGGCTGCTTTGCCACCGGCAATCCAATGCTGGGCGTGCATCGCGGCGAGATGCAGTGCCGGGCGCTGGGCATG
Source organism: Candidatus Foliamicus numerosus (assembly GCA_028285945.1). Lineage (GTDB taxonomy): Bacteria > Pseudomonadota > Gammaproteobacteria > Steroidobacterales > Foliamicaceae > Foliamicus > Foliamicus numerosus. Next base: position 665 of record JAPYNE010000042.1, on the reverse strand, counting down.
GCCGTGGACGTTTTCGACCGCAACGGGCGCCCGCTGCGCGAGCGCGCCGGCGAGCTGGTCTGCACCCGGCCTTTCCCTTCAACGCCGCTGGGGTTTCTGAACGATCCCGGCGGGGAAAAATATCAGCGCGCCTACTTCGAGCGCTTCCCCGGAGTCTGGGCGCATGGGGATTTCGCCGAAATAACCGCCAGAGGCGGCGTCATCATTCACGGAAGATCCGATGCCGTGCTGAACCCGCGCGGCGTTCGCATCGGCACGGCGGAAATCTACCGGGTGGTTGAGGCTCTCGACGAAGTGGAGGAGGCGTTGGCCGTGGGCCAGCAATATGAGGGCGATACCCGGATCATTCTGTTCCTATGCCTGGCAGAGAATACGGAACCGTCCGAGGAACTGAACGGGAAAGTGCGCAACGCGCTCCGCCGCCACGCCAGTCCGCGGCACGTCCCGGCCCGGATCATCATCGCCCCGGACCTGCCCCGCACCGTGAACGGCAAGATCAGCGAGCGGGCGGTGCGCGAACTCATTCATGGCCGCGGGATCGGCAACCTTGAGGCCTTGGCGAACCCCGAGAGCCTCGATTTCTTTACCCGGCTGGAAACGCAGCTGGCATGAAAACGGCGGCTGTTCCTTTATCTAACATATTATTTATATTATTTTAATAATAT
>JAPYNE010000041.1 GCA_028285945.1 Candidatus Foliamicus numerosus | reverse complement strand
CCCCAGAATCGGGGCGGAGGCGGGCGCGGATGCGTCAGCCGCCGGGTCGTTCTTTTCCGAAAATTGGTTGCTCACGGCATTCTCCGAATTCAACAAACGAGGCCGACACTATACCTGAAATCATGCCCCCGCCCCGCCAGGGCGGAAACCAACCCGCCGTCAGCCGCCGCCCGCAGTCCCACATGTGGCTGAACCCGGACAGCCGGCGTCGGCAATACGCATTGCGCTAGCCCGCCTATTGCGCCAAGGGGCTTGGTGCAATAGGCGGGCTAGGGCGGAAATTGACGGCAAACGCGAACGGTTTTCCGCTTGCGCCCGGCTCGGCAAGTCACTTATTCTGGCCGCATTCCGCGCAAGGGGGCTGGATGCCATGCAAAAGATCGCACAAGGATTTACCCTGGTGGAGTTGATGATCGTGATCGCGATCATCGGCATCCTGGCCGCGCTGGCCATACCCGCGTATCAGGACTACACCATACGCGCCCAGGTTCAGGAGGGCATCACGCTGTCGGTGCAAACGCGAAATGCCGTCACGGAAACCTACATGAGCACCGGGGCCGGGCCGGCGGATCGCTCCGAAGCAGGCCTGAGCGCGGATGCCGACGACACCCAGGGCCGCTACGTTAAATCGGTGGATATTGTTGCAAGCGAAGTGGTGATCACGTTCGGAAACGAAGCCAATCGCCTTATCGCCGACAAGATGCTCTATATGACGCCCTACATCGCAGAAGACGGATCCACCCTGATCTGGCGCTGCGGCAATGCCGCGGCGCCCGCCGGCGAAGCACTGGGAGAGGAGCAAGCAGCAACCAACCTGGAAAACGCCTACCTTCCCCAAACCTGCCGTTCCTGAGCGCCAACCGGGCGTAGCGAGCCTCCCGCCACGGACGGCCAGCCATGAATCCAAGCATGCCGGCCAACCCGCTGATCCGCCGGCTGATGGCGGATGGCGTGGTCAGCGAAGCGTCGCTGAAGGCGGCAGAGGGCGACTTGGGGCCATCCGGCGGCAGCATCGTTGGCTGGCTGGCGGAGCGCAAGGGAACCGATCTCGCTCGCTTGGCGGGAGCAATCGCGAGCGAATTCGGCCTGCCCCTGCTGGACTTGGACCGGCTCTCCGAAATTCCCCCTGCGGCCACCGGGCTGGACTCTGAATTCTTCGCTTCCCGCCGGCTGCTTCCGATGGCGACCGATGGGCGGCGCCTTGTTCTGGGTCTGGCGGATCCGGCGCAGATCGCCATTCTGGACGAGATGCGGCAACGCACGGGCCTGGAACCGCGCGCCGTCGTGGTGGAGCATCACAAGCTGGCGGCGCGGCTCAAATCGGCGGGCGCCCAGACCGCGGAACTCGCGTTGCTGGATGATGAGCTGCCGCCCTTGGAATTCGAGGGCGAAACACCCCAGGAGGAAGACACGGCGATCGCCTCCTCCGTGCAGGAGGCGCCGGTGGTGCGATTCGTCAGCAGCATTCTGATGAGCGCCATAAGGCAGGGAGCGTCGGACATCCATTTCGAGCCTTACGAGAGCAGTTACCGGGTGCGCCTGCGCATCGACGGACTGTTGCGGGTGGCCGCCCAGCCGCCCGCCGGGCTGGCGGCCAAGGTCTGCGCCAGGCTCAAGGTCCTGGCCCGGCTGGATATCGCCGAGCGGCGCGCGCCGCAGGACGGAAGACTGCGGCTGCGCCTTTCCGACCGCCGCAAGGTGGATTTGCGCATGAACACGCTGCCCACGCTCCATGGGGAAAAGGTGGTGGTGCGCATCCTGGATTCCGGCGCCGCGCTGCCTGGTCTGGATGAACTGGGAATGAACGCGCGCCAGCAGCGCGATTTCTCTTCGGCGCTGGCTCAGCCCCAGGGAATGATCCTCGTGACCGGACCCACCGGAAGCGGCAAGACCGTCACGCTCTACGCGGCGCTATCGCGACTCAACGTGCTGGAGCGCAACATAAGCGCCGTAGAGGACCCGTGCGAAATCCAGCTATCGGGCATCAATCAGGTGAACGTGAACCGCGCCGCGGGGCTGACCTTCGCCAGCGCATTGCGGGCCTTTCTGCGCCAGGATCCGGACGTGATCATGGTGGGCGAAATCCGCGACTCCGAAACCGCCTCCATCGCCACGCGGGCCGCGCAGACAGGCCATCTGGTGCTATCGACGCTTCATACCGAGGATGCGCCCGCAACGATGGCGCGTCTGCGCGACCTAGAGGTGCCTCCCTATGAGGCCGGCTCGGTGCGGCTCATCGTGGCTCAGCGGCTGGCCCGCCGCCTGTGCCCGGAGTGCCGCCAAGCGTATACGCCGCAGCTGGCCGATGCTCGCGAACACGGCATGGACCCCGATGCGCTTCCGCCCGGAACCCGGTTGTACCGCGCGCGGTCCTCGGCGGCCTGCGGCCATTGCGCCGATGGCTATCGGGGACGGGTGGGCCTGTTTCAGGTCATGCCCGTTTCCGCCGCGCAGCATGAACTGATCCTCAACGGCGCATCGGTTGCGGAAATCGAGGCCCAGGCAAAACTTGAGCAGGTGGCGGAGCTGCGCGCCTCCGGCTGGGAAAAAGTGCGCCAAGGCATCACCAGCGTCGAGGAGGTCAATCGGGTCACGGCCACCGGCTTTTCCGGCCCGGCGGCGGCATGTTGAGATGGCCCTGAAAAGCTACCAGTGGGAAGGGCGCTTGCGAGACGGGCGCCTGCTGAAGGGCATGCGGCGAGACAGTAGCGCAGCGAGGGTGCGGGCCGAGCTGCAGCGCGACGGCATCACCCCGTTTCGCGTTCGGCCCCGGCGCCTGCGCCGCAGCCAGCGCCGGGCCATCAAGCCGGCGGACATGGCGTTCATGGTGCGTGAACTCGCCACCGTGCTGGAGGCGGGTCTGCCCGTGGTCCAGGCGCTGGACATCACGGCGGAAAGCCAGCATCTGGCACGCATGCAGGAACTTCTCGAAGCCCTGTCCAAGGATGTGGCCGCAGGGGCCGCGCTCAGCGAGTCGATGAAGCGTCACGGCAGGCACTTCGAAAGCCTGCACGTCAGCCTTGTCGCCGCCGGCGAAGGTTCCGGCCGCTTGCCGGAACTGCTGGCGAGCCTGGCAACCTGGCTGGAGCGCCGCGAACGAATCCGCAGGAAAATGTCGTCGGCCCTCAGCTACCCGCTTGCGGTTCTGGGGATTGCCATCGTTGTGGTGGGCCTTATGCTGGTGTATGTGGTGCCGGAATTCGAGCGCATGTTTGCCGGCTACGGCGCGGAACTTCCGCCGCTCACGCGCGCTGTCGTAGGGCTGTCCGGCAGCCTGCGGGAAAGCGGTCCCGCCTGGGCAGCCGCGGCGGTCGCGGGAACCGGCGTCCTGATCTGGATGCGAAGGCGGATGCGCGGGGCGCGTTACCTGGAAGATCGCCTCAAGCTGCGCCTGCCCTTGATAGGCGGTCTTTTTGCGCGTGCTGCCATGGCTCGCTTCATGCGCACGCTTGCCACGCTGCTAGAGGCAGGGCTGCCTGCCGTCGAAGCCTTGGATGCCGCCGCCGGTGCCTGCGGCAACCGCGTTTACGAAGCAGTCATCCGGCGCACTCGCGAGGAAGTGGCCGCCGGGCAGGGTCTGCGGCGCGCAATGACTTATCCCGCCATCCTCCCGCCCGCGCTGGGCCGGATGATGGGCGTGGGCGAGGAAACCGGCCGTCTGGGCGAAATGTGCGCGCACCTGGCCGAACGCTACGACGAGGAGCTGCAAACCGCTGCCGACCGCATGGGCGCTCTTCTGGAACCTCTGCTCATGACGATCCTGGGCGTGCTGGTCGGCGGTCTGGTGCTGGCCATGTACCTGCCTATCTTCGGCATGGGCTCGGTCATCTGAACGGGCGGCGCTTGCCTGTAAAGTTACTGCTAGGACATCAACCAAGGTCAGTTGAAACCAGCCGCATATGGACTTTCCCTGGGAGCAGAACCTCTGGCAGCCGCTGCCCGCATGGACCGGCGCGTTCGCAGTGCTCTTCGGGCTGGTGCTCGGCAGCTTCGCAGGCATGCTGGCCTATCGCCTGCCGCGCGGCCTGGCGCTGGACAGACCGGGCTCGCAATGCCCGTCGTGCCGAACCGCCATCAGCCTCAGGCACAACGTCCCGCTGCTGAGTTTCGCGTTCCTCAAAGGCCGCTGCGCCCACTGCGCCTGCCGAATACACTGGCGCTACCCTGCAAGCGAAGCGCTATGCGGCCTGCTGGCGCTGGCCTGCTGGCACGTTTTCGGCACCGGCCTGCACGCCTGGGCTGCACTGCTGGCATGCGCAGCCCTCGTTGCCCTGGCACTGATCGACCTTGAGCATGGCCTGCTGCCGGATCGCCTGACACTCGGCCTTCTTTGGTCGGGGCTGGCCTTGAGCCTGGTCCCGAAATCCGCAGTGGCGCCCAACCTGCCTGAGCTGTCGTTCCCCGAACCCCGGCAGGCCATCGCGGGAGCCATTGCGGGATATGCCGCGCTGTGGACCATCAACCTTGTCTGGAGGTTGCTGCGCAAGCGCGACGGGCTTGGCGAAGGCGATATGAAACTGTTTGCGGCGCTGGGCGCTTGGACCGGCATCAACGGACTGCCGCTGATCATGGGCTTGTCGGCCACCGCCGGTCTGGCCGTGGCGCTGCCGCTGGTGCTCAGCCGCCGGGCGGCATTCAGCGATCCGCTTCCATTCGGCCCGTTTCTGGCGGCAGGCGGCTTGTTTGCGCTCTTTCTGGGGCCGCAGGCCGTCAATGTGTTCGGCCCCGGCTCGCCTAGCTGATCGTGAACGCGAACAGGCGATTCACAGTGGGCCTTACGGGCGGCATCGCCAGCGGCAAGAGCATCGTAGCCGACCGCCTAGCGGAACTTGGGGCCGCAGTAGTGGACACCGATTTGGTCGCCCGCGAGCAAACAGCCCCGGGCACGCCGGCGGTCGAAGAAATCGCTGGCGAGTTCGGAGCCAACCTGGTGGCGCGCAACGGCGCGCTGGACCGGGCGGGGCTGCGCGAGAAGGTGTTTGCTGAGCCACATGCGCGCAAGCGGCTGGAAGCGATCCTGCACCCGCGCATTCGCCGCGCAGCCTGGGAACGCGCCCGAACAACGCCCGGCAGCTACCTGGTGATGGTGATTCCGCTACTGGCCGAGACCGGCTTCACCGCTGGAATCGACCGGGTGCTGGTGATCGACGCGCCGCGGGAACTGCAAATGGAGAGGCTGAGAGCGCGTGACGGCGTGACCGGCAAGCTGGCCCGCGCGATCATCGCAGCCCAGGCGAGCCGCCGTCAGCGCCGCGCCTTGGCCAACGACATCATCCTCAATGATGGATCCATTGAAGCGTTGCGCGCGCAGGCCAAAAATCTCCACCTCCTTTATCTTGGCGGGATCAAAGCCCGAAACCGCGAAAAGCGATAAGATACGCGGCGGATCAGCCACTAGCCCCACCCGCCCCGAATGAACGATTCCGTCGGCTCGCATGGCGCCGCGAATGCGTTGTACGAATTCCCGCTGCGCGACAGTATTCGCCTGTTTCTGCGCCTGGAAGTCCTTGACCGTCAGCTTGCGGCCGCCGCCAACCACCGCAACGGCGAGCTCAATCGCACGGCGGTCCATGTGGTCCTGAGCATGGCGGACCTAGTATTCCGCGAAGACCTGCGGGCCCATCTGCTTCAGCAAATCTATTACCTGCAGCGCAATTACAAGGTCCTGCGCGCCCGCGAGGACATCAGGCAGGAAAACCTTAAGGCCCTTCTTGACGAACTCGAGCAGTTCCGCGAGGAACTTGTGCAGCTGAAGGCCAGCACGGGCAGAAATCTCCGCTTTGACCCGCTGATCAGCGCGCTGCGCCAGCGCGATTCGGTAACGGACGCAGCGATGGCGGTGGACCTGCCGGTGTACCAGTGGTGGCTGCAGGCCCCGCCGGAACGCTGCCGCGAAGATTTCCTGAAGTGGGTTGAGGCCTTCGGACCGCTACTGAACGCCAACCGCAAGTTTCTGGCGTTGCTGCGCGAACGCGGCGAGTATCACAATTGCGAGGCCGATCAGGGCAGCTTCGTGGCCTCCATTACCCGCGACCAAGAGCTGTGGATGGTCCGAATCGGCATACCGAAGGGCATCCCTTGCTTCCCGCAAGCGAGCGGCGCGTCCGACAGCGGCAAGATCCATGTGCGGTTCCTTGAGACGCCTTCCAGCGACACGGCCGGAGAACTCTACCGGCCCAAATTCGCTTTCATGCTGGCTGTTTGCTGAATTAGAAGTTCCACCAACGGACGATCGGCGGGCAGGAAGCCCAGTTCAGCAAGGCGCTCGGGTAACTCCCAAGCCAGTTCCTGCCGTTCGCACCCGCGCGGAACCCCCGAGTATTCGCTGACCTGATAGAAATGCAGCTCGATCAGACGATCCGGGTATTCCTGCTCATAGCTCATGATCCTGCGCGCCCGGCGGACTGAGATGCCGAGCTCCTCGCGCAACTCGCGGCCCAGCGCCTGGCGAGGCGTTTCCGGGGCCTGGACCTTGCCTCCGGGAAACTCCCAAGCGCCCGCCATGTGCCTCCCCGGCAGCCGCCTCGACACCAGCACCCGCCCGTCGCTCCGCCGGATCACGCCGGCCGCCACGCGCACTGCTCCCATGCCTTGAATCCTTGGCGTCATGCCGCCCCGCCATTGCCGCATCGGCGCACCGAGCCCGCCAAGCGCAAATTCCCGGTCGGCGACCGGATGCATAATGGGAGTGACATTTGCGCCAACTAACCTGGAGGGAGTCAATGCAGCTTAACCTAACCGGGCATCATCTGGAGATCACGCCAAAAACCAGAGACTACGCGAACAGCAAGCTCAAACGACTTCAGCGCCATTTCAGCCGCGTCACTCAGGTCCACTGCGTATTATCCGCGGAGAAATCGCAGTACAAAGCCGAGGCCACCGTGCATCTCAGCCAAGGGCGGCTGCATGCCAACGCAATGCATCACGACTTACGGGCGGCGGTAGACGACTTGGTCGAGAAGCTCGACCGCCAAGTGCTGCGCCACAAGGAAAAACTGCACAACCATCACGCCCGCGAGGCGCCGCATCACGGCCTAACCTAACCGCCCCGCCCGATTCCGCCCGGAACCGCCTGGCGCAAACCCTCCGGCGTTTCGCTGCTTCCCGCTTCGCGGGAGGCGCCATCCTTGGCCCGATCCCGCCCGGAACCGCCTGGCGCAAACCCTCCGGCGTTTCGCTGCTTCCCGCTGCGCGGGAGGCGCCATCCCTGGCTCGGTTCCGCCATCCTGGCTCCAACGCTCCCGCGAAGCGGGAAGCAGCAAAACGCCTCCACCGGAAGGCACCCGCTCAAGCTCTGTGCTTGCCCTTGCCTCGCGGGAGCATCGGCGGCAGGGATGCCCCGTCGAGCCCCATGGCCGGGTTCATGCGTCTCCCCCTAGGCACCCGCTAAAGCCCTGTGCTTGCCCCTGCCTCGCGGGAGCGTCTGGGGCAGGATGCCCCAGCCGAGCCCCATGGATGGGTTCATGCGTCTCCCGCGAGGCAGGGGCAAGCACAGGGCGAGGAAAAAAGACAGGCCACCCAATCCCCAAGAGTGGGTTCACGCGTCTCCCTCGAAACAGAGGTAAGCAAAGGGCAGAGGATTAGAGCAGGAGCATGCTTGCCAAGCCGAGAAAGGCCGCGAAGCCGATCACATCGGTAATGGTGGTCAGCACCACGCCGCCCGCCAGCGCCGGATCGATGTTGATGCGCCGCAGGATCAGCGGCACCAATACCCCGGAAGCAGCGGCCGCCAGCAAGTTGATCGCAATGGCCGCGCCAGCGATGAGAGCCACCTCCAAGTTGCTGAATACGGCGAAAGCGACCAGCGCCACAACCAGCGCCCAGCCCATGCCGTTAAGAAGCCCCACCGCCAACTCCTTACGCAGCAGCCAGCGCGCATTGGAATTCTGAACCCGCCCCTGCGACAGGCCTCGCACCATCAGCGTGAGCGTCTGGCTGCCGGCAATTCCGCCCATGCTGGCCACCACCGGCAGCAGCACGGCGAGCAGAGCCACCTTTTCCACCGCCGGCTTGAACCAGGCCACCACCCCGGCCGCGACCAGCGCGGTCACCAGGTTCAGCCCCAGCCAGAGCGCGCGGCGGCCGGTGCTGACCGCTACCGGCGCGAACATGTCGTCATCTTCATCCAGGCCGACCGAACCCAGAATCTCGCGGTCATTCTGTTCGCGCAACGCATCCATCACGTCGTCGGCCGTGATCTGCCCGATCAGCCGACCGCCGTCATCCACCACCGCCGCCACCGAACTGTCGATATTCTGAAACTGAAGAATCACATCCGATGCGGATGTATCGCAATGAATGGGGCGCGGCTCGGTATCCATCAAATCGCTCGCTCTCGCATCGGGTGAACCGCCCAGCAGGTCGCGAACCTGCAAAACGCCGCGGTAGCGCTGGGCGCCGTCAACCACATAAACGCAGTAGAGGTCTTCGGGCAACTCAGGATGCGCGCGCATGCTGGCCAGCACCGCCTCGAGCGTCATTTCGGGTTGCGCCGAAACCGTTTCCGGCGCCATGATCCCGCCGGCCGAGTCGGGCGGAAAGGTAAGCACGGAACGGAGAAGCTGCCGGTCTTCCCGGTCGAGCGAACGAATGATTCGCTCGGTGATGTCATCCGGGAGGTCGCCGACAAGGTCGGCAAGATCGTCCAAGGCCAGCCCCTCGGCCGCATCCACAAGGGCTGCGGACTCCATGCCCGCCATAATCTGGGCGCGAACCTCGTCGTTGAGCTCAACGAGGATCTCGCCTTCATCCTCTTCGTCAACGAGTTCCCAAGCCAAGGCGCGCCGCGGCGGCGGCAGAGATTCAAGCAGGAGCGCGGCTTCGCGGGGATTCAGCGAATGTACGAGACGGCGCAGGCGCGGCTTGGTGTCCTCCGCCAGCAAGGCGCGCAGCGCCTCTCGCCGGGAAGAGTCGTGTGCATGCTCAGGCATCTTCGGTCGCCCGTCTCGTTCATGGCAAGCGGCATTCTACCGAAGCTGGCATCGCACCGTGCCCTCTCAGCATTCCAGCGGCAAAACGGTCAGTGAATCAGTGTGGCCGGACACGCCCGTAATGGCGCCCTTGGTAATGATCACCAGGTCTCCGCGCTCCAAGCCGCCTGCGTCCCGGAGACACCCGAAAATTTCCCGAAACAGCTTGTCGGACTCGGTGTGCGTCACATCGAAGGCGACCGGCACTACGCCCCGGTAAAGCGTGACCCGGCGCTGGGTGGCGGCATGCCGCGTGAGCGCGAATATGGGAATATCGGCGCGGATCCTGGACATCCACAAAGCAGTGGCGCCGGACTCCGTGAGCGCGGCGATCGCCCGCACGTCCATGTGGTTGGCGGCGTACATGGCCGCCTTGGCAATCCCCTCGTCCACGCGCTCGAAGGCGCCCTCAGTGACCGGGCTGGCCTCGCTGCGCGCCGGCAGCCAAGCCTCCGCGCCCTCGCAAATGGACGCCATGGCCGCGACCGCTTCGGCGGCATACTCGCCCACGGCGCTTTCCGCCGACAGCATCACTGCGTCGCTGCCGTCCATCACCGCGTTGGACACGTCGGACACCTCGGCGCGCGTGGGCACCGGGCGGTCGATCATCGATTCCATCATTTGCGTGGCCGTGATCACCACCCGGTGGCGGTCGCGCGCGCGGCGGATAATGGACTTCTGAAGTCCAATCAGCCCCTCGTAACCGGTCTCTATGCCCAAGTCTCCGCGCGCCACCATGACGGCATCCGCAGCATCGAGAATCTCATCGAGATTGTCGAGCGCTTCGGAACGTTCGATCTTGGCAATGATGTGCGCCCGGCCTTCAACGCTCCCGATCAATTCGCGCGCGGCTTCAATATCCGCCCCATCGCGCACGAAGGACACGGCGATCCAGTCCAGGCCTGCCTTCGCCGCCAGCTTGAGGTCCGCGCAATCCTCTTCCGTAAGCGCAGGCACCGACAACAGGCCGCCGCCGCGCTTATTGACGCCCTTGTGATCCGACACCACGCCGCCATGCACCACCCGGCAATGCACCCGGCCGGCTTGGATGCTCGCTACGCTGAGTTCCACATTGCCATCGTCCAAAAGCAGGGTATCGTCTGGCTTGAGATCGTCCCCCAGCGTGGCGATGTTCACCCCAACGCCATGTTGATCGCCCGCATCGCCATCGAGGCCGGGATCAATAAAGAACTCCGCGCCATCCTCAAGCCGCACAGGACCGCCGCGAAAGCCCGCGATGCGGATTTTCGGGCCCTGCAAATCGCCCAGCAGCGCCACGCAGCGGCCTAAGCCGACAGCCATGCTGCGCGCCTGCTCTATGCGGCGGTATCGCTCATCCCAGCCGCCATGCGAGAAATTGAGTCGCAGCACATCGGCGCCGCTTTCAATCACGCCGCGCAACACTTCCGGGCGGTCCGTGGCAGGACCTAAAGTGGCAATTATTTTGGTGCGCCGCATATGCGCAGCATCATACACGGCGGATATTTCAGGATTCGCCTTCGGCGCGCCTCTCAAGGGCGGCTATGGCCGGCAGCTTGCCGCCCTCCAGCCAGGCCAGCATGGCGCCTCCTCCCGTGCATAGATGATCCAGCTCCGAGGCCAGGCCGAAGTCATCCAAAGCCCGCAAGGTGTCTCCGCCCCCGGCCAGGCAATAGGCGGCGCTGGCCGCGACCGCTGCGCCCACCCTGCGGGTGCCGTTAGCGAACGCCTCGATCTCGAACAAGCCTAAAGGGCCGTTCCAGATCACCGTGCCGGCACAAGCGATCGCAGCGGCATATCGTTCCGCCGTGCCAGGGCCGATGTCCAGAATCATCTCCTGGCCGCCCACCTGGTCGATTCCGGCAATACGGGCCGCTTCAGCCTGATCGGGGGAAGGCGCCAAAACGGCATCGACGGGAAGCATCAACTCCGCCCTGCCTTTGAGCAGGGCTAGCGCCTGAGCGTACCGATCAGGTTCGGCCAGCGAGATTCCGATCGGCGTCCCGGCGGCGCCCAGCAGGGTGTTGGCGATCCCGCCGCCCGGGATCAGCACATCGGCCTTCGCGGCCAAGGAAGCGAGCAGGCCGAGCTTTCCGGAAACCTTGGCGCCGCCGACAATGGCCACGAGCGGGCGGGCCGGATTGGCAAACGCGGCCTCAAGCGCCGCCAGTTCGGACAGCAGCAGGGGGCCGGCGCAGGCCTCGGGCGCGGCCAGCGCAACCGCATGAACGCTGGCGTGGGCGCGGTGCGCGCTGGCGAAAGCATCCATCACATAAACATCGCACAAGGCCGCCATGCGCCGGCCGAGCTCGGCGGAGTCCTCCTTTTCACCCGGATTGAAGCGAACGTTCTCGCACAGCGCCACTTCTCCGGGCGCCACGTCCAGCCCGTCAAGCCAATTCCGGCTGAGCGGCACGGGCATCCGCAGGGCGCGACTGATTTCCGCAGCCACCGGCGCCAGCGAAAAACGCGCGTCGAACGATCCCGGCCGAGGGCGCCCCAAGTGCGAAAGCAGGATCACCGCAGCCCCCTGATCCAGGCAATGGCGGATGGCCGGGAGCGCCGCTTGGATGCGCTGCCCGTTCGCTACCCGGCCGTTTTCCAGCGGCACATTCAGATCCGAGCGGATCATGACCCGCCGACCGGCCACTTCGGCGGAGGCCAGGGGCCGAAGAGGCATCAGGGCGCGTTGAGCAGGGCCAAGGTGGTGTCGAGCATGCGGTTGGCGAAACCCCATTCGTTGTCGTACCAGGAGCAGACCTTCACCAGGTCGCCGCCCAGCACCTTGGTCATGCCGCTGTCGTAAACCGAGGAGTAGGAGCAATGGTTGAAGTCGATCGACACCAGCGGTTCGTCATTGACGGCCAGCACGCCCTGCAACTCGCCATTGGCCGCAGCCCGCATAGCCGCGTGGATCTCCTCCGCGGTGGTGGCGCGCGAGGCCCGGAAAGTGAGATCGACCAAGGAAACGTTAATCGTGGGAACCCGCACCGAGAAGCCGTCCAAACGGCCATCCAGCTCCGGCAGCACCAAGCCCACGGCGGCGGCCGCGCCGGTTTTGGTGGGAATCATCGACTGGGTGGCGGAACGCGCGCGGCGCAGGTCCTTGTGATAGACATCGGTCAGCACCTGGTCGTTGGTGTAGCTGTGAACCGTATTCATGATTCCGTGCTCGATGCCCACGGCCGCGTGCAGCACCTTGGCGAGCGGCGCCAGGCAGTTGGTGGTGCAGGAAGCATTGGACACCAGCGTGTGGCGGGAGCGCAGCACATCGTGGTTGACGCCGTACACCACGGTGGCGTCCACATCCTTGCCGGCGGGCGCGGAAATCACCACCCGCTGGGCGCCAGCCTCAAGATGGGCGCCGGCCTTTTCGCGGGTGCTGAACAGCCCGGTGCATTCCAGCACGGCATCCACGCCCAGCTCCGCCCAAGGCAATTGCCCGGGGCTGCGCTCGGCCAGCACGCGGATGCGGTCGCCGTCCACCACCAGAGCGTCGCCTTCCGCCTCGACATCCGGGCTGAAACGCCCGTGCGCGGTGTCGTAGCGCGTAAGGTGCGCGTTGGTGTTCGTGTCTCCCAAGTCATTGATCGCGACGATCCGCAGGGCGCCGCGATGCGGCCCCTCGTACAGCGCGCGCAGCACGCAGCGCCCGATTCGGCCGTAGCCGTTGATTGCGATTTTTGCGGTCACTTGCTTTTCCTCTAGGTCGTTTTAGTGTTTCGTGCTCGCGCTTCGGCGATGGATTCGCGGGCCAGCGCCGCCACCGCCTCCGCCGTAAATCCAAAGTGTTCGAACAACCGGTCGCCCGGAGCCGATTCGCCGTAGCGGGCGATCCCGAGCACGCGCCCGCTACGGCCGGCGATGCCCGCCCAGCCGTCCGGCACCCCGGCTTCCGCCACCACCCGGGCGCGCACTTTTTCCGGCAGCACCGACTCGCGGTAGCCGGCCTCCTGCTGCATGAACGCATGCGCGCAGGGCATCGACACCACGCGGGCGGCAATGCCCTCGCCCTCCAGCAAAGCCGCCGCGCCTATGGCCAGCTGCACTTCCGAACCGGTCGCAATCAGCAGCACATCGGGCGCGGCGGCGGCCTCGCGTTTGAGCACGTAGCCGCCGCGCTCCACTTGAGCCAGCTGCTCCGCGCTGCGCGCCTGGGCAGGCAAGCCCTGGCGCGTAAGCACCAGGCTGGTGGGGCCGTCCCGCCGCTCGATCGCCTCGCGCCAAGCCACCGCCGTCTCCGCGGCATCGCAAGGCCTCCACACGCGCATATTGGGAATAATGCGCAAGGACTCGAGGTGCTCTATGGGCTGGTGGGTGGGGCCGTCTTCGCCCAGCCCGATGGAGTCGTGGGTAAAGACGAACACGCAGCGCTGGCGCATCAGCGCCGCCATGCGCAAAGCATTGCGCTGGTAGTCGGAAAAGGTAAGAAAAGTGCCGCCGTAGGGAATGAAGCCGCCATGCAGCGCCATCCCGTTGAGCATGGCGCCCATGGCAAACTCGCGCACGCCGAAATACATGTAGTTGCCGCCGCCTTGCGGAGTGATGTCCACGGACCCCGAATGCCGGGTGCAATTGGAGCCGGTCAGATCGGCCGAACCGCCTGCAAGCTCCGGCAGCATCGGCGCGAACGCCTCCAGCGCGCCCAGCGACGACTTGCGGGTGGCCTCGGCCTTGTTCCGCGCGGCAATCGCCTCTATGGCCCCGGCCGAGCGCTGCTCCCAATCGTCCGGCAAACGGCCTTCCATGCGCCGCTCGAATTCCGCAGCGGGTTCCGGAAACGCCTGCCGATAGGCGGCAAACCGTTCATTCCAGCGATTGGCCTCGATCCTGCCGCGTTCGCGGATGTCCCAGCCGCGGCGAATAGGCTCCGGCACCTCGAACGGCGCATGCGGCCAGTTCAGCTCCTTGCGCGCGGCCTCAATCTCGGCATCGCCCAGCGGCGCGCCATGCGTATCCGCCGTGCCCTGCTTGTTGGGCGCCCCGAAACCGATCACGGTTTTCGCGCACACCAGGCTGGGACGGCCCGCTTCCGCGCAGGCTTGACCCAGAGCCTCGCGCAGCGCCTCGGGATCATGGCCATCGACATCACGCGCCACGTGCCAGCCGTAGGCCTCAAATCGGCCGGGCGTATCGTCGCGAAACCATCTGCTGATTTCCCCGTCGATCGAAATGCCGTTGTCGTCGTATATGCAGATGAGCTTCCCCAGGCCCAGCACGCCCGCCAGCGAGCAGGCTTCGTGCGAGATGCCTTCCATCAGGCAGCCGTCGCCCAGCAGAACCCAGGTCCTATGGTTGACGATTTCGTGCTGCGGACGATTGAACTCAGCCGCCAGCAGCCGTTCGGCAAGCGCCATGCCCACCGCGTTGGCCAGCCCCTGGCCCAGCGGCCCCGTCGTGGTCTCGATGCCGATTTCGATGTTGAGCTCCGGGTGGCCTGCCGTGCGCGAGCCCAGCTGCCGGAAGGCCTTGAGCTGGTCGAGATCCAGAGCGTAGCCCGCTAGGTGCGCAGCCCCGTACAGCAGCATGGAGCCATGCCCGTTGGAGAGCACCAGCCGGTCGCGATCCGCCCAGTGCGGCTGCCTCGGCGCCACCTTCAGGTAATCCGAATAGAGCAACTCCGCGATGTCCGCCATGCCCATGGGCATGCCGGGATGGCCGGAGTTGGCCCGCTGCACAGCATCCATGGCCAGCGCGCGCAAAGCGTTGGCGCGCTCCCGACGGGCGGCCGGCGTCGCTTCGGCCGCCATCAGCGCTCCGCCGCTAACCCTGCCACTTTATGGAGCAGCCCTGGCTGGAGTTCTGCTCGCGCGGGCCGCGCCCTGTGCGGGCAACCTGAACCATGGCCTCGAATAGTTCACGCGGGGCATCCGGGGGCGCGGCGCGGGACGTGCTGGCATCCAGCCGCCCTCGGTACTGCAATTGGAAATCGGCGTTGTAACCGAAGAAATCCGGCGTGCAGACCGCGCCGTAGCTCTGCGCCACCTCCTGCGATTCGTCATGCAGGTAAGGGAAATCGAAGCCGGCCTGTTCGGCAAGAGCGGCCATTCTCGCTGGCGAGTCCGCCGGGTAGCGAACCACGTCGTTGGGCATGATCGCCACGCTGCCAACGCCATGCCCGCGCAGCTCCGAGGTATCGCGTGCCAGCTTGCCGAGAATGGCCTGCACGTACGGGCAATGGTTGCAGATGAACATGACCAGCGTGCCGTTCTCGCCGGCGCAGTCCTCAAGGCTGAATTCCCGGCCGGACGGATCCGGCAGATTGAAACGCGGCGCCGGGGCGCCGAAATCGCAGGCAGGCGGACCCATCAGCATGAAATGCTCCTAGCGTGAGATTCTGAGTGTCGGCAGCGAGCGATCCGAACCGCTGGGAAAAGAAGGTTACGGATCATTTCAAGCTAACTCGAAGAACGCTACGCAGGGCCCCTGCGAAAGTATAAGATTTTAGCATGTGGGCTGGTTGGTTTAATTTGGCCAACGAGCAGAAACATCAAATTCGAATAGCTCTTTCTTGGAGTTTCGCTTTCGGATCGCACAGCACTGAATATTTTCAAACCCTAGGCTGCTAAGCATTGCCTCATAAATCTTTTCCACCGACAACAGAACACCGTAGAAGGTTGAATTCCCTACGATGTAATGCAACTCACTACCTCTTCCTAGAATTGGCAAGAGAGAATTAAGATGTTCCCAAATGTCGCTGAAATACTTGGCTACATAATTCGCAAGAACCCTTCCGTTCTTATTTTCTCTATGTGCTATTTTGCTCAGGGAAGCATTAAGCAGTGGGTGCATGAAAACGTTTTTCGGTTGCTTCCAATCGTTAAGCCTGCTGGTTGCCACTCCCCATGTACCACCGATTGCTGACCAATCCAATTCGCCAGCATCGTGTCCGTTGCCCAGAAATCCAAGCCAATACATGTAAGGGCGGAGTTCGCGAATATACGACATTCTGTTAGCGTACGGTGGAGATGTAATTATGAGGTCGAAAGAACCATCTACGACCTCCGGCAGCATCTTGGCGTCTCCCAAAAGCACGTTCCCAGTCTTATGCGGGTTATCTTCCGCGCCATCTAGCACGAACCGCATGTCGTTGATAAACATATTCTCCAAATCGGCATTAAGAGGGATGCGTAACTGTGCATCCTGTTTGAAAGACATAGACTGGTGATTGAACGCAGCATTGGATGCGCCAATTAGCGCCCTGCAAAATCCCACTAGTAGAAGGTCTCTTTCCGGAGATTGATCCTCACTTTCCGATTCAATACCGGCTCTCAGCCTACGAAGAAAATGTAGTGACTCCCTACACCACCAGCGATTGATATTATAAATAGGTGGTGTTTCCACTGGCTTGATGACATCCCGTCTAGTGATATCTATAATGCGAGCGCAGATGCGATGCGTAGAAGCAATCGTTGCATCAGAGTACTGTGCAGTCTTTGCTTTACCAAGCCATACCAGAAACGGATTGATATCTGTTGTCACACCTTCATGCCCGCGATACGCGGCACTTAAGGCCGTTGTTGCCGTCCCACAAAATGGGTCCAGGACACGCTGAGGCTTTTCGTACCGGCCCATTAGTTCTTCTACTATCTTCACCGAGTACGCTGGTGTTAGCCGGAGCCAACCGTGTCGCCCCGTATTTGCATTGAACTTTTGAGTGTAGTCTGCTCTTTGCCGTAGTTTTTGCGCGACATCAACTTTCATATTGACTCCGGCACCAGCAAGGATTTCAGGATCTTGTCAATCTCTCTGCGAAGCAGGTAACTGTTCCGATCGAAAAAGCTGGCAAGGTCGTAGCCGATAACTTCCCGCAAAAAATCATAGGTGGAGATCAGGGGGTTTGTCGGGCCTGCCATGCCAGTTAAAACTGACCACTTTTCGGAGCGATAGCGCAAGAGGACATCGCCATCAATCTGTCCTGACAAAATCACTGCACACGGTAAATATCCTTTTGTATATGCCGTTGCAGCATTTGCGATATCGGCATTTTGCCGCTTGGAATCTTTGCTCTTGTAGCCTTGTCGCATCTCAAAAACCACTCCTGACAAGCTTTCAAAGACCCTATCATCCACATCCAGCGTCCTAGCAGATTTCCTCATCCAATCGTAGAAACGGTTCCGTTTACTTGTGTCACTTATCCCGTCGAGAGGAACCCTCGCGTCTAGATAGAGCGTTCTCTTGCGACCACTTGGCAGCGTTATCTGATATGACCATGTAACGTCTTTATCAGACAGTTCCAAGGAATCTTTGATCATCCTGCGAAACAATCTCTCGCATCCAATCCCAATTTGTCTATATACGCTTGTCATACCGCCCGCCGCTTTGTGGGCTGCGTACATCATAGGGTTGTCCAGTCCAAACCAACTGTAGAACGTATCTTCCTGATAAAGCTCTTGGAACTGCTCAAGCGTCAGTCCACCGCCTTTCGATCCCTGTCCAAATTTCGGCTTGTAACGAGCACAAACCCTGATCGCATCCAACACGATCTGCAAGTATTCCTCATCCTTGTTACGCATGGGCTTCAATTCCATAGTGAATCGCCCCGTGTTTACCGGAGGCCATTTAGTTTGAGTCAAGCCGCCAT
Source organism: Candidatus Foliamicus numerosus (assembly GCA_028285945.1). Taxonomy (GTDB): domain Bacteria; phylum Pseudomonadota; class Gammaproteobacteria; order Steroidobacterales; family Foliamicaceae; genus Foliamicus; species Foliamicus numerosus. The sequence continues at coordinate 536 of JAPYNE010000041.1, read as the reverse complement.
GGCTGACCCTTCCAGTTGCCGATAATACTCGTCCTCTTTTTCCGTCGGCGGTCGGTTGCCGATGGGTTCGAGGAGTCGCTTGTTGTTGAACCAGTCCACCCAGGCCAAGGTTGCACATATTCGACTTCATCCAGGCTCTTCCAAGGATCCTGCTGACGGATCACCTCTGTTTTGAACAGCCCGATGACGGTCTCGGCCAGCGCATTGTCATAGGAGTTGCCAACGCGGCCTACCGAAGGGATGACGCCGACTTCGCCTAAACGCTCCGTGTAGCGGATTGACAAGCACTGCGCGCCCCGGTCGCTGTGGTGGATCAACTTGCTGCTTGGACGGACCTGCCGATCGTGCAGCGCCTGCTCCAGCGCATCCGGCGCAATGGCCGCGGAAAGCGAGTTCGACACGCGCCAGCCAACGATGCGGCGGGCGAAGGCATCGACCACGAACGCCACATAGGCAAAACCGCGCCAGGTCGCCACATAGGCCGGATCCGCAACCCACAAGGCGTTCGGCCGCGCCACCTTGAAGTTCCTATGGAT
>JAPYNE010000040.1 GCA_028285945.1 Candidatus Foliamicus numerosus | reverse complement strand
AGCCCTTTGCTTGCTCCCTTCCTCCGGGAGTATCGGAGGCAGTGCGCGCCAATCGCTTGGCGCGCACACCGGAGCAAGCTACATGGATGTATTCTTGACCTTTCAGGCCAAGCTTCAAGTAGTCATGCGTCTCCCGGAGGAAGGGAGCAAGCAGAGGGCGGATCGAAGCGCTGCTCGATTTTCGGTGTCTGTTCATTAAAATAGCGTCCCCATGATTCGGGCCGACTTACTGAGCAAGCGCTACGGCGTCATCCAAGCGGTGGACGGCATTTCCTTCGGCATAGAGCCCGGGGAAGTCGTGGGGCTGCTCGGCCCCAACGGCGCGGGTAAAACCACCACCATGCGCATGTGCGCCGGCTACCTCGCCCCCACTTCCGGCAGCGTCGAGGTGCATGGCTTCAACCTCGCCACGCATTCCCTGGAAGCGCGTAGGACGCTCGGCTATCTGCCGGAAGGCGCCCCGCTGTGGGGGGAGATGACGCCGCGGGCCTTTCTCGACTTCATAGCCGATATCCGGGAGCTCAAGGGCGCGCGGCGCGCCGGCCGCATCGAGGAGGTGGCCGGGTTGCTGCAACTGCACCCCGTTTTCGACCAGCGCATCGAAACTCTGTCGAAGGGTTTCCGCCGCCGCGTGGGCTTGGCCCAGGCGATCCTGCATGACCCGCCGGTGCTGCTGCTCGACGAGCCCACCGACGGCCTGGACCCGAACCAGAAGCACGAAGTTCGGGAACTGATTCGCGGCATGTCCAGCGACAAGATCGTGGTCATTTCCACTCATATTCTGGAGGAGGTGGAAGCGGTGTGCAGCCGCGCCATCATCATCGCCGCCGGGCGCATCGTGGCCGACGATTCGCCGGCGGCGCTGGCGGCGCGCTCCGAGGCCGGACGGCTGGATGAGGTGTTCCGCCGCATCACCACGGGGCAGAGGCGCAACGCCGAGGGCAAGCAGCCATGATGCGGCCCGTGCGGACCATCGCCCGCCGCGAGTTGCGCGCCTATTTCGCAACGCCGGTGGCGTACGTGTTTATCGTGATATTCGTGGCGCTGAGCGGCGTGTTCACCTTCTATCTCGGCAACTTCTTCGAGCGCGAACAGGCGGATCTCACGCCGTTTTTCGGCTTCCACCCCTGGCTGCACCTGGTTCTGGCGCCGGCCGTTTCCATGCGCCTGTGGGCGGAGGAGCGCCAGTCGGGAAGCGTGGAGTTGCTGATGTGCCTGCCCGTTGCCGCTTGGCAGGCGGTGCTGGGCAAATTCCTCGCCGCCTGGTGCTTCATCGCCGCCGCCCTGGCGCTGACCTTTCCCACTTGGATCACCGTGAACTACCTGGGCGAACCGGACAACGGCGTGATTCTCGCCGCGTATTTCGGAAGCCTGCTCATGGCCGGCGCCTACTTGGCTATCGGGGCTTGCATTTCCGCCGCCTGCCGCAGCCAAGTGGTGGCCTTCGTCACCACGGTGGTGGTGTGTTTCGCCTTCCTGCTGGCCGGGTTTCCGCTGGTGCTCGACGCCTTCGCGGGCTGGGCGCCGCAAGTGCTGGTGGACGTGATTGGCTCGTTGGGCTTTCTCACCCACTTCAACGCCATCAGCAAGGGCGTGCTGGATGCGCGCGACGTGCTGTACTTCCTGCTCGTCATCGCCGCTTTCCTCTACGCCAACGCCATCGTCCTCGACCTGGGACGGGGGAACTAGCGTGGCGCAAGGCGGAACCCTTCGCTACGGGCGGCTTGGCCTGGCCGCCTTGGCACTGCTGTTCCTGGCTGCGGTGGGCCTGGTCAACCTGACGCTCCGCGGTGTCCGGCTTGATCTTACCGAGGCGGGCCTCTACACGCTGTCCGACGGCACCCGGCGGGTGCTGGACTCGATTCCCGAGCCCATCCGGCTCTATTTCTTCGTGTCGCGGGCCGGCTTGGCCGACAGCCCGGGCCTAAGATCTTGGGCCGAGCGCGTGGAGGACATGCTGGTGGAATTCGAGGCCGGCGCCGGCGGGCGGCTCGAGGTGAGCGTCATCGATCCGGCGCCGTTCTCGGAGGAGGAGGATCGCGCCGCCGCCTTCGGGCTTCAGGGCGTGCGCCTGCAGATCAGCGACGAGCCGCTGTATTTCGGCGTGGCGGGATCCAACGCGGTCGGCGACGAGGAGTTCATCCCGTTCATGGACCCCCAGCGCGAGCAGTTCCTCGAATACGACCTGGCCAAGCTCGTGTACACGCTCTCGCGCAGCGGCGAGCCTGCCGTGGGCCTGATTAGCGACCTGCCGCTCACGGGCGGCTTCGATCCGGCCGCCACCCGCATGACGGAACCCTGGATCATCACCTCGCAGATCAGCGAGCTTTTCGATCTGCGCAACCTCGACGGGACCGACGATCTGCTTGATGAAGACGTGGACGTGCTGATGCTGGTGCATCCCAAGGGCGCCACGCCCGGGCAACTCTACGGCCTGGAGCAGTTTCTGTTCCGCGGCGGCCGGGCGCTGATTTTCGTCGATCCTCTGGCGGAGGCCGATCCCGCCAGCCCGCCGGGCGGCATGATGGCGGGGATGCCCGCCGACCGATCCTCGAACCTGGAGACGCTGCTGTCCCATTGGGGCTTGGAGATGTCCACCGGGACGGTGGTGGGCGACGCCCGCTATGCGTTGCGCGTCAGCGAGGCCGACGGCACCCTCGTCCGGCATCCGGCCTACATCGGCGTGGACCTTCAGCCGACCGGCTCGGACGAAGTGGTGACCGCCCAGCTCGACGTGCTCAACTTCGCGTTTTCCGGCTACCTCAGGCCGCTGGAGGATGCCGCGCTGGATTTTTCACCGCTGGTGAGCAGCAGCGCCGATGCGGGATTCCTGGACCCCAACATGCTGGCGTTCACGCCCGATATCGGCAGCCTGTGGTCCGGCTTCAACCCGGGCGGCGAGCCGCTTGTTCTGGCGGCTCGGCTCGGCGGCACGGTGGGCAGCGCATTCCCGGACGGACGCCCGGCGGAGCCCGCTTCGGATGAAGGAAACGTCGGCGGGGAATCCGCCGGCCCGCTGGCGGGCGCCAAAGCGCCGGGCGAGTCCGGCGACGACGAAGCCCCGCTTCCCGAACACCTGGCCGAAGGCGAAGTGCAAGTGATCGTGGTGGCGGACACCGACCTTTTGTCCGACCGGATGTGGGCGCAGGCGCAAAACCTGTTCGGCCAGCGGCTTGTTTCGGCCTTCGCCAGCAACGGCGACTTCGTGGCCAACGCGCTCGACCAGTTGGCCGGCAGCACCGATCTTATGAGCCTGCGCGGACGGGCCGCGTTCTCAAGGCCGTTCACGCGGGTGGACGAACTGCGCGTGGAAGCCGAGGCGCAGTTCCGCCGCACCGAGGACCAGCTTCAGCAGGAGTTGGCGAACACCGAAAGCCGTTTGGCGGAATTGCAGGAGGCGCGCGACGATGTGTATGCGCTTAGCCTGACGCCGGAGCAGGAGGCGGAACTTAAGAAGTTCACCGGGGAGCGTTTGCGGATCCGCAAGGAGCTGCGCGAGGTGCGCCGCAATCTGGATGCCAGCATCCAACGCTTGGGCGCGGTGCTCAAAGTTGTGAATATCGGCCTGATTCCCCTGCTGATCGGCCTGGGCGGCCTCGCTGTGGCTTTGGTGCGGCGGCGGGGCCGAAGGAGCGGTTCGTGAACCGCCGCGTTTTCATTTTCATGGCGGGCCTAGGCGTTGTTCTGGCGGCAGTCCTAGTCTTGAGCCGCGTCGATTTCGGCGGCGGGCGGAACGCGGGCGGGCTCCATGCGCCGGGTCTGGCCGGGCGCATCGGCAACCTGGAGTCGCTCAAGGTGGTGCATGCCGGCAACGAGGCGCTGGCCACCGTGGTGCGCGGCGAGCGCGGCTGGGCGGTGGCCGAGAAGGGCGGGCACCCGGCCAACTTCGAGCGCCTTCGCAGCGTTCTGGATGCGCTGTCGCAGGCGCGCCGGGTGGAGAGGAAAACGGCGCTGCCCGAGTTCTATTCCCGGCTGGGCGTGGACGATCCTTCCGGGGCCGACGCGACCGGCTACCTGCTGGAACTGGACTACGGCGGCCGGCATCCGCCCGAGGGATTCATCGTGGGCCAGCGGGCCGGCGCCGGAATGGCGTATATCCGAACCGTTGGCGAAGCGCAAAGCTGGATGGTGAGCGCCGATTTCGATCTGTCGGACCTTGCCCGCGACTGGCTGGACCGCGAGGTCATTGATCTCCCGTCCGGCGATATAAGGCGGGTGGTGCTGGACCGAGGCGGCGGCGATACGCTCGAAATCGCCAAGGAGGATGCAGGCGACATCAACTTCACGCCGGCGGACATACCCGAAGGGCGTGAACTGAGCTACGGCAGCGTGGCCAACAGCATTGCCGGGGCGCTGGCGAACGTCGAGGCCAACGATGTGCGTCCCGCCGCCGAGGCGCGCGCCTTGCCCGCCGCTGCCAAGGCCCGCTATGAAACCTTCGACGGCCTCGAAGTGCGGCTGGATATTCGCGAGGAAGCTCCTGTCGCCGAGACCGGCGCCGCCGAGCCAACGGCGGATGCCCCCCGCTACTGGGCGTTGTTCTCGGCCGTGCCCCTGATGCCCGAGGCGGCGGGCCCGCCGGAAACGCCCGCGAACAAGGAAGGCGGCGATGCGGACCAGGCAGGCGAAACGACCGAGGCGGGCGATGCAACTGATGCAGCCGCCGCAGCCGCCGCCGAGGCGGGCGGATCCGGCAATGAGACGGCATCCGAACCGCCAGCGCCCAGCCCGCAGGAGCGCGCTGCGGACATCAATGCCAAACTAGGCGAGTGGGCGTACGAGCTGCCCGCGTACAAGAGCGACCAATGGTTCAAGACCATGGACGACCTGCTCAAGGAGGAATAGGCGCCCGCGGCCAACCGCCAACCGCGCTGATCGAATGGGGTCCTTACCGGAAATAGCCTACGGACTGTCCGTCTGGATCGTTCCACTGCTGCTCGCCATTACGCTGCACGAGGCGGCGCATGGCTACGCCGCGCTCAAACTGGGCGACGACACCGCCCGGCGGCTGGGGCGCATTTCCATCAACCCGCTGCGCCACATCGACCCCATCGGCACGGTGGCGATGCCCCTTCTTCTTTTGCTGCTGTCAGGCGGCGGCTTCATGTTCGGTTACGCGAAGCCGGTGCCGGTGGCCTTCCACCGCCTGCGCAACCCGCGCATCGACATGGTCAAAGTGGCCGCGGCCGGACCGGCGTGCAACCTCCTTCAGGCTTGGGTGGCCGCGCTTCTGCTGCACGCGATCAACCCGCCCCTTTCCGGCCTGGAGTCGTGGTTCGCGCAAGTGCTGAGCATGGCGGTGTATTTCAATTTGCTGCTGGCCGTGTTCAACATGCTCCCGCTGCCGCCGCTGGACGGCGGCCGCGTGGCCGTGGGCCTGCTCCCGGATTCGCTCGCCCGGCCGCTGGCCCGCTTGGAGCGGCATGGCTTCGCCGTGCTGCTGGCCCTTTTCTTCGGGCTGCCCTGGCTTGGTTCGCAGCTCGGTCGCAACTGGAGTATTTTCCAGGCTCTCATCCTGCCCGCTACCCGCTGGCTGCGCGAACTCATTTTCCTCCTCGCCGGCTACCCTTCTCGGCTTTTCGGATGAGATCCCCGTTCTCCGGCAACTCCCATTCCCTCTCCGCTGATCTTGCTGGGATTGCGTTCCACCGCATGCGAAATTCTCGATTGCGTGGGGGGGGGG
>JAPYNE010000004.1 GCA_028285945.1 Candidatus Foliamicus numerosus | reverse complement strand
CTGATCGCGCCGATCGCGATGGAGGACGGCCTGCGCTTCGCCATCCGCGAGGGCGGCCGAACCGTCGGCGCCGGCGTCGTCGCCAAAGTCGTGGAATGATTAACGAAGCAGCAGGCCAGTAGCTCAATTTGGCAGAGCAGCGGTCTCCAAAACCGCAGGTTGGGGGTTCGAGTCCCTCCTGGCCTGCCAATCCCCTTGAAATACCGCGCATGACCAGGCGATGAAAGACAGCAACCCCATCAAGACCGGCAATTCGCTCGATACGGCGTGGCTGTTGCTGGCGGCGCTGCTGCTCGTGGCCGGCGTCTATGCCTTTTACGCCTTCGAGGACCTATCCATCCTCGTGCGCGTTGGGGGCGTGCTGCTGAGCTTGGCGCTGGCGGCAGTGGTGCTGTTGCGCACCGTCCGCGGCCAAGAGGCTTGGCAATTCGTGCAGAGCGCCCGCGTGGAATTGCGCAAGGTGGTGTGGCCCAATCGCCAGGAAACCCTGCAAACCACGGCCACCGTGCTGGTCATCGTGCTGATTCTGTGCGTATTCTTCTGGCTGCTGGACATGGGTCTGGTCGCCATCACCCGCTGGTTCACCACGGCATAGCCGCCATGCACTGGTACATCGTTCAGTCTTACTCCAATTACGAAGTGAAGGTCAAGGAGGCGCTGCTGGAACGCATTGAGCGTGACGGCATGCAGGACAAGTTCGGTCGCGTGATGGTTCCCACCGAGGAGGTCGTGGAGATGCGCGAGGGCGTCAAGCGCCGTTCCTCGCGCCGCTTCTTCCCCGGTTATGTGCTAGTGGAAATGGACCTCGACGAGAGCTCCTGGTACTTGGTCAACAGCGTGCCGCGGGTGCTGGGCTTCGTGGGCGGCTCCAAATCGAAAGAGTTCGAGCCTCCCGAGCCGATCAGCGACGACGAGGCCGACCGCATTCTTCAGCAGGTCGAGGAAGGTTCGGAGAAACCGCGGCCCAAGGTGCTGTACGAACCTGGCGAAGTGGTGCGCGTGGTGGACGGACCCTTCAACGATTTCAACGGCGTGGTGGAACAAGTCAACTACGAGAAAAACCGGCTGCGGGTGGCGGTGCAGATACTTGGGCGCTCCACGCCGGTGGATCTCAGTTTCGGTCAGGTGCGCAAGGCCTGATGCCAGGCGCTCGGGCGAGGCGGGAAATATGGCGAAAAACGTAATGGCGATGGTCAAGCTGCAAGTTCCGGCGGGGCAGGCCAGCCCCAGCCCGCCGGTTGGGCCGGCGCTGGGCCAGCATGGCTTGAACCTGATGGAGTTCTGCAAGGCGTTCAACGCGCAAACTTCCGGCTTGGAGCCCGGCATGGTCACGCCCGTGGTGGTGACCGTTTTTTCCGACCGCAGCTTCAGTTTCATTACAAAAACTCCGCCGGCGGCCGTGTTGCTGCGCCGCGCCGCAGGCGTGGACAAGGGCAGCGGAGTGCCGAACCTGGAAAAGGTCGGCGAGGTGACCCGCGCCCAGCTTGAGGAAATCGTGCGCGCCAAGCAGCCGAACCTGACCGCTGCCAGCATGGATGCCGCCGTGCGCACCATTGCCGGAACGGCGCGCAGCATGGGTTTGACCGTAGCCGGCGCGGAGGGATAGGCATGGCCCGTTTGAGCAAGCGCCGCAAGGCATTCCTGGAGTCTTCCGGACGCCGCGATCCGCTGCCTGTGGACGAGGCCATCCGCGTGGTCCGGGAAGCGCCCGCCACGGCCTTCAGCGAGTCGGTGGATGTGGCCGTTAATCTCAACGTGGACCCGCGCAAGGCGGACCAGATCGTGCGCGGCGCCACCGTGCTCCCTCATGGCTTGGGCAAGGAAATCCGGGTGGCCGTGTTTGCCGACGGCGAAGCGGCCGAGGCAGCGGCCGAAGCCGGCGCCGATGCCGTGGGCTTGGAGGATCTGGCCGGTGAAGTCAAGCAAGGCAGGATTGAGCATGATGTGTACATCGCCGCCCCCAACGCCATGCGCGTAGTGGGCGCGTTGGGCAAGGTGCTGGGTCCTCGCGGCCTGATGCCAAATCCCAAGTCCGGCACCGTGACCCCGAACGTGGGCGAGGCGGTTCGCAACGCCAAGGCGGGACAGGTGCGTTACCGCACCGACAAGTCCGGGATCATTCATTGCTCCATCGGCAAAAAGGACTTCAGCGAGGAGGCCATCCTCGAAAACCTGACGGCGCTGCTCGGCGAGCTGGTCAAGGCCAAGCCGCCGGCCGCCAAGGGCATTTACATGCAGCGTATCACCCTCTCCACCACCATGGGGCCGGGTGTTCGCGTCGATCAGTCCAGCATCAAGCTGCAATAAACAGGAGCCGCGAACATGCCTCTGAACCTGCAGCAGAAGAAAGACCTGGTGGACGACCTGCGGGCCGTCGCCGAGGGCGCGGTGGCCGCCGCCTCGGCGGACTACCGGGGCCTGAACGTGGCCGAAATGACCGACTTGCGCAACCGCGCGCGCGATGCCGGCATCAGCCTGCGGGTGGTCAAGAACACGCTGTCGCGGCGCGCGGTCAAGGACACTCCCTGCGAGAGCCTTGCGGAAACGCTCAACGGCCCCACGCTGCTGGCTTTTTCGGCCAACGAACCCGGCGCTATCGCCAAGCTTTTCAAGGACTTCGCAAAGCAGCACGAATTGCTGGAGCCGCGCGGCTTTGTGCTCGACGGCGTGCTGTATCCGGGCGATCAAACCAACCGCATCGCCATACTGCCCACGCTGGCCGACGCCCGCGCGAAACTGCTGGGCGCCCTGGCCGCGCCGATGCAGAAGCTGGCCACTACGCTGGCCGAGCCGCCGGCGAAGCTGGCCCGCCTGCTGGCGGCCCGGCGCGACCAGGCGGACGCGGGCTAAGGCCGCATCCGCATCGAATTTATTGAATCCAATCCTTCAAGGAGCAAGCCATGACTGCAGGTAGAACGGAAATCAGGGAAGCGCTGGGCAAAATGCCGGTGCTCGAGCTGGTGGAACTGATTAAGGAACTTGAGGAAGAGTGGGGCGTGAGCGCGGCGGCGGCCGTGGTTGCGGGCCCGGCGGCTGGTCCTGCTGAGGACACGGCCGCCGCTGAGGAGCAAACCGAGTTCACGGTAATGCTGCAGAGCTTCGGCTCGTCCAAGGTGGGCGTGATCAAGGCTCTGCGCTCGATCACGAGCCTGGGCCTCAAGGAGGCGAAGGACTTGGTCGAGAGCGCGCCTGCCGCGGTGTCGGAGAACCTTTCCAAGGAAGACGCCGAGAAGTTCAAGGCCACGCTCGAAGAAGCAGGCGCCACCGTCGAAGTCAAGTAGTTGGGCATTTCGCCCCACGTGCTCCGGCGGAGCGCTTGGAGGGAGGGCTGCCGGCCCTCTCGCGGGAGTGTCGGCGGCAGGACAGCCGCCGCCAAGCCCCATGGATGGGTTCATGCGTCTCCCGCGAGAGGAAGGCGCGCATACAGGCGAACCCGAAGCGTCTCCCGCGAGAGGGAAACGCGCAAGCAGGCGAACCCGAAGCGCCCTTCAATTCAAGTTTGAGGATCATGCCGTATGAGTTATAGCTACACCGAAAAGAAACGCATCCGCAAGAGCTTCGGGAAAAGCTCCACCGTGCTGGAAGTGCCCTACCTGCTGGCCATGCAGCGCGACAGCTACGCGCAGTTCCTGCAGGCCGACACGCCGCCCAAAGAGCGCCAAGACCACGGCCTGCATGCGGTTTTCTCGCAGATTTTTCCGATCGAGAGCTACACCGGCAACGTGGAGCTGCAATACGTGAGCTACAGCTTGGGCGAGCCCCCCTTCGACGAGGAGGAGTGCCGCCTGCGCGGGGCCACCTACGCCGCCCCCTTCAATCTCATGGTGCGCTTGGTCATCTTCGACCGCGGCAGCTCCCGGGCGGTCAAGGAAATCCGCGAGCAGCAAGTGTATTTGGGCGAAATCCCGCTGATGACCGGGCATTGCAGCTTCATCGTTAACGGCACCGATCGGGTGATCGTCTCGCAACTGCACCGCTCGCCCGGCGTGTTCTTCGACCACGACCGCGGCAAGACCCATTCGTCCGGAAAGCTGCTCCACAACGCCCGCGTGATTCCCTACCGGGGCTCTTGGCTGGACTTCGAGTTCGATGCCAAGGATTGCCTGTTCACCCGCATCGACCGCAAGAAAAAGATTCCCGCCACGGTGCTGCTGCGCGCCATGGAGCTGGAAGACGAGGATGTCTCCAGCTTGTTCGGGGACAGCGGCAAGCGCAGGTCGCCTAGTGCCGGCAAGGAGATGGCCACTGAGGATATCCTCAGCCTGTTCTTCGAGCGCGACGAGTACCGCATCGACAAAAAGGGCAAGGTCAAGATGCGGCTGGAGCCGGCGCGCCTTCGCGGCCTGACCGCGCGCTTCGACATCGTCGCGGGCGGCGAACTGCTCGTTCCCAAAGACCGGCGCATCACCCAGCGCCACGTGCGCATGCTGGGGAACTCCCGGCTGAAGTGGCTGGAGCTGCCGGACCTGCCGAAGTATCCGCAAAACGGCGATGCGGCGGCGGAGAACGACGAAGTCGCCCATCCGCTGATCGGGGAAACCCTCGCCTGCGACGTGGTGGACACCGAAACCGGCGAAGTGCTGGCCGCCGCCAACGACGAGATCACGCACGAGGTGCTGCGCAAGCTGATCGCCCAAGGCATCGGCAAGATCGAGACCATCTATGTCAACGAGCTGGAGCATGGTCCGTACATTTCCTCCACCTTGCGCATTGATGATGCCCGCAGCCGCGATATGGCGCTTGTGGAAATCTACAAGATGATGCGCCCCGGCGAACCGCCCACCGCCGAGGCGGCGAAGAACCTGTTCAATAATCTCTTTTTCAGCCCGGAACGCTACGACTTGTCGCGCGTGGGCCGGATGAAGTTCAACCGCCGCGTAGGCCGCGAGGAAACAACCGGCAGCTCGGTGCTGAGCGCCGAGGACATCGTTGACGTGATCCGCGTGCTGCTCGATATCCGCAACGGCAAGGACAGCGTGGACGATATCGACCACCTCGGCAACCGCCGGGTGCGCTGCGTGGGCGAGATGGCGGAGAACGCCCTGCGCCAGGGCCTGGCGCGGGTGGAGCGCGCCGTCAAGGAACGCCTCTCCATGGCCGAGACCGACGGCCTGATGCCGCAGGAAATGATCAACGCCAAGCCGGTGTCGGCGGCCATTAAGGAGTTCTTCGGCTCCAACCAGCTTTCGCAGTTCATGGACCAGAACAACCCGCTGGCGGAAACCACCCACAAGCGGAGGGTTTCGGCGCTGGGCGCGGGCGGCCTCACGCGCGAGCGCGCCGGGTTCGAGGTGCGCGACGTGCATCCCACCCACTATGGCCGGGTATGTCCCATCGAAACGCCGGAAGGCCCCAATATCGGCCTGATCAATTCGCTGGCCGTGTACGCGCGCACCAACGAATACGGCATCTTGGAGACACCCTACCGCCGGGTCACCGACGGCAAGGTCACCAACACCATCGATTACCTCTCGGCCATCGAGGAAGGCCAGTACGTGATCGCCCAGGCCAACGCCGCGCTCAGCGACGCCGGGGAGTTCGCCGACCGGCTGGTTCGCGTGCGTTTCCGCAACGAATCGACGCTGATGCCGCGCGAGCGCATTGAGTACATGGACGTGTCGCCGCGCCAGACCGTATCGGTGGCGGCGGCGCTGATTCCGTTTCTGGAGCACGGCGACGCCAACCGCGCGCTCATGGGTTCCAACATGCAGCGCCAGGCCGTGCCCACGCTGCGCGCCGAGCCGCCGCTGGTGGGCACCGGGATGGAGCGGGCCGTGGCCATCGATTCGGGTTCCTGCACCGTGGCCAACCGCGCCGGGGTGGTGGACTACCTCGATTCCTCGCGCATCGTGGTGCGCGTGGATCAGGAGGATGCCGGCGCCGGCGAGCCGGGCGTGGACATCTATAACCTGGTGAAGTACCAGCGCACCAATCAGAACACCTGCATGAACCAGCGTCCGCAGGTGCGCAGGGGCGACCGGGTCGAGGCCGGCGACGTGCTCGCCGACGGTGCCGCCACGAGCATGGGCGAACTGGCTCTGGGGCAGAACCTGCTGGTGGCCTTCATGCCTTGGAACGGCTACAACTTCGAGGACTCCATCCTCATTTCCGAGCGCTTGGTGCACGAGGACCGTTTCACCAGCATCCATATCGAGGAACTCACCTGCATGGCGCGCGACACCAAGCTCGGCGCCGAGGAAGTCACGGCCGACATCCCCAATGTGGGCGAGGCCGCGCTGGCCAAGCTGGACGAGTCGGGCATCGCCTACATCGGCGCGGAGGTCAAGGCCGGCGACATCCTAGTGGGCAAGGTCACGCCCAAGGGCGAAACCCAGTTCACCCCGGAGGAGAAGCTGCTGCGCGCGATCTTCGGCGAGAAGGCATCCGACATCAAGGACACCTCCTTGCGCGTGCCGGCCGGAATGGACGGCACGGTGATCGACGTTCGCGTGTTCACCCGCGAAGGCGTGGAGAAGGACAAGCGCGCGCTGGCCAACGAGGACCAGGAGCTGGCCGTGGTCAAAAAGGACCTGGAGGACCAGCGCCGCATCATCGAGGAGGATCTCTTCCAGCGCGTCCGCGGCGAGATCGAGGGCAAAACAGCCGACGGCGGACCGGACGGCTTCAAGCCCGGCAAGGTCACCGCCAAGAAGCTCGACGGGCTGGCCCGCGAGCAGTGGTTCGAAATCGTGCTGCGCAACCGCAAGCTCAACGACATGCTAAAGCGGTCGCGCGAGCGCTTGGAGCAGATCCGCGAGGATATGGAGCGGCGCTACACCGAAAAAGCCCGCAAGATCAGCGCCGGCGACGAGCTGGCCGCCGGGGTCCGCAAGATGGTCAAGGTGTACTTGGCGGTTAAGCGCCGCGTGCAGCCAGGCGACAAGGTGGCCGGACGGCACGGCAACAAGGGTGTGATTTCCACCATCGTTCCCGTGGAGGACATGCCGTATCTGGACGACGGCACGCCCGTCGATATGGTGCTCAATCCGCTGGGCGTGCCCTCGCGGATGAATACCGGGCAAATCCTCGAGTGCCACTTGGGATGGGCTGCCAAGGCCCTGGGCCTGAAGATCGGGGAACTGGTGTCGCAGGAAGGCGAAGCCAAGCCCCTGCGCAAGACGCTGGAGGCGATCTACAGCTATTCCGCCACCGGTGCCGGGCAGAGCGTGAAGTCGCTCAGCGATGAGGAGCTCGCCGACATGGGGAGCAACCTGTCCAACGGGGTCACGATGGCCACGCCGGTGTTCGACGGCGCCACCGAAACTGAAATCAAGGACATGCTGAAACTGGCGGACCTTCCGGAATCGGGGCAGGCCACGCTGCACGACGGCCGCACCGGCCAAGCCTTCGACCGCCCGGTCACGGTGGGCTACATGTACATGCTCAAGCTCAACCACCTGGTGGACGACAAGATGCATGCCCGCTCCACCGGCCCCTACAGCCTCGTGACCCAGCAGCCGCTGGGCGGCAAGGCCCAGTTCGGCGGCCAGCGCTTCGGCGAAATGGAGGTTTGGGCGCTGGAAGCCTACGGCGCCGCCCACACGCTTCAGGAAATGCTCACGGTCAAGTCCGACGACCAGTCGGGCCGCAGCCGCATGTTCAAGAGCATCGTGGACGGTCGCCACCGCGTGGAGGCCGGGATGCCGGAGTCCTTCAACGTGCTGGTGAAGGAAATCCGCGCGCTCGGCATCAACGTGGAACTCGCCCGCCGCTGATGCTTCCTCGCCCGCACCACAACCCCGGCTTCGCCGAGCGGCTTCCGCCGTTCGCTGGCACCCTGTCGGCTTCTTCCGGGGCTCAATTTGTGAGCCTTTCACCCGCCCGCCCGCTCCCGCTATTCGCTGGCGTCTCGTCGGCTTCTTCCGGGAGTATGCGAGCCAGGATGGCGAAGCCAAGCCCCATGGATGGGTTCATGCGTCTCCCGGAAGGAGCCGACGAGACGCCAGCGCGCCAGCCGCGCCGAAATTGCCTAACACGAACCTAACGCTTTCTTTAAGGAGCGATGCATGAGAGAAATCACGCGCATGGCACAAGCCACCCCCGGATTCGAGGACTTCGACTCCATTACCATCGGCCTCGCGTCGCCGGAAATGATCAAGTCTTGGTCCTGGGGCGAAGTACGCAAGCCCGAGACCATCAACTACCGCACCTTCAAGCCCGAGCGCGACGGACTGTTCTGCGCGCGCATCTTCGGTCCTCTCAAGGACTTCGAGTGCATTTGCGGGAAGTACAAGCGCCTCAAGCATCGCGGCGTGATCTGCGAGAAGTGCGGGGTGGAGGTGCGCGAGGCCCGGGTGCGCCGTGAGCGCATGGGCCACATCGATCTGGCCACTCCGGTGGCGCATATCTGGTTTCTGAAGTCACTGCCGTCGCGCATCGGGCTGATGCTCGACATGACCATGCACGAGATCGAGCGCGTGCTTTATTTCGAGGCCTTCGTGGTCACTGATCCCGGCGACACCGACCTCACCCAGGGCCAGCTCCTTAGCGAGGACAGCAAGCGCGAGGCGATGGAGAAGTACGGCCCCGTGTTCGAGGCCGAAATGGGCGCCGGGGCGATCCGCAAGCTGCTGCGCGAGGTGGATCTGGACGAGGCCATCGACCAGGTTCACGCCGATATCGAGGCCACCGGTTCGGAAACCAAGATCAAGCGCCTCACCAAGCGGCTCAAGCTGCTCAAGGCGTTCCGGGACTCCGGTAACCGCCCTGAGTGGATGGTGCTTACGCGGCTGGCCGTGCTGCCGCCCGAACTGAGGCCGCTGGTGCCGCTGGAGGGCGGCCGTTTCGCCACCTCCGACCTCAACGACCTCTACCGCCGGGTCATCAACCGCAACAACCGCCTGCGCCGGCTGCTGGACCTCAACGCGCCCGAAATCATCGTGCGCAACGAAAAACGCATGCTCCAGGAGGCCGTGGACGCGCTGCTGGACAACGGCCGCCGCGGCCGCGCCTTCACCGGCAGCAAGAAGCGGGCTCTCAAGTCCTTGGCCGACATGATTAAAGGCAAGCAAGGCCGCTTCCGCCAGAACCTTCTGGGCAAGCGCGTGGACTATTCGGGCCGCTCGGTCATCGTGGTGGGCCCCACGCTCAAGCTGCACCAGTGCGGCCTGCCCAAGAAAATGGCGCTGGAGCTGTTCAAGCCCTTCGTGCTGTCGAAACTCCAAGTGTTCACCGACGCCACCTCGGTGAAGGCGGCGCGGCGGCTGATCGAGCGCGAGGAGCCGATCGTGTGGGATTTCCTCGAGGAAGTCATCCGCGAGCATCCGGTTCTGCTGAACCGCGCCCCCACGCTGCACCGGCTGGGCATCCAGGCTTTCGAGCCGCTGCTGGTGGAGGGCAAGGCCATACAGTTGCACCCGCTGGTATGCACCGCATTCAACGCCGACTTCGATGGCGACCAGATGGCCGTTCATGTGCCCTTGTCGCTGGAAGCGCAGCTCGAAGCCCGCGCCCTGATGATGGCGTCCAACAACATCCTGTCGCCGGCCAACGGCGAACCGGTCATCGTGCCGTCGCAGGATGTGGTGCTGGGCCTGTACTACATGACCAGCAAGCGCATCAACGTGAAGGGCGAGGGAATGATTTTCAGCGGTCGCCACGAGGTGCACCGCGCCTACGAGACCGGCGCGGCGGACCTGCACGCTTCGGTCAAGGTGCGCGCCGGAGGCCAGATGGTGGAGACCACCGTGGGCCGCGCCTTGCTCGGTGCGCTGCTGCCGGACGAACTGGACTTCGATCTGATCAACCGCACCATGAACAAGCGCGCCATCGGCCACCTGATTAACGCGTGCTATCGCCTCGCCGGCCTCAAGAAGACGGTGGTGTTTGCCGACCGCCTGATGTACATGGGCTTTGAGTTCGCCACCTCGGCGGGCATATCGATTGGCATCAACGATATGGAGGTGCCGGAAGACAAGCCCGAAATCCTGGCCGAGGCCGAGGAGAAGGTTAAGGAAATCCAGGACCAGCATGCCCAGGGCTTGGTGACCGACGGCGAGCGCTACAACAAAGTGGTGGATATCTGGTCGCACACCAGCGACCGGCTGGCGCGGGTCATGATGGAGAACCTGGGCAGCGAGCAGGTCACCAACGCGGCCGGCGAGGAAGTTTCCCAGAAATCCTTCAACTCGATCTTCATGATGGCCGATTCCGGCGCCCGCGGCTCGGCCGCGCAAATGCGCCAGCTGGCCGGCATGCGCGGCCTCATGGCCAAGCCGGACGGCTCCATCATCGAAACGCCCATCACCGCCAATTTCCGCGAGGGGCTGGACGTGCTGCAGTACTTCAACTCCACGCACGGCGCCCGCAAGGGGCTGGCCGACACCGCCCTGAAAACCGCCAACTCCGGCTACCTGACGCGGCGGCTGGTGGATGTGGCCCAGGACCTCGTGGTGACCGAGGAGGACTGCGGCACCACCGCCGGCCTGGTGATGGAAGCCGTGCTGGACGGCACCGAGCAGATCCAGTCGCTCACCGACCGCATACTGGGCCGGGCCACCGCGCAGCCGGTGGTCTCCCCGGTGAACGGCGAGGAGCTGATCCCCGCGGGCGAGCTGCTCGACGAGCGTTTGACCGCGCTGATTGAGGAGCAGGGCGTTGAGCAGGTCACGGTGCGCTCGCCGATCACCTGCGAGACCCGCTTCGGCGTGTGCCGCATTTGCTACGGACGCGATCTGGCCCGCGGAAAGTGGGTGAACATCGGCGAATCGGTGGGCGTGATCGCCGCGCAATCGATCGGCGAGCCGGGCACCCAGCTCACCATGCGCACCTTCCATATCGGCGGCGCCGCGTCGCGGACCGGAGCGCGCAGCAGCATCGAGGTGCGGCGCGACGGCGTGGTGCGGCTGCAGAACCTCAAGACCCTCAAGCATCAGAGCGAGGACCGCCTGGTGGCGGTGAGCAACACCGGCGAGCTGGCGCTGGTGGATGCCGACGGGCGGGCCCTTGAGCGCCATAAGGTGAGTTACGGCGCCTCCATAATGGTTGCGGACGGCGACCAGGTAAAAGCGGGCCAGACCGTCGCCACCTGGGATCCGCACAACCGCCCGATCATTTCCGAGGTTGTGGGCTGGGTGGAGTTCGAGGACCTCCTCGAAGGCATTACCGTGGAGGAGCGCATCGACGATCTCACCGGCCTGTCCAACGTGGCCGTGCTGGAACGCCGCCGCCGCCCGTCCTCCGGCGCCGACAAGGAGCCGCGCATCCGCCTCACCGACAAGAAGGGCAATGTGCTGCACTTTGCCGGCACCGATGCGCCGGTGGAGCATAAACTTCCCGAAGGCTCGGTGCTCGATCCCATCCTGGCCGCCGCCTGGCAGGCGTCCCGCAGCCAGGAGGAGGACAGCAAGAAAAAGGCCAAGCCGCAAAAGGTGGTGACCGGCGACGTGCTGGCGCGCGTTCCGGCCAGCGAGGCCAAGTCCATCGACATCACCGGCGGCCTGCCGCGCGTGGCCGACCTGTTCGAGGCCCGCAAGCCGCGCGAGGCCGCGATCCTGGCGGAGCACCATGGCGTGGTCAGCTTCGGCCAGGACACCAAGGGCAAGCGTCGCCTGATCATCGCCGACGAGCAGGGCGAGGGAGTGAAGATGCTGATTCCCAAGGAGCGCTCTCTGAAAGTGTTTGGCGGCGAGCGGGTCGAAACCGGCGAAATCATCGCCGACGGCGAGGAAAACGTTCACGACATCCTGCGCCTGCGCGGCGTGCAGGCGCTGGCCGAATACCTGGTGGGCGAAATCCAGGCGGTTTACCGCTTGCAGGGCGTGCGCATCAACGACAAGCACATCGAGGTCATCATTCGCCAGATGCTCAAGCGCGTTGAAGTCATTGATCCGGGCGACACCGGCCTGCTCAAACGCGAGCAGCTTGAGCGTTCGCAGCTCTTCGAGATCAACGACCGCATGGCGGAGGAGGACCAGACCCTGGCCACCTATCAGCCGCTGCTGCTCGGCATTACCAAGGCCTCGCTGGCAACCCGCTCGTTTATCTCGGCGGCCTCCTTCCAGGAGACCACGCGGGTGCTCACCGAAGCCGCCGTGATCGGCATGCGCGACGACCTCAAGGGCTTGAAGGAGAACGTGATCGTGGGCCGGCTGATCCCGGCCGGCACCGGATTCCACTACCACCAGGAGCGACTTCGCCGGCGCGAGAAGCGCTTGGAAATGGAAGCCGCCGAGGCCGAGTTCACCACTGTGCCGCCGGAAACCGCCCCCGCCCCCGAGGAGCAGCCAGCGCCCGCCGTTACCGCCTGACCCGCCTGCCGGTTGCGCCCACCCTTGGGCTGCTTCGCCGTCCTGCCTCCCCGGAGGCGCGCCGGCAAACGCATCTGTGCGGGTTCAGACACATGTGGGACTGGGACCGGGGTGACGGAGGGGTGGTTTCCGCCCTGACAGGGCGGAAACCACCCCTCCGTCACCCCGGTCCCAGTCCCACATGTGTCTGAACC
>JAPYNE010000039.1 GCA_028285945.1 Candidatus Foliamicus numerosus | reverse complement strand
GGATAGCGGCGCAGCGCGTGCAGCCCCCGAAAACGCGGCGACTGCGGGGCCTTTTCGGCCGGGTAGTTAAGCGTGATTTTGCGTCTGAAGAAGTTGCCAAGCGTTAACGACAGCCCCTTGAGCAGCTCTCCGAGCAGAAAAGTGCGGAACACCGCCCGCGCCCGATTGCCTGGCCCCGGACGGCCCCGCTTGGCGCTATTGGGGGAATCATTCATGCGAAAGGCCCGATCTCAAGCACGGAAAACACTGCCTCCACTCCGATCCAGACCAGCGTCACGGGGATGAACACCTTCCAGCCCAGGCGCATGATCTGGTCGTAGCGGTAGCGCGGAAAAGTGGCGCGCAGCCACAGGAACACGAAAAGGAAGACGAACGTCTTGGCCGCAAGCCAGAAAAGGCCGGACGCGGCCACGTCGAACGGAGCGCGATTGGTTTCCGCCACGCCGGAAATGAAATACACCAGAAACAGCGGCGCCAGAGGCCAGATGAACCATTGGGACATGCCTCCCGACTGGCGGGCGACGATTTCGCCGAGGTTGAGGCTTCCGGATGCCATCAGAACGCCCACCAGCGCGAATCCCATGGCGATCTCGTAGGCCACCATCTGCGCGGCGGAGCGCATCGCGCCCAGCAGCGCGTATTTCGAGTTGCTGGCCCAGCCGGCCAGAATGATTCCGTAAATGCCCAGCGAAGTCATGGAGAGCAGGTACAGCAGCCCGGCATCCAGATCGGCCACCGCGAAACCCGGAAACGCCGGAATGACCGCCCATGCCGCCAGCGCCGGAACCAGCGCCAGGACCGGCGCGGTCAGGAACAGCCAGCGGTTGGCCTGGCCGGGAATCACGATTTCCTTGAC
This sequence comes from Candidatus Foliamicus numerosus, assembly GCA_028285945.1. Classification (GTDB taxonomy): domain Bacteria; phylum Pseudomonadota; class Gammaproteobacteria; order Steroidobacterales; family Foliamicaceae; genus Foliamicus; species Foliamicus numerosus. Next base: position 14,865 of record JAPYNE010000039.1, on the reverse strand, counting down.
CAGCAGCTTGAGGACATCGGCGAAGGGCTGAAGCAGCCCCCGGAAACCCACGCGGTTCGGCCCCTGCCTGAGCTGCATGAAGCCGATCACCTTGCGCTCCAGCCAAGTGGTGTAGGCCACGCACAAGATCACCACCACCGCCAGCATCAGAATCGCCAGCAGGCTGGCCACCGCCTCCACGGCTTCGATAGGCAGAAAGCCTAGCCAGTCGGCCAAAATCTGCGTCATGGCGACGGATTCAGGCCGCGCTGCGGCCAGCCGCGGCCTGCTGCAAGGGCACGGACCGGCGCACCAGGCCATCGACCGCGTACATCGGCAGCTCGAGCGCGGCGGGGCTGTTTTCGTCCGGGGACCGGGGGCCGGGCGCTGCGCCGCCGTTGGCCGACGGGCCGGCACCCGGCGGCGCAGGCGCAGGCGCATCAATTCGCGCGCGCAGTTCGGCCAGCACTTCGTCCGAGCGCGAGTAGCCAAAGCCGTCCAGCGCCAGGATGCCGCCCAAGTCGCTCAGCAGGCTCCAGGCCGGACGCGCCAGCCCCGGCGGAGGCGCAGCGGCCGCGAAGCTCTGCCAGTCCAGTTGCCCGTTGACGAATGTTCCGGGCGTTTCAAGATAGGTTGCCGTGGGCAGGACGACATGCGCGTGGCGCAGCATCCAAGTGGTGGTCCAAGGATTCAGGGCAACAATGAATCCGGCCTCGGCAAGCGCCTCTTCCGCGCCTGCGGCGCAGTCAAATTCGGGCTCCGCGCCCATCAGGACCAAGCCGCGCGGCGCCTGCCGCTGCATCAGCCCCGCATGCAGGCCGGACGGGCGCCCCGCGCCGCCCGGGGCATCGGCGAACGGCAGCACGCCGGCGAGCGCGAGACCTGCGGCATTGCCGCCCTCGCTCACCTGGCCCTTCACGACTTCAGCCGGCAGGCCCGCAGCGATTTCGAGCAATTCCGAGAAGGCTGGATGGCGCATCGCGATTCCGCCGAACCACACCGCGCTTCGTTCGCCGCGCAGGGCATCGCCGGCGTGGCGGGCCAGGTCGTCCGCCCAGTGTCCGGGACGCGACACCAGCGCCTTTTCAATCGGATGCAGGTACTCCCGCTCGGCCAGGTCCAGATAGCTGACCCGCGTTCCGGACAGCGCGGCCTTGCGAACGCGGTGCGCCAGAATCGGCGCCTCGCCGCGCAGATCGCAACCCACCATCAGCAAGGAATCCAGCGATTCCGCCTCGGCGAAACGCATTCCCAGCCAAGGGGCCGGCGGCTCGTTGCGCTGGCCTCGAAAATCGCGCCGCCGCAGCCGGTAATCAATGCTGGCGTAGCCCAGCGCATCCATCAGCTTCCTCAGCAGATGGCCTTCCTCGCAGGTGGCGGAGGGCGAAACCAGCGCCCCCAGCGCCTCGCCACCATGCTCCCGGGCCGTTTGCCCTAAACCGTCCGCCACCGCTTCAAGCGCCTCGTCCCAGCCGGTTTCGATCAGCCGCCCGTTGCGCCGCACCAGCGGATTCCTAAGCCGGTCCTCCGCATACAGCCCTTCGCAACTGAAGCGGTCCCGGTCCGAAATCCAAGTCTCGTTCACCGCCTCGTTCCGGCGGGGCACGATGCGCCTCACCCGGCCCCGCAGCACATGGGCGTACAAGGCCGAGCCCACGCAGTCATGCGGCGCCACCGTGGGATGGGCAGTCATTTCCCAAGCGCGCGCGGTGAAGCGGTAGGGCTTGTTGTTGAGCGCCCCCACGGGACACACGTCGATCACGTTGCCCGACAACTCATGCTTCAGCGAGCGCTCCACCCAAGTGGTGATTTCCATGTGCTCGCTGCGGCCCGTGGCCCCCAGCTCCTGGACGCCGGCGATTTCCTCGCCGAAGCGAATGCAGCGCGTGCAGTGGATGCAGCGGGTCATGTCGGTGGAAACCAGCGGCCCCAGGTTGGGGTCGGGAACCGCGCGCTTGCCTTCGGAGAACCGCGAAACGTCGCGCCCGAAGCCCATGGCCAAGTCCTGCAGCTCGCACTCCCCGCCCTGGTCGCACACGGGACAGTCCAAGGGATGGTTGATGAGCAGAAACTCCATGGTGGCGCGCTGCGCGGAAATGGCCCGCTGCGAATGCGTCTCGACCTGCATGCCTTCCGCCACCGGCGTGGCGCAGGCCGGCAGGGGCTTGGGCGCGCCCTCCACATCGACCAGGCACATGCGGCAATTGGCCGCCACGCTCAGCTTGGGGTGGTAGCAGAAGCGGGGCACGTAGATTCCTTCCCGGTCGGTGGCCGCGATCAGCATTTCGCCGGCGGCGGCTTCGAGCTCGCGGCCGTTCACGCTCAAGCGCACGGTTTTCTCAGGCATAGGCGGCCTCGCGCTGGCTGGCGGACGAGAGTATCTTCGCCTCGAACTCCGGGCGGAAATGCTTCAAAAAGCTCTGCACCGGCCAGGCCGCAGCATCGCCCAAGGCGCAGATCGTATGCCCTTCGATGTTGTTGGCCACGTTCAGCAGCAGATCGAGGTCGGCGACCTGAGCGCGGCCTTCAAGCATGCGGGTCAGCATGCGGTAGAGCCATCCCGTGCCTTCCCGGCACGGCGTGCATTGCCCGCAGGACTCGGCGTAGTAAAAGCGGGCAATGCGCCGCAGCGCACCCACCATGCAGGTCGTTTCATCCATCACGATCATGGCCCCGGTGCCCAGCGCGGAGCCGGCCTTGCTCAGCGAGTCGTAATCCATGGCGCATTCGCGGATGATTTCCGCCGGCAGCACCGGCACCGACGAGCCCCCGGGTATCACGGCCTTGAGCCGGCGGCCCTTCCAAACCCCGCCGGCGTGCTCCAGCAAGTCGTTGAAGGAAACGCCCAGCGGCGCCTCGTAGTTTCCGGGACGCTCAACGTGGCCCGAGACCGAGTAGATCATGGTTCCGGCCGAGTTGGGAGTTCCTAAGCCCTTGAACCAGTCCGCGCCGTTTTGCAGGATGGCCGGCACGCTCGCCAGAGTCTGCGTGTTGTTGACGGTGGTGGGGCGGCCGTAGAGGCCGCTCTGGGCCGGGAACGGAGGCTTGAAGCGGGGCTTGCCGGGCTTGCCTTCCAGCGATTCGAGCAGGCCGGTCTCCTCGCCGCAAATGTAGGCGCCCGCGCCCACAAAGGGGTGCAGCTCGAAATCCACCTTCGCCTCGCCCAGCCCGCGCCCTATAAGCCCGGCCGCGCGCGCCTCCTCAAGCGCGGCCAGGAACCTGGGGACCGGTTCGCCCAGAAACTCGCCGCGGATGTAGTTGTAGCCCACGCTGGCGCCCATGGCGCAGGCCGCCAGCGCCATGCCTTCGATCAGCGCATGCGGGTTATAGCGCAGGATGTCGCGGTCGTGGCAGGTGCCCGGTTCGCTCTCGTCGGAATTGCACACCAGATAGCTCGGCTGCTCGCAGTCCCGAGGCATGAAGCTCCATTTCAGCCCCGTGGGAAAGCCGGCGCCTCCCCGCCCGCGCAAGCCCGAGGCCTTCACCGTGTCGAGTATTTCCGCCGCCGCGAGCTTTTCATCCAGAACCCGGCTCCACGAACTGTAGCCGCCCCGCTGCCGGTACGAATCCAGCCGCCACGGCTTTTCCGCCTCGGGCGGCGGCAGGCACACATGCGCCAGCGGCACGCCCATCACTTCAATTCCCCAACAATGCGGTCGGCGTCTTCGGCGCTTACATGCTCGTAATAGCGGTGATCGACCATCATCATGGGCGCGCCGGTGCAGGCCGCCAAGCATTCCTCCTCTTTCTTGAGGTAGATGCGCCCGTCCGCGGTGCTTTCGCCCGCGCCGATGCCCAAACGGTTTTCGAGATGCGCGAGCAGTTCCCCGCCGCCGCGCAGCCAGCAGGAAATGTTGGTGCAAACCGACACGCAATGGCGACCGACGGGACGCACCTCGAACATCGAATAAAAGGTGGCCACCTCATAGACCTGAATGGGGGGCAGCTTAAGCTCGCCAGCCACGGCATCCATCAGGGGCACGGAAAGCCAGCCGCCGTTTTCCTCCTGGGCCAGGCGCAGGGCATCCAGCACCGCCGAGCGCTGGCGCCCCGCAGGAAAGCGCGCCGCCGATTCCTGAATGGCGGAGCGCGCCCGGCCGGGAAGCAGGGTCTTGCCGGCCATCCTAGCGGTCGATCTCGCCGAACACCACATCCATGGTGCCGATGGTGGCCACCACATCCGCGAGCATGTGTCCGCGCACCATCTCGTCCATGGCCGCCATATGCGCGAAACCCGGCGGGCGGATCTTGACGCGAAACGGCTTGTTGGCGCCGTCCGACACCAAGTACACGCCGAACTCGCCCTTGGGATGCTCCACCGCCGCGTAGGCTTCGCCCTCCGGCACGCAATAGCCTTCCGTGAACAGTTTGAAATGATGGATCAGCGACTCCATGCTCTCCTTCATCTCGGTGCGCTTGGGCGGCGCCAGCTTGTAGTCGTCGAGCATGACCGGCCCGGGATTGGCCCGCAGCCAGCCCACGCACTGGCCGATGATCCGGTTGGACTGGCGCAATTCCTCCACGCGCACCAGGTAGCGGTCGTAGCAATCGCCGTTCACCCCCACCGGAATATCGAAATCCACATCGGCATAGGCTGCGTACGGCTGCTTCTTGCGCAAGTCCCACTCCACGCCCGAGCCGCGCAGCATGGGACCGGTGAAGCCCAGGTTGATGGCCCGCTCGGGGGGTACCACGGCAATGCCCACGGTGCGCTGCTTCCAGATCCGGTTGTCGGTGAGCAGCGTTTCGTACTCGTCCACCCGGGCGGGAAAACGCTGCGTGAAATGCTCGATGAAGTCGAGCAGCGAGCCGTCGCGGCCCTCGTCCAGCGCGGCGTCCCGGTGGCCCTTGCGGTGCGGCCGCGCCAAATGCCTGGGCATGGCTTCGGGCAGATCCCGGTACACGCCGCCGGGCCGATAGTAGGTGGCATGCATGCGGGTTCCGGAAACCGCCTCGTAGCAGTCCATCAGGTTCTCGCGCTCGCGGAAGCAATACAGGAAAATCGTCATCGCCCCCACGTCCAGCCCGTGGCAGCCCAGCCACAGGAGATGGTTGAGGATCCGGGTGATCTCGTCGAACATCACGCGGATGTAGCGGGCCCGGACCGGGGGCTGGATGCCGAGCAGCTTTTCGATGGCGGCCACGTAGCCGTGCTCGTTGGCCATCATCGACACGTAATCGAGCCGGTCCATGTAGCCGATGCTCTGGTTGTACGGCTTCGATTCGGCCAGCTTCTCGGTGGCCCGGTGGAGCAGCCCCACATGCGGGTCGGCGCGCACCACCACTTCGCCGTCCATTTCCAGGATCAGGCGCAACACCCCGTGGGCGGCGGGATGCTGCGGCCCGAAGTTCATGGTGTAGCTCTGGAACTCAGCCACCGGCCGGCGCCTCGTCGCCCTCTTCCGCAGCCGAAGGCTCGGCCCGCAGTTCGGGGCGGTAGCGGTGATCGTCGCGAATCACGCGCGGCACCAGCGTTCGCGGCTCAATGCTCACCGGCTCATGCACCACGCGGCGCTTCGATTCGTCGTAGCGCACCTCCACCTTGCCGCTCAAGGGGAAGTCCTTGCGGAAGGGATGGCCGATAAAGCCGTAGTCGGTGAGGATGCGGCGCAAGTCGCCATGCTCCTCGAACACGATGCCGAACAGGTCGAAGGCTTCGCGCTCGAACCAGTCGGCGGCCTGCCAGATCCCGGTCACCGAAGGCAGAAGCGGCGGATTCTCGCCTTGGGCGAACACGCGCAGGCGGATGCGCAGGTTATGGCGCAGCGACAGCAGATGGTAGATCGCGGCAAACCGCGGACGGGCGGGCGCCCCCCCTTCGGCGGCGGGAGGCCCGCTCCCGGCATCCCCCGGCTGCACCGCGCGGCTGAATCCCGTTCCCGTGGCCTGCTCGGTGCGCCACTGCACCTGGCCGTAGCCCAGGTAATCCACGCCGCAAACGTCGATCAGCGACTCGAACGAAAATGCCTCTTCGTCCCGCAGCAGGGCGGCCGTGTCCACCAGGTCCGGCGCCTCCAGATCGAAGCTCAGCTCGCCGCAGGATGACTCGCGGCGGCGCAACGCACCGCCGAATCGCTCGCCCAAGGCATGGGCCATGGAATCCAGTTTCGCGGCGGACATCCGGCTAAGCCGCTCAGGAAGCGGGCTTGGGGCGCGCCAGCGCCTTGCCGTGGCGAATCTTGTTGCGCAACTGGAGAATGCCGTAGAACAGCGCTTCGGCCGTGGGCGGGCACCCGGGCACGTACACGTCCACCGGCACGATGCGGTCGCAGCCGCGCACCACCGAATAGGCATAGTGGTAGTAGCCACCGCCATTGGCGCACGAGCCCATGGAAATGACCCAGCGCGGCTCCGGCATCTGGTCGTAAACGCGGCGCAGCGCAGGGGCCATCTTGTTGCATAGCGTCCCGGCCACGATCATCACGTCGGACTGCCGAGGGCTGGGCCGAAACATGACGCCGAACCGGTCCAGATCGTAGCGCGAGGCGCCGGCGTGCATCATTTCCACCGCGCAGCAGGCCAAGCCGAAGGTCATCGGCCACATCGAGCCGGTGCGCGCCCAGTTGAGCAGCTTGTCGAGCGAGGTCACCACGAAGCCCTGTTCGCGAACCTCGGTGAGCGTGTCCGAAAAACCCTCCACGCGGGGCCCCGGCAGCGCATCGGACGAAACTAATCCCATTCCAAGGCCCCCTTGCGCCATTCGTAAATGAAACCCACCACCAGCACCAGCAGGAATATGCCCATGGCGACCAGCCCCTGCATGCCGATGGCGTCCAGCGCCACCGCCCACGGAAACAGGAAGGCGATTTCCAAGTCGAAGATGATGAACAGGATAGCAACCAAGTAATAACGCACGTCAAAGCGCATGCGTGAATCCTCAAAGGCGTCGAAACCGCACTCGTAAGGCTCCAGCTTGCGCTCGTCCTTCTGCCGACGACCGAGCAAAAGGCCCAAGGCGAGCAGCGCCAGAGCAATGGTCAACGCGACGCAGAGAAATATAAGGACGGGAAGATAACTAGCCGGCATTCGTTGTTCGACGGATCAGTGCCTGCGGCGGCGATACAGGGGCGGCGCCACGCCGGAGCCTATCCGGTACGGGTGTGCCGATGGCCGGACTCGAACCGGCACGGCTTGCGCCACTGCCCCCTCAAGACAGCGTGTCTACCATTTCCACCACATCGGCAAGGACAAAAAACCAGCTTCATGCAGGACGGATCCACCATTCCCTATTGATTCCCTATTCCGGCGGTTCCGCCGGGTCGTCGGGCGGCAACTGCGGCAACTCCTCACCGACAGGCTCAACCGGCGCGGCCTCCGCCGCCGGCTCGGCTTCCGGCAGCGAATCCAGAAGGCTCTGCTCCGGCTGCGGCCTGCCGATCCCGGTGAGAACCAGGCTGCTTGCGAAAAACAACGTGGCCAGCACCGCCGTCACCCGCGACAGGAAATTGGCCGAGCCGCGCGCGCCGAACATGGTGCCGGAAGCGCCCGAGCCGAAAGCCGCGCCCGTTTCCGCACCCTTCCCGCGCTGCAGCAGCACAAAAACGATGATTAAAAGAGCGATCAGCACATGCGCCGCTAAGAACAATTGCTGCAACAGAACCGCTACCCCGCTACCTAAGCCGTAATGATCCGCCAAAAATCCTTCAGGTCCAACGACGCGCCGCCAACCAGACCACCGTCGATGTCCGGCTGCGCAAACAAGGCCGCAGCGTTGGCGCCTTTCACGCTGCCCCCGTACAGAATACGCAGGGCGGCGGCGATTTTAGCATCCGCGCGGGCGATTGCGGCGCGCAAAACGGCGTGTACTTCCTGCGCCTGCTCCGGCGTGGCGGTTTGCCCCGTGCCGATGGCCCAGACGGGCTCGTAAGCCAAAACCGCGGTGCCGAACCCGCCCGCGCCGACGCGCTCGAGAACCGCCTCGAGCTGCCTCAAAACCACCTCGGCGGTGCGGCCCGCATTGCGCTCGCCCAGCGTCTCGCCCACGCAAAGCACCGGAATAAGGGACTCCGAGGCCGCCCGGACGAACTTCCGCGCCACCTGCTCGTCGGTCTCGCCGCAGGAGGCCCTGCGCTCGGAGTGCCCCACCAGCACGTAGCGGCAGCCGCAATCGGCAAGCATGGGGGCGGACACTTCGCCGGTGCGGGCGCCTTCCGTATGCGCGGAAACATCCTGCGCGCCCATCCGCACGGCGATGCCGCCCTCCGCTTGGCCCGCTTCAAGCGCCCGCTTGACGGCGGAAAGGTAGGGAAAAGGGGGAAACACCGCCACTTCCGGCGCCGATTCCGACGGGTTTGCAGGCCGGGCGGCAAGACCGGACGCCAGCGCTTCCAGAGCCGCGCGCGCGCCGTGCATCTTCCAGTTGCCTGCCACGATGCGGCGGCGATTTCCCTCAGCCATGGCTTTGCCTGCCGGATGCTTCGCCGCCGCCTAGCGCCCGCGCCACGCCAGCGGACGCCTCCTCCACCCGGGCGCGGTCCGGCCCCTCGGCCATCACGCGCACCACCGGTTCAGTGCCCGAACGGCGCACCACAATGCGCCCCTCGCTGCCCAGCAGCTTTCGGGCCGCACGCACGGCGCGGCTCACTGCCGGACGCTCAAGCGCGTCCGAGACGTTTGCGGGAACGCTGAGGTGGGTCCGCTCGATATGCGGCATATGCGCGGCCAAATCCGCAAGCGAACAGCCCTCGCTGCGCATCACCGCCAGCACCTCCAAGGCCACGACCATGCCGTCGCCGGTGGTGGACTTGTCCAAGCACAGAATATGGCCGGAACTTTCCCCGCCCAGCACGCCGCCCTTTTTTCGCAGCATGTTGACCACTTGGCGGTCTCCCACCCTGGCGCGGCAAAAGGCAATGCCCTCCGCCTCAAGGGCGCGCTCCAGCGCCAGACTGCTGATCTCGGTGCCCACCACCGGCCCCTCAAGCCGGCCTGAGGCCCTGCGCGCCCGCGCCAGGATCAATAAAAGCGCATCGCCGTCGACAATGCCGCCTTCGTGATCGACCATGATCACGCGGTCGCCGTCGCCGTCCAGCGCGATGCCGAGGTCGGCTTCCACGGCCTTCACGGTGCGGCGCAGGAGGTCGGGCTGGGTGGCGCCGCAGCGGTCATTGATGTTGCGGCCGTTCGGAGAGCAGCCCAGCGGCACCAGCTCCGCGCCAAGCGCCGTGAGCGTGGCCGGGGCCACGCGGTACGAGGCGCCGTGCGCGCAATCGACCACGATCTTAAGCCCTTCCAGCGACATGCCGCCGGGCGCGGTGCCCAAGCAGTGCTTCTCGTAGCGCTCCCTGGCGTCGTCAACCCGGCGCGCATGGCCCAGCGCGGTGGAGTCCAGTGTCACTGCGGGATCGTCGATATGGCTTTCGATCCGCGCTTCCTCCGCAGTGTCCAGCTTGAATCCGTCGTGCTTAAAGAACTTGATGCCGTTGTCGGGATAGGGGTTGTGGGAAGCGCTGATCACCACGCCTAAGGCGGCGCCCAATTCCCGGGCGAGCAAGGCCACTCCGGGGCTGGGCAGCGGCCCGGAAAGCCGCACGTCAACGCCTGCGGACACGAACCCCGCCTCCAGCGCCGACTCGAACATGTACCCGGACACCCGCGTGTCCTTGCCGATCACGGCCATGCCGCCTCCGGGCAGCAGCGCCCGCGCGGCCGCCCCGGCCAACCGCAGCGCGAACTCGGCGGTCATGGGATGCTCTCCCACCGTGCCCCGCACCCCGTCGGTTCCGAAATACCTCATCAGGCGCTCTTCCTCATCGCCTCGAACCGCTTCGATTCCGCCCTTTTGCGCCTCCTTCTTGCGGGCAACGCATAAACCCGTCCATGGGGCTTGCTCGTTCGCGCCGGGACATCGGCATTCACCCTACCTCCGGCACTCCCGCAAGAAGGGGCGCAAAAGGGCTTGCGCGGGCGACGACATCGGCAGCGGCGGATAGCGGCAACAGGCCCTAATAGCGATAGCGGTCGGGCTTGAACGGGCCGGTTTCCGGAATATCGAGGTACTTGGCCTGTTCCGGCGTAAGCGTTGTGAGCGATGCGCCCAGCTTGGGCAGGTGCAGGCGGGCCACTTTCTCGTCGAGCCGCCGCGGCAGCGTGTGAACGCGGTTGCCGTAATCCTTGCCGGCAAGCAGCTCGATCTGCGCCAGCACCTGGTTGGTGAAGCTAGTGGACATCACGAAGCTGGAGTGGCCGGTGGCGCAGCTCAGGTTCACCAGCCGGCCGCGGGCCAGCAGGATCAGGCGCTTGCCGTCCGGAAAGATCACGTGATCGACCTGCGGCTTGATTTCCTCGAAACGGCAATCCGCCAGCGAAGCCACGTCGATCTCCACATCGAAGTGGCCGATATTGCAAAGAATGGCCTGATCCTTCATCCGCGCCATGTGGTCGTAGGTCACTACGCTATGGTTGCCAGTGGCGGTCACGAATAGGTCCGCTTGCGAACAGGCTTCGTCCATGGTGACCACCGGATAACCCTCCATGGCCGCTTGCAAAGCGCAAATGGGATCGATTTCGGTAATCCACACCTGCGCGCCCAGGCCCTTGAGCGACTGCGCGCAGCCCTTGCCCACATCGCCGTAGCCGCAAACCACGGCGATCTTGCCCGCCATCATCACGTCGGTGGCGCGCTTGATGCCGTCCACCAGCGATTCGCGGCAGCCATAGAGGTTGTCGAACTTCGACTTGGTCACCGAGGCGTTCACATCGATGGCCGGGCAACGCAGCGTGCCCGCTTCCTGCATTTGGTAGAGCTGGTGGACGCCGGTGGTGGTTTCCTCGCTCAGGCCCAGCAGGCTGTCGGCAAGCTGCGGATGCTCTTCATGCACGATGCGGGTGAGGTCGCCGCCGTCGTCCAGCAGCAGGTTGGGCGTCCAGCCGCCCGGGCCGGCCACGGTGCGGTCGATGCAGCGCACATACTCCTCTTCGGTCTCGCCCTTCCAAGCGAACACCGGCACGCCCCGGCGCGCCATCGCCGCGGCGGCGTGATCCTGGGTGGAAAGCCGGTTGCACGACGACCAGCGCACCTCCGCGCCAAGCTCCAGCAGCGTTTCGATCAGCACCGCCGTTTGCACGGTCATGTGCAGGCAGCCGGTAATCCGGGCGCCGGCCAGCGGCTGGCTGCCGCCGTATTCCTCCCGCAGGGCCATCAGCCCCGGCATTTCGCTGCGCGCGATCGCGATTTCGCGCTCGCCGAAATCGGCTAGCGAAAGATCGGCGACCTCGAAGTCCTCGTGAAGCTGTGCAATCGCGGTCTCAGGCATATCAAGCCACCTTCACGCCCGGGCCGGCATCGGCGAGTTCCGCCGCCCGGTCCGTGGCTTCCCAACTGAATTCCAAGGCATCGCGGCCGAAGTGCCCGAAGGCCGCCGCAGGCCGGTAAATGGGCCGGCGCAAATCCAGCGACCGGATGATGCCTTCCACCGAAAGATCGAAATGGGCCCGCACCAAGGCCCGCAAGCGTTCGTCGCCCACCGTTGCGGTGCCGAAGGTCTGCACATCCACCGCCACCGGCTCCGGCCGGCCTATGGCGTAGCAAACCTGCACTTCGCAGCGCTCGGCGAGTCCGGCGGCGACGATGTTCTTGGCCACGTGCCGCACCGCGTAGGCGGCGGAGCGGTCCACCTTGGAGGGATCCTTGCCGGAAAAGGCGCCGCCGCCGTGGCGCGCCATTCCGCCGTAGGTATCGACGATGATCTTGCGTCCCGTCAGGCCGCAATCGGCCTGCGGCCCGCCCTCCACGAAGCGCCCAGCGGGATTAATGAGGAAATTGATCGGCCCGCGCAGCCATTCCGCCCCCAGCACCGGCTTGATGATCCGCTCGACCACCGCCTCCCGGAAATCCGGCGGGCTTTCGCCGCGCACGGAATCGTCGGGCCAGATGTCCGGGGCATGCTGAGTGGAGAACACCATGTCGGTCACCGCCACCGGCCGATAATCCTCGTAGCGCACCGTCACCTGCGCCTTGCCGTCGGGGCGCAGCCAAGGCAGTTCGCCGGATTCGCGCAGCTCGGCGTGGCGGCGCATCAGGCGGTGGGCCAGATCAATGGGCGCCGGCATCAGCGAGGGCGTGTCCTTGCAGGCGAAACCGAACATCATGCCCTGGTCGCCCGCCCCCAGCGGCTTGCCCTCGCCCTCGTTGACGCCGCGGCTAATATCCGGCGACTGCTTGCCGATCGCGTTCAGCACCCCGCAGGTGGCGCCGTCGAAACCCAGTTCCGAGCTGTTGTAGCCCAGCCCGATCACCAGCTTCCGCACCAGCGACTCCAGATCGACCCAGGTGGAGGTGGTGATTTCGCCGGCCACCAGGATGAACCCGGTCTTGACCAGCACTTCGGCGGCCACGCGGGCATCCTTGTCGCGGGAAATAATGGCATCCAGAACGGCATCGGAAATCTGGTCCGCCATCTTGTCGGGATGGCCGTCGGAAACGGACTCGGAGGTGAAAAGGGAGGTCTTGGGCATGGCCTTCAGCAGCGCTTGGGCAAGACTTCTCATTATAAGCGAACGCCCTCGCCCGCTATTGCGCCAACACGGAGCGCGTCAGCCGCCGGCTATCAGTTTTTTCGCATGCGCAAGGGGCAGCATCAAGGCTGTCGAATCCAAGGGCGATGGCTGGACGCAATCACCCCGACACCAGTCCCACATGTGTCTGAATCCGCACAGCTTGAAGTTATGCGGGTTGGTGATGAAGTCGTAGGCCGCCAAAAAAAGCCGCCGGTGCCGCAAGCGGGATCGGCGATGCGCTTGCCAAGCTCCGGCCGCACGCATTCCACCATGGCGCGGATGAGGGCACGGGGCGTGAAATACTGGCCCGCGCCGGACTTGGTGTCCTCGGCGTTCCTTTCCAAGAGGCTCTCGTAGATGTCGCCTTTGATGTCCGCGCCCATGGCCACCCAGTCGGCATCATCGACCATGGCGATGAGGCGATACAGCTTTGCCGGGTCCTGGATCTTGTTCTGGGCGCTGGTGAATATCTGCCCCAGCAGACCGGGCCAGGCGCCGAGCGCACGCAGCGTAGCGACATAGTGGTCTTCCAATTCCGCGCCTTTCCTTGATTTCAGCTGCGGCCACTTGTGTTCGGCGGGAATGCCCACATCGCGGCTGTAGGGCGGCCTGGAGTATTCATCCGCCATCTTGAGGGAAATCAGGTAGGTGATCTGCTCTAAATAGTCGCCGTAGCCCACCCCGTCATCGCGCAGCGTGTGGCAGAAACTCCAGACCTTGGAAACGATGGGGGCGGTGCTCATGCGGAGCCGTCCTTCCCTTTGATCCTCTCGGCCAAGGCCCGGCCAGCGGCCGTGCGCCTGTAGCGTTGATTGCGGCTGGTGGGCTTGTCAGGCAGCGTCATTTCGATCAGGCCGGCATTGAGGGCGGGCCTCAGGTAGGCGGCAGTGAAATGGCTCCGATTGACAAGCCCCATGGCCGCCTGCAACTCATTACGGCCCATCTCCGTGCCGAGAGCCGCGACCAACTCCCTGACCTGATCGATAACTTGCGCAGTATCTTGTTGGGTGTCATGTACGGTGTCATGTACGGTGACTTGTAGGGAATTCTGATCTTTTGACTTTATTTTCAGAGTTTTATCTTGTACTGCATCTTGTACGGTATCTTGTCCTGCAACTTGCCCGGGACTTTGCCCGGAAGCCTCTAAATCAACCTTTTCATGCACCGGTAGTCGGACAAGAAAATATGTGCGGTTGTCATCGCTCTCGAACACCGGCGCGGGCGAGCCGTTTTCACGCATGGCACGCAGAATTTTCGGCACCCCCCGTGGACCGGCCCTCGGCCAGGTCAAGCTCCTTGAGAAATTCCCCGATCCGCCGATTGCGGTAGCGGCGGCTAACGGCCTGCCCTTTCTGGAAGTCCTCCATGCGGATCGACCGGTCGGCGCCAGGAAAACTCAGAACCATCAATTCCTCGGCGGTGATGCGCACCTCGACGGGCTCGCGCTCCTCGTAGGAACGGTGATAGATGGCGTTCACCAGCGCCTCTTCGATGGCGCCGATAGGGAAGTTCCAGAAACGCTCCGCCTCGGGCTTGTGAGGATGCTTGACGACGGTCTCTTTCAGGTAGTTCCGCTCGATGTAGCCAATCGCCTCGCCCACGATGAGCGACAGCGGGCCGCGAAACTCCTTTTCCTCGAATCGGTCGCCGCCCGGGCCATCAGGAAACCAAACCACATCGATTTGAGTTGAAGGAAAGAAATCGTGCGGACGGTCGTTGAAAAACAGCAGACCGACATTCTTGGGAAACATCGCTTCGGGCGGCCCGCCCACGATGTTCATGCGCTGGCCGAGTTCCGCCATCGAGAGGTCCGTTGCTTCGGCGGCGAGATCGCTGCCGATGTCCCGGAGGAAATTCCGGACCAGCCGCCCCGAAAGATCATTGACCGAGGCCGTCTGCCGATACCGGTCGTCAAAGGGCACGGTGGCCGCAAGGCTCACCAACTCGCGCTCGTCGGCATCCCTAGCCCGAACGGTGCTGCTGTGCTTGCGGATGTAGTAGGCCCAATCCGCCTGCCCCTTAGCCAGATTCGTTCTGGCCTTGTACGGGCGGGTTTCGCCGCCGGGCACCCAAAGCACGAGGATGGTTCGGCCCTCAATGCTGTAGGTGGCCGTGAGCGGGTGGTAGTGAGGCCGGATAGCGGAATGCCCAAGCGCCAGCAATTCATTCTGGATCGCATTGATCTTTTTGGGGCTGATCCCCTTCGGAGGGAGAACCGGGCGCCCTTCCTTCTCTTTGACACCCAGTATCACATAGCCGCCGCCTAGGTTATGGAAATCATTGGCGAAAGCACAGATCGCATGCAGCACACTTTTCGGATTCCACCCGGCCTTGTACTCGATGCGCTCGCCCTCGACAGTGCGCTGGCGAAGCAGGTGGCCAAGGTTG
>JAPYNE010000038.1 GCA_028285945.1 Candidatus Foliamicus numerosus | reverse complement strand
CCCTTGGAGCAGGCCCCGCATCCGCGAGATGGCTATTGGCGCACGAACGCGGGGCGGCCCCAAAGGTGATCGTTATGAGACCGCCACTTACAACCCTTCAGATATCTGCGATACGTTCCCCGGAAGATGCCAGACCTACGGCGTTAGCTAGCCGGACGGACGCAAGGCGCAGGGCATTTGAAAGCGGCGGCGCTGTGTGCCCATCCTGGTCGTAGTCATGACCTAAGCGGGCAATGCCGGCTCTAGTCCCATTGGGGCTGTGGATTGAAACGCCGCCGTGCAGTCCGCGCATGGAACGGGAACCCGCAGGCTCCCGTTTTCATAGGCTTTGTTAACTTTTCTTTATAAGTCCCTATGTGAAGGGCGGTAGGCGGCGGGGGGCTTCCGGGAGATCGATATCCGCGTATGCGGGCAGGCCGTCCCGGTAGGCGAGCGGCGCTTCGCCGGTGATGAGCGGCTGCAAATAGGTTCGCGCCGCCGGCGTGATGCCGTAGCCGTCGTCCGTGATGAACTCCGGCGGGAGTTCTTTTTCGCGGTTGGCCACGTCCTCAAGCGGCGCCGCCGAAGTTCCCCACGCGTACGGGGAGTTCGAGGTGCGCTCGATTGTAATCATGACGGCGTTGGCGCCTGCCAGCGCCTGCGCCACCCCGGCTTCGCCCACCGCGTGGGCCTGCTCTAAGTCGGTTGCCGAGGCGAGGTGGCGCGCCGCCCGTTGCAGGTAGTCGCTGATGGCGTAATGGTGCTTGTAGCCGAGGCTTTCCCGCACCATGTTGGCGAGCACCGGGGCCAGTCCGCCGAGTTGCTTGTGGCCGAAGGCGTCGGTGCCGCCGGCTTCCGACAGGAACCGCCCGTCGGCGTAGCGCGCGCCTTCGCTGGCCACGATCACGCAGTATTCGTGCCGCTCGACGGATTCCCGCACCCGCGCCAGGAACCGTTCCTGCTCGAACGGCGTTTCGGGGAACAGAATGATGTGCGGCGGCTCGCCGGGACCGGCGCCGGCCAGCCCGCCGGCCGCGGCGATCCAGCCCGCGTGGCGGCCCATCACCTCGAGGATGAATACTTTGGTGGAAGTGCGCGCCATTCCGGCCACGTCCAGCGCCGCCTCGCGGGTCGATACCGCTACGTATTTGGCCACCGAGCCGAAGCCGGGGCAGCAGTCGGTAACCGGCAAGTCGTTATCGACCGTTTTCGGCAGGCCGATGCAGGCGAGCGGGTAATCCAAGCGGCGGCCGAGCTGCGACAGCTTCAGCGCCGTGTCCATGGAGTCGTTGCCGCCGTTGAAGAACACCATGCCGATATCGTGCGCTTGGAACACCTCGATCAACCGCCGGTATTCGCGCTCGTCCTCCTCGAAGGGCGCCAGCTTGTAGCGGGCCGTGCCGAAGGCGCTTCCGGGCCGCGCCCCCAGCGCCGCCACATCGTCCGCCGAAGCCGCGTCCGTGTCCAGCAGTTGCTCGTGGAGCGCCCCGAGGATGCCGTTGCGCGCGGCAAACAGCTTGCCGATTTGAGGCCGGGCCTGCCGCACGGCTTCGATGACGCCCTGCGCGGTGGCGTTGATGACGGCCGTGGGGCCTCCGGATTGAGCGTAGAGAGCGTTGGTGGCGGACATGGGCGCGAGGGGTCTTGCTGAACAGGGGAACGTGTACGATAGCACTGTTGGGCATTGCGCATCGCCCCGGAGGACTGGATGCGGATAGTGTTTCTCGGCGCCCCGGGCGCGGGCAAGGGCACGCAGGCGCGCAGACTCGAAGCGCGCTGCGGCTGGCCCCAGGTTTCCACGGGCGACTTGCTGCGCGCCGCGGTGGCCGAAGCGACGCCGCTGGGCCGGCGCGCCAAGGCGGCCATGGATGCCGGAGAACTGGTTTCCGACGAATGGGTGATGGCGCTTCTCGACGAGCGCCTGCGCGCGGAGGATTGTTCCGGCGGCTTTATTCTGGACGGATTTCCGCGCAGCGCTTCGCAGGCGCGGCTGCTCAAGGAACTTCTGCGCGCCTCGCGGCAGCGTCTGGACGCGGTGGTGATGCTGGAGCTTCCGCGCGAGGTTCTGATGAAGCGGCTGACTGGCCGGCGCACCTGTTCGGCCACCGGCAAGCTGCTCAACATCTACTTTTCCTCTGCCGAGGAGCTGGCCGCCAGCCGGGCCGCCGGCGGGGAACTGATGCAGCGCGACGACGACACCGAGGAAACCATCGCCAACCGTCTCTCCGTTTATGAGCGGCAAACCCGCCCGCTGCTCGCGCGCTACGCCGATTTGCTGCGCCGCGTGAACGCGATGGGCACGCCGGATGAGGTTTTCGAGCGCATCCTGGAGGTGCTGCCGAGTGCGGATTCGATGATGCCTGCGGCAAATCCCGCCGGCCCTTCCCCCGGCAAATCCTATGGCTGAGCTGGCTCGCCGCATTTTTTACGTTTCGCTGAGCCTGCGCGGGCCCGACTCGCTGCCGGGGTCGCAGGGGATGCTGGCGCTTTGCCTGATTCCGTGGGCGGCAATTTCCATCGCCAGCAACCTGCTGGTGTTTTCGCGCTACCCCGCCGGGGCGCTGCTGGGCGTTGCCTTGGAGCTGCTTCTGCTTTTCGGCTACTCGTGGCTTGTTCTTCAGTTGGCGGGCAAGCTGGAGCGCTGGCCGCAAACTCTGGTGTCTTTGGTGGGCGTGCAGGCGCTGATCGTGGCGGCGGCGCTGCCGCTGGCTTGGTTATCGGCGCGGGTCGATGAACCCCCGCTGATTCTTCAGGCGGGCGAGTTCGGCTTTTTGGCCTGGTGGCTGGTGGCCATGGCCAACATCCTGTCGCAGGCGGCGGACCGAAGCATGATCAGCGGCGTGCTGCTGGCGCTGGGCCACTTCGTTCTCTATCTGATGATTTATGCCTTCATGTTCGAGTTCATCGGCGTGGAGCTTCCGCAAGCCTGATGCATATCCACATCCTCGGCGTGTGCGGAACCTTTATGGGCGGGCTTGCGGCCCTGGCGCGCGAGCTTGGCCATGAGGTAACGGGCGCCGACCGCGCCGCTTGGCCGCCCATGAGCACCCGCCTTGCGGAACTGGGGATCGATCCGGTCGTTGGGTTCGATCCCGCGCAACTCGAAGCGCGCCCGGACCTGGTTCTGGTGGGCAATGTCATGTCGCGCGGCATGCCCATCGTCGAGGCGCTGCTCGACAGCGATCTGAAGTTCATGTCGGGCCCCGAATGGCTGGGCCGCGAGGTGCTGTCCGGTCGCGAGGTGATCGCGGTGACCGGCACCCACGGCAAGACCACGACCGCCAGCATGGTGGCTTGGCTGCTGCACGAGGCGGGCCTTGATCCCGGATTTCTGATCGGCGGTGCGCCGGGCAATTTCGGGCGCACCGCCCGGCTGGGCGGCGGGCGGCATTTCGTGGTCGAGGGCGACGAGTACGACACCGCCTTCTTCGACAAGAACGCCAAGTTCCTGCATTATCGAGCGCGCACCGTGGTCATCAACAATATCGAGCACGATCATGTTGACATCTATCCCGATCCCGAAGCGGTGCTGTGGCAGTTTCACCTGCTGTTGCGCCGCTTGCCCGGCGGCGGCCGCGTGATCGTGAACGGTGCCGATGCGAATGCCGGCTCGTTGCTCGGGATGGGTTGCTGGACCCCGGTCGAGCGCTTTTCCGTGGTTCCCGAAGCGCAGGCCGAGTGGCGCGCCGAGCGTCTTGAAGGCGCCCGGGCCCGATTCGCAGGGCCTTCCGGCGAATCGGGCGGCGAACTGGCCTTGCCCGGCGCGCACAATTTGTCGAACGCGCTGGCGGCGCTGGCGGCCGCGCACGCCGCAGGGGTTTCAGTGAAGCGGGCCTGCGAAGCGCTCGGGTCTTTCGTCCCGCCGGCCCGGCGCCTGCAACTGCTTGGCCGCTACGCGGGAGGCGAGGCGCATGGCGAGGGCGCGCCGGATATCGCGTTGTTCGATGATTTCGCCCACCACCCAAGCGCGATACGGGCCACGCTTGAGGCGCTGCGGCAGGATTACGCGCGCGTTGTGGCGGTTCTCGAACCCGCGTCCAACAGCATGCGTTCCGGCGCCCATCTGGCGGAGCTGCCCGGCGCGCTGGAAAGCGCGGCCCATGTGTGGCTGGCGCCATCCGCTCCCCTCGAATGGGACCCGGCGGCGGAATTCGCCGGCCACGACCATGTCACGGTGTGCGCCGATGCGGCCGAAGCCGCCCGCTTCGCGGCAGCCGCCGCAAAGCCCGGCGATGCGGTCGTGTTCATGAGCAACAGCGGCGCTTCCGGCGCTGCCGGGCTGCTCGCCGCCGCCCTCTCCGGCGGGCGGCATGGGGTTTTGCCAGCCGCTCGCCGCCGTTCGCAGTCCGCCGCGTGTGCTAGCGGCTGCTGATTCCGACTTGGGTTTCGTTTTGCTTGTTCCTATGCTGCCGGTTCTCTGGGCATCGATAGCGGGCACTGAGCCTTCCTAGCGCTCATGGCGATTCCAAGCTTGAGCCACCACCTGATCGTCGCCAGCATGGTCCGGGCGGAACTCCTCGCGGCGGCGCTTCCGATAAGGCTTGGCAGGACTAGGTTCCGTTACTTGGGCCGAGAGCACTGAATAGTTACTTGGTCGGCGAGGTTCAGATCACCCAGAACCTGCCGGACATCCGCTTGCAGTGATTCGGCCATGGGCTCGGCAACCTCGACCGATATGTCTATCTGGATTGTCAAGTTGTCACCCGCACGCAGCTTTGGAATGAGCTTCGTGCCGAGGCGGTTCCACAACTCGGGCGGGATTGCTCCAGACGAGCGAACCGAAACCGGCGCGGTATCCGAAGACTGCGTGGATTTCTGATTCTTTTGAGGGGCGGGATCCCGGAGCGCATCCTGAGTTTCACGATCCTGCGCATCGGCAGCCACGAACGGCGAGGCCGTTTCGCGCACGCCGGACGATTGAAGTTCCAAGCTGTATGCTCGTGTCAGAAGGAACACATTCGGCTCGAACGCGATCTCCTCAATCCCGACAGTTTCCGCATACCACATGCGTTCGTAGTGACCTTCGGCTGTCTTGCCCGAGGCGAGGCCGAACGAACCGTTTTCCACGAACTCCACGATCTTCCGGCGCAGCGCGGCATCGGGATCCACAAGCCGGGTGAGCGAGCCGTTGAGAAAGCTCTGGCGCAGGCTGGTAAGCGGCCAAGCGCCGGTGTCCTTGAACGCTGGCGGCCAGTGCCGGTCGAGATAACCGGCGCCGACAGTTTCGCTGAGCAATGCTTCGGTCTTCAGCGCGGTGACCACCCGCCCGCAGAGCGTCTCGTTCCCGCTGCTGTGGCCCGCGCCGAGATCAATGATCTTCAGCCCGGAATCAGCCTTCATGTCGGCAAGCGCCACGAAGCGGTAGCCAGCCCAAACCTGGTCTTTCGCTGCGTTCTCCGCATCCTTGGCCTTGACCCGCAATTCCTGCCGGGCGGCTTGATCAAACTCCGTTCCGAGCAGACCTTCCGCCATCTCCCGCTCGACTCGTCGCCAAGCGAGCCAGAGTTCCACGCAGTCGCGCAGCTCGCGCCCGGGCTTTCTGGCGCACCAGACCAGAGACGCGGGATAAAGTCTGGGCGATGTGCCCCGATCGCGGGTCCATCGCGCGACACGCTCGGCGATGTTGCCGTTGGCTTGCCACTCCGCCTCCGGGTCGATGACAACCAGCGACAGCCTAGGCGTGTCTGGAATGGCGGCGCCTTCTTCCGGGAACGGGATGATCGGAAGGCTGGCGCCCCGGGCGAACTCCTGCTCAACCAGCTTGCGTGTCGCAGGCCGGATTTCCGTGTCCTCGTCCAGCGCGGCGCGGCGGTCGCTAACAACCTTCTTCAGTGTCGCCTGGTGATGTATGCGGTAACCGTCCGTGCCAACCTTGCGGACGAAGAATCCCGATGCCTCCAGCGCCGCCGCCGCATTGTCCACGGTTGCGGTATCGACCTCCGGCTCGCCAAGCGCGAACCGCAATTCCGGCAGATGGGCCACCTTATCGACCTGCCCGCCGGAGGACTCGAAAAAAATGGCCGATCCTACGCGGCGGTGAATGTCGCGAAGCGGACCCGCCGCATCGGCATCCAACGCCCGGGCATGCGCGGTGTCGCCCGCCACATCGGCGGCGAGGGCCACGTCAAGCCGCTGTTCGCCGATCTGACCCAGCACCACAGCGCGGAACTCAGGCACGTGCAGCGGGGCCGATCCCAGCGTGACCAGCGGTTCCGTTCGCGCCTCCCGGAAATGCTGGCGCGCTGCCCAAGACACCCACTGGGCCAGCATCGCGAGCGTGCCGCGGGTTTGCTGGAACTGGGCAAGGGCGCTCCACTTTCGCCGGAAAACCGAAAGAGTCGATGGATGGAACGGATAACATGCCTCGAAGCGGCTTTTGAGAAATTCGCGGGCCTTGGCCTCCGTGGTGGCGCTGTCCACAACCATCCATTCGGAGGGAAGCCGGGCGATGCGCTCGAAGCACCAGTCCGCGTGCATCTTCGAGACCCGCTTGCGGATTCGCTCGCTGCCCAAGTCCTCGAACAACCGCCGCCGGACCACATCGCCGATTTCCGCCTCGTCGTTGGCGATCAAATCGCGGGCCACGCGGCGCACCACCTTGGTGATGCGGTCCTGCCACTGCCGGTCCCAGTCGGTCATTTCCACCTGGCTGCGCGGCAGGCTGATGACGGCGGCCGCGCCCGCCGCGCCTGTAACGGCCACGGTCAGGTTCTGAATGAAGGCATGAAAGCTGTCGGCGCGGCTGCGATGACGGTTGACGAAGTTGAGCACCTCGTCGAACAGCAGCAGCACGGGGGCATTAGCTGCCGCGAACACCCGGGCGATCGCGTCGGTGCCCGGCGGCGTAGTCTTCGCAGCGGAGCCGAGCGCCGCCACGCCCTTTTCCCCCGCGAGCTGGCGGGCGAGATCGATCCACGGAGTTTCACGGCCATCTGAAGGATCCCAAGCATTGCCCGCGAACACCCCCACTCGCGCCTTCGGCGCTTCGGAAACACCCGCATGGGCAAGCAGATCGGCCACGCCCGGCAGGTTCGCATCATCGCGGCCCGCCTTGGCAAGGTGATAAAGCGCAGTGAGCGTGTGCGTTTTTCCCCCGCCGAACTGCGTGACCAGCGTGAGCACCGGGGACGTGTTCTGCGTTTCGCCCGCAAGCCGCCGCAGCACCATGCCGGCGTGGTCGCTGAGCGCGCGGGTAAAGCAGGTGCGAGAGAAGAACTGCGCCGGATCGCGGTAGTCCGCAGGCGCCGTGCCAGCCACCACCTGCTCAAGCGCGATCGCGAACTCGTCGGGGCTGAAGGAGCGTCCTTCCCGCACCTCGCGACGGGGAGTGACGACTTTGTACCAAGGCTGCATAAGGTTTGCTCCGAACAGGTGCCTCTACTTTGAGGGGGTCGGCTGAGCATATGCGGTGCAGGCCAGGATGTCCTCAGGCTCCAAGCCCGGATAGTCATCAAGCAGCTCCTCATGGCTGACACCTTGCGCCAGCAGGCTCAAGATCAATTCCACCGAGATTCGCATGTCCCGGATGATGGGCTTGCCGCCGAACACATCCGGTCGAGCCGTGATGCGTTCGAGCAACCGTGCGCGTTCAATCATGGTTTTCTCCTTTCCCGGCAACAACATTGCCCGTTCTCGGCAAGCTGCCCATGATCGTCAACATCGTCGCCGGTCAAAGCACGGTAGGCGTAGAGAAAGCATGCCTGGATGTCTTCGGGCTCCAGCATCGGATATTCGCGGAGTATGGCATCCACCGTATCTCCGGCCGCGAGGTTGGCCAGCACATGCTCCACGGCGAAGCGCATGCCGCGGATGATGGGCTTGCCGCCAAAAATTTCGGGGTTGAACGTAATGCGCTGAATTAAATGATCCTCTTGAGTCATCGTGTTCTCCTTCATTGAGCGCAATCGCGACGCGATCATCTTGGAACAGCCAGTAGCATAGCGTCTAGGAGCCGTTTCTCGCGGCTGCCGCGGGGATAGAGCGCGGACAGCGCGTTCGATAGGCGCAGGAAATCGGGCGCCCGTTCCTGCTCGGCGAGAATCAGCGTTCGCAGCGCATTCGCGTGGCCGCCCGACTGAAGCAGCATCGCGGCATGCACCCGGTCGAGCGCGGTAACGCCCGGCGGGTGGCGAACCGCATCCGCGCCCAACTGCGCGACGCCGACGCGCCCACCCGGAGGAGCCTGCCACTGCTCGACCAGTTCGGGAAAGAGTGCCGCCTGTTGCCCTTCGTTGGGGCCGGTTTCGATCCAATCGGCGGCGCTTGCCGCGCTATCCTCGCCGAATAATTCCTTGGCGCGCTCTGCAACCGGCAGCAGGCGCACCACGCCTTTCTCTTGGGCGATCACTCGGCCCGTCCAGTGATCGAGGTCGATGCCCATGGGCTGCGAGAAGCGCCGCACTACATCGAATGGCAGTTGGAAGCCCTTGGCGGTGGCCTTAGCCACAGCTTCTTCCCGCTCTTCATCCGGCTCCGGCGAAGCGGGCGCATCCCGAACCGCCGAGTCCGCATCTTTCGTTGGTTGCCTGTCGTAAGCCTGATCAGTGCGGCCTTGTTCTTGCGTGCCTTGAAGCGCCCAAAGAAAAAGCGCCGTCAGCCGGGAATCCTCCTCCAACGCGCCCGCCATGCCGTTTCGAGCGGAAGCTTCGGCTGTGCCGAGCACCTGTTCGAGCGCCGCGCGGCCCACCACCTCCCAGACCTTCTCCAAATACTCCGGCAGGCCAACTTGCCGGCCTTCCGCCGTCTCCACGGCGCGATAGCGGCTGAAGACTTCGAGAGCAGGGCCGATGCAGGCGAATACCAGATCGGCACCACGTACACCCTCCCCTTGCAGGTGCTCCATCCAATCGGCCACGCGCAGGGGCAGTTCTCGCAACACATCGCCCCACTCGCCTATGGGAGCATTCTCAGAACGCGGTCGGCAAATGATGTGGACGCTGGTTGCCAAGGCGGCTGAATCGCGGGCGCGCAGGCGACCGCCTCTCTCTGTCGCGATTGGCCAAGAACCGGTTATGGTCCAGCCGCCCCGGATCATGCCTGAAAGTAAGGCCTCCCAGCCCTCGGTGGTCTTGTGTGCAAACACAACCGATCCGACTCCTTCTTCCATTAAAACACGCCGACCTTCAGAGAAGACTCGCGCCATACTGTCTTCAAACCACTCCCGGTCTTTCGGGTGCCCCGCAGAAGATTTGACTTCGTCCTGTACTATCTCCGCAGTCTTGGGGGAGAGAGGGTTTTCCTGATCAAATGGATCGGAAAGTATGGAGTGATTGGGCAAAGAACGTTTGAGCCAGACTAGGAAAAAGTCTGATAGGTCCGAGTATGGAACAGCATCATAGTAAGGTGGATCAGTAAACCACACGCCGACGGCTTCATTGGGCAAGGGATGATCGGTAGCATCGGATTGTTGCGCTTGGCCAGACTTGCCGGAGAAATTTCGGGCAAACGCAGATCCATAAGCAGCAGCACCCTCCAAAGACCCCGTGGAACCGCCTATTGGACATGTTTCGCAGAAGTCCCAGACCATTGGGAGAGCTTGGCGTCCGAATGTCGCGGCAGAGGTTTCTCTGGGAACTGCCCACCGAGCAATTGCTGAATTAAAGTCCGCCACCTTCGACAGCGCCATTCGAATTCCGGCGGCTACGGCTTCGTCTGATGAACTATTCCGAATCAGGTTTGATATCGTTACTAAGGCCAGCTTCTGCCGGGCCGTGAACAGGTCGCCCCACTGCAGCATGCCGTAGCGCTGGACGCGGAAACCGAGTGTCCCGATGGGTGGCAGGGGCTCATCCGGGACCGGGCACAAGCCCTGCTTGCCTCCGCGTTCCCATTCCTCCAGCAGACTCGAAACGCGAGTCTGCGCCTGTCGAACGGCGGCGTAATCGGCATCGGACGGCAGCCGGTAATGCCGCCCTTTCTTGTTGGGGCGCAGCGTCACCACGACCGTCATGCGGGCACCGCCGATACGGGTGCCGTCGGCATCGAACTTCGCGTCGGCGCCGCCGCGTTGGGCGGCGAGTTGCAGGCGCACCCGCTCAGGCGGCAGCACCGCGCCGCAGCACAGGCAGGTGGCTTTGGCGCGGGTTACGGTGCCGCCGCGCACCTCGCGTTCGGTCTTGGGGTCGAATACCTCGAACAAAACCTTTGGCGGCACGCCATCGACACGCTCGACACTATGCCGCAGCGCCCGCTTTCGCTTGGCTTTCTTGCACAGCCAGAACGAGCGCATGAGCGGGATTTCCGCGCCGCAGTCCGGCGCTTCGCAGCGCACCGTGCGCGCCCATAGATACGCGATCGGCGTTGCGCCACCGGAATCGGGGGGGGGGGGGTCGGCGGGATAGAGATCGGCCAACTCCCGCTCGGCCCGCCGCTTGATTTCGGCACCCGCTTCCCGCAACTCGCCGGCCAGTTCCGGCCCGTGGCGAGGGATGTCTTCCAGCATGACCTTGAGAATGAGGCAGGCCACCGGATTGAGGTCGCTGGCAAAAGCCTCGCAGCCCAGTCGGAGCGCCTCCAGCGGAATCGAGCCGCCGCCCGCGAACGGATCCACCACTAGCGGCGGCTCTTCGCCGTGGGCAGCAGTGACAAGCGAGCGCCCCACATTGAGGAAGGTCGAGTTGGCCGCGTTATCCCAATTGGCGAAATCGGCGATGAACTTCAGGAGCCCGCAGCGCAGATCCGTGTCGGATTTCCCTTTACCGCCGCCTACGGAAGGCAGCAGCTTGCTCGCCGCTTCCTTGAAAGCGCCGGGACAGTGCGGATCACAGGGATCGGGCAGCAGCAGCGCCAAAAGAACTGCCCGCGAGGACGCGAGCGGTCGCCGCGCCCACCACAGATGCAGCGTCGAGGGGTGACCGTGGCGGATCGACTTCTCGCGAACCGCATGCCGCGACACCGCCGCAATCGGAAAATCCACCTCTGCCAGCCGCTTGCATTGGCGCGGAATCATTCAGCAATGTTCTCGCTCAGAAAGCGTGTGATCCGTTCACGGTTTAGCGCTAGGCTTGAAAACTGTTTGTCGCAAACATCGCTAAACCGTGCCAGCACCTTGCGATTGATCGCCTCTTGATCCTCAAAGATGGCGAGGGAACGGAATGGGATTCCCCACTTCTCGAACTGGTGCAGGGTAATCGTGGCATCACGTGTTCTGTCGTCATTTGCAATGCCATGGACGAGAAGTGGCCGGGACATACTGTTGACCCGGCAATCGACAGCGTATTTCCCTTGAGAATCATGGGTTGGATCACTCCAATCGAAGCTCATGCGTTCCTCGGGGATGGCTTCGATCAAAAATGCCCGAAAATCCTCCATAAATGTGGATCGAACGCGCTCGCGCGAGAGAAACGAGACATCGGTGATTTTTAGCAGCCCTTGAACAAAGGAATAGAGCGCGTCTCCATATCGCCCATCAGGCACTTCAAGCAACAACTCCCCTTGCTGATCCTCAATGCCGAAGATGGACAAGGCATTGGAAATGATCTTCTGGCGCGTTCCTCGATGCAGATCTTTCTCGTCGATGTCATAAGTCAGGTGCATGTAGGTATGCCCCTCATCGGTGAGCACCCACCGCGATCCATTCTTTTTAAGGACAACGCACAGGTGGTCGCCATCGTCGAACAGAAACGGAGTAAGCACCCGAAAGCGTTCGATTCCTTCTTCCGACAACCGGATTTTCTGCGACACCTTGCGGTGAAAATCCTGCTCTATCGTTTCAATCGACATGTTATTTCTCCAATAAAAGGTCGCGTTGCGGCCCGCGTGGAACATCGAAGCTCGCATCGTCGAACAGGCAGAGCAAAGCGTCCTGCCAAGTCCCGTAACGATTCGTCGGCTCGGCGTATGCGTCCTCCCGAGCCCCAAGTTCCTGATAGCGCTCGGTTGCGAGATGAATATGAAAATCGTAGAAAGACAGTCCCTCGATATGATTGGTGTGCTCGTGGCTCCTACCGTTGTAGCGGCGGAGCCGGAACACTTGACTTGATTGCGGGACGCGCACTGCGAGAATGACGGAAAAATCCAAAACGTTGGCCGTGCTTTGCCTAAGAATCACACGAAATTCACTCCCGTCGACACCGGTGATGTCGAAGTGCCGCTCCTGATGACCGCGCTTAAGCATCATCTGAGCGCGTCTCCTCCAGTCACTAGGCAGAAATTTACGTTCCCGCATAAGTGATTCGATCTCTTGGTCCGTGTACGTCACCGCCATCATCTACTCCCTCAAGCATCGGCTAGCGCATCAACGTTCAGCCAGTAGTGCTGCACCTTGGTGACTTCGCGCCACGGGGATTTTGCAGGATTGCGGAGCGGTTCACGGAGCTTCGGTTCGCTGGCGCAATCCGTGACAACGTACAGCCAGTAGCAGTCGGGGCGGTCCTCCGCGACACGGTGCTCATTCGGCGTGAGAATGATGGTGCCGGTTGAGGCCGCAAGCCCCTTTATTTCGATGAGGCGGAGTTCCCCCGATTCGGGGTCGAGGCTGGTGATGTCGTAGCCCAGATTCTGTTCGTGAACGTCGCGGACCTTGCAGCCACGCGCCGCCTCGTGATCCATGACTACGCGCATTGCGGTCATCTCGGTGTCCGGATCGGGGCGCAAGCGCTTAAGTTCAGGGGTCTCGCGTTCGGGGTGCGGCAGGATCAGCGCGCTCGCCAGCCGTTCCACGCCCTGCAACGTCACGGCGCGCTCTCGGCGCAGCTCATCCCGCCGCTTGTCCCGGCGCGCAAGCGTGTCCTCGTGGCGTGTTTCAGCCTGTGCGAGCCGCCCCTCGGCGCCCGGTTTGTTGCTTTGCACATCCTCATCGGCTCGCCCGATTTCTTGGTCGAGGCGGTGCAGAACTTCCGTTAGCGACAGCTCAACGTGTTCGGCAATCCGGTCGATCTCTTCGGCTCGCTCCGTGCGTATCTTCTCCAAGAACGGTGTCAAGGCGGTTTCCATGAGCCATGCAGTCGCCTCCGGCGCCGACGCGGCGTTCGGGAGTGGATCGGGCGTTTCCGCTGGGATGAGATTCCTCAGGTAATGAGGATCGCGCTGTCGCCGCTCGCCGTCTCCGGATAGTTCCACAGCGAAAAGGCGCTCGTTGATGGTGCGGCCCAAGCCGTCCACGATTCTGGCCCGGTACACATCGAGGCGCGCCGGAGTTTCGTGGCCCAAGGAATAGAAGCATGCGCCGCGGGCGAAGGCGCGCTGCGCGGCATCCAATCCGTGGCGGCGCAACGCCTCAAATAGGGGATGGCCGGGCGTGACCCATTCCAAGTGGTTTGCGTCCGCCGTCTCGCGGTCGGTTGACAGGCGGGGGTAGCGCGTCGCGAGTGGCGGGAGTTTCCAATCCTCGGCTAACTCGTACCGCTTCAGCGCCGTTGGAGTGCGCCCCGGATCAAAGGTATGTGCGAGGCGGGCCAGCGGCTTCAGGCCCAAGGCTGCGTCCTTCGCGCACTCCTGCATGAATCGGGCGATGTTCTCCGGCACGACCCGCCGCTCCCGCGCCCGAGCGCGGCGCTCCACCAGCATTTCCAGGTTCAGTCTCTTGGATGCCAAACCTTCCAGCGCGGTCTGGCAAATGGCGCGGAACTGGCCTTCGTCCACATCCCTGAGCATGCGGTCTTCGAGGTCGGTTTCGCCAAGCTTGCCCGCGTAATAGTCGCGCAGCACACGCTCAACCTGGGCGGCCGGCAAGACTTCGCCTACCACGTTGAACACGGCATCGTCATCAAGCGCGTCGCGAATTTCCTGGAGCTTGTCCAGCAGGCGGTTGAGCACCCGGCCTTCTATGGTGTTGGTAGCGACGAAGTTGAAGATCAGGCAGTCGCTTACTTGGCCGTAGCGATGGATACGCCCCATGCGCTGCTCCAAGCGGTTGGGGTTCCACGGAATGTCGTAGTTGAACAGGATGTGGCAGCACTGGAGATTGATGCCTTCGCCGGCGGCCTCGGTGGCCACAAGCACTTGGATTTCGCCTTCGCGGAACTGCTGCTCGGCATGAATGCGCGTGCCGGGCTCATTCCTCGACCCGGCTTTCATTCCGCCATGGATGCAGCCAACCCGGAAACCCCAGGCGCGAAGACGCTCTATCAGGTAGTTGAGAGTGTCCTTGAACTCCGTGAACAAGAGAAGCCGTTGGCCAGGATCGTCGAAGAACCCCTCCTTTTGCAGGATGTCGCGCAGCCGGGCGAGCTTCGCCTCATTGCCTGATGCCTCCACGGCCTGTGCGCTTTGGGCAAGACACCGCAATTCGCCGATTTCCTCGCGCACCTGCTCCGCGTTTCCGGCCAGGGTGATCGCGTCGAGAAGCGCTTCGAGACGCTCGCGCTCCGCATCCTCCATCTCCTCGATTTCCTCGGGATCGGGAATCGTGGGCGGCGCGGTCCGGGCCAAGGCCTGCGCGTTTTGAAGCCCGTCCTCAAGGCGCTTGGCCCGGTTCTCGAGAGAGCGCTTCATCGCATGTGTGCTCGAGGCCAGCCGCCGCTGGTATAAGGCCATGAGGAAGCCCACCGCTCGTGCGCGCGGATCGTCGCCTTGGGCGGCGGCGCGAACGCTCTGCCGCTTCACGAAGCGGGTGATCTGCTGATATAGCTCGTGCTCGTCGCCGTCAATCTTGAAATCGACCGTTTGCGGGATGCGCTTCGTGAACACAGGACGCGCATTCCATTCGCCGTTCGGCTGGCGTTCCGGAAAATAGACCATCGCCTCCTTGGTGCGGCGCAGGTAGAAGGGCGCGTGGCGCCGGCTCATGGCCTCGCGGATGGATTTGACATCGGCATAGGCGTCTTGGTCCAGGAGTTGCAGAAACAGCGTGAAGTTCTTGGGGTCGCCCTTGTGCGGGGTGGCGGTGAGCAGGAGGATATGGTCGGCGCTGTCGCGCAGGAGCTCGCCGAGCGCGTAGCGCGCCGTCTTCTTCGCGGGCGGCGACCAAGACATCCGGTGCGCCTCGTCGATAATCACCAAGTCCCAGTGCGCCTGCCGCAGTCCCGGCAGGATTTCATCGCGTTTGGCGAGATCAAGCGAGGTGATGACACGCTTCTGTTCCATCCATTGGTTCACGCCGAACTGATCGCGGATGTCGCTGCCTTTGAGAACGAGGAACTTCTCGTCGAATTTTTCTCGCAGCTCGCGCTGCCACTGGAAGGCGAGGTTGGCGGGGCACACCACGAGGATGCGCTCCGCCAGTCCGCGAAGCATGAGTTCGCGCACCAGCAGCCCGGCCATGATGGTTTTGCCGGCACCAGCGTCGTCCGCGAGCAGAAACCTCACTGTTGATAGCTTGAGCAGGTGGCCGTACACGGCTTCCAGCTGGTGCGGGAGCGGATCCACGCGGGATATCGACAGGCCGAAATACGGATCGAACTCGTGGGCGATGCCGAGCGCGTGGGCCTCTAGACCGAGCCGGAGCAGCCGACCTTCCCCGTCGTAAGAGAGAATGGAGTCGGCGATCGTAAGATCGGCGATATTGTCGGCGGATAAAGCGACCCTGCGGAATCGTTCTGTTTGCGTTCCGACCAGGCCTGCGACCCAAGAACCAGGGCCGTTGACGTGCACGGTCTCCACCCGCATCGGCTCGCTGAACAGCGGGCCGGTCAGAATTTGCCCGTCGCCAATGGGCGGGTTTTCGCTCGTGTCGTTCATCAGTCGCCGTATTTTGGAACGTTTAGCGAGCGATGGTCATTTCTTCGATCAGGACCGAGGCGCCGTCGATTTTTTCCATGACCCAGAGCATGTAGCGGGTATCGACATGGATGGTGCGGGTGATGCGCGGGTCGAAATCCCAGTCCGAATTCACGCTTTCCAGCGTGCCGTCGAACAGCAGGCCCGCCAGCTTGCCGTTGGCGTCCAGCGTGGCCGAGCCGGAGTTCCCGCCGGTTGAGTCGAGGTCGGACAGGAAGTTGACCGGAACCGAGCCGATGGAATCCAGGAAATAATCGCCGTAGTCTCCCGCGCGGATCCGTTCGAGCTGCTCGGCCGGCGAGTTGAAAGGCGCCTCGCCCGTGTCCTTTTGCAAAATCCCTTCCAGGCGCGTGAACGGCTCGTACAAAAGGCCGTCCGCCGGCGAGCCGCCCATCACCGAGCCGTAGGTCACGCGCAGCGTGGAGTTGGCATCCGGGTAAGCTGCGTGGCCCTGCGACTGCTGCCAGTTAATGATGGCCTGCATGTACTGCGGATAAAGCAGATTGCGTCGGCCGGCGCGGGTCTTGGCGGCCTCCTCATGCTGCATTTGCGTGTCGTGCAGGGCCGCGGCAAGGCGCATGAAGGGATCGCCGCTGGCCTTAAGCGCCCCGGGGTCCGCATCCATGAGCGCCAGCCGGGCCTCGGCGCTGCCCAGCGCCGTTTGTGCATAGAACGCGTCGAGCTTTGCGGACAACTCGTCTTCGCTGATTGGCAGCGTGATGCCCAGCGCCTCGTCCAGCGCCGCCACGCGCATGTCCTGCGGCTGCCTCAAATAGCCCTTGAGAAAGAATATCCACTCGCTCTTATCGACCGCCGGGTCGTAGCGCCGGTCGATAATGCTCATGCGCTGGCGGAACATGGCCATGTCGCGCTCCTGGTAGCCGCGCTCGCGCTCCGCGTCCGGCTTTTGCCTCTCGTGCGCGAGGCGGTTCAGGCGCAGGGCCGCGCCCAGCAATTGCGGGCGCAAGGCGTTGTTGTACCAGAACAGGCGCCTGGCCTCGGCGGCGGTCTCCTCGGCCAGCTCGTCCAGTGCCGCTATGGCTTGGCCGAGCATGGCCCGGTGCGGGTCGGCGGCGATCCAGGCATCCAGTTCCGCCTCGCGTTGCGCGCGGCGGCCCACCAGATCGTTGCGCCGGGCGCCGTCGATCTGGCCTTTCAGGTTCTTGAGCACATTATTGAGGCTGGCCAGCCGCGAGGCATAGAGGATGCGCGCCTCGCTGCCTTCGGGCGCCGCCGCTTCAATCACGCGGATCCATTCGCTGTACACCCCCGCCAGCAGGGTATACCGCCAATCGAAGGTGTGTGCCACGCTGGCCCGTCGCGCATAGCGCGAAGTGCGTCCCGGATAGCCCATGGCCATAACGAAATCGCCGTCCTCCAAGCCGGCGGCGGACACCTCCAGGAAGTGCCCCGGCGCGTAGGGCACGTTTTGCGCCGAGAAATCGGCGGGCAGGCCGTCCGGCCCCATATAGGCGCGGTAAAAGGCGAAATCGCCCGTATGCCGAGGCCAGCGCCAGTTGTCGATGTCGCCGCCGTACTTGCCGATGGCATCGGCCGGCGCATAGACAAGGCGCACATCGCGGATTTCCAGCCGCTTGACGAGCTTGTACTGCAGGCCGCCGAAAAACGAGGCCGCCTGGCAGCGGTAGCCGGGTTCCGACTCGCATTCCCCGATCAGAGCCTTGCGCCGCTGCTCGATTTGCGTAAAGCGCTCGCGCGGCGCCAGCCTCGGATCCAGCCCGCCGGTCACTTCGGCGGTGACATCGTCCACCTGCACGGTCACATACACGCGCGAACCCAGTGCGGCCGGCAGTTCTTCCGTCAGCGAGGCGGCCAGAAAGCCTTCTTCAAGGTAGTTGTTCTCCGGCGTGGAATTGAACTGGATCGAGCCGCGCGCGCAATGGTGGTTGGTCACCACCAGTCCCTGCGGCGAAACAAACGAAGCGGTGCAGCCGCCCAGCGAAATCACCGCGCCCATCGGGAAGCCCGTGAGGTCGGCGAGCGCATTCGGGTCGAGGTTCAGCCCCGCCGACCGCAAATCCTCCGCGATGCCGGGGATTTGCTCGGGCGTGAACATGCCTTCCTTGGCCAATACCGCCTGTCCCGCGAACAGGCTCGCCAGTGCCGCGCAGGTCCATGCGCCGACCCTGATCCGTTTTTGCATTCTCATGCGGCTATGCCTCCCTTTTTGTGCGTGTGCAATCAGTCGAAGCTGCTTATTGTCCACCAAGTCCGCTTCAATGCGGGCGAAAACCTGGTTCTTCTCCGCCGGGCCAGCTCCTCCAGGCGGTTAGAATCTCTTGGCTATGGCCCTTGGACCGCGAGCCCGCCTGCAAGCTGATCCGCAGGAGCGGCCGGGGCCACGCCCCCTTATTCGCCGGGTGCGATGAGCGCTGCACGCGGCGTGATTGACGCTTCTGCAGGGCTGGCTGCCTGGCTGGAATCGCTGGGCGGGCAGGTTCTTCGGGTGGAGGAGCCGCTGGCGGTGGAATACGAGGTCACCGCCTTGCAGCATGCGCTGGACCAGGCAGGGCGCTATCCGCCGATTTGGGTGCGAAAGCCGCGGCTGGCCGATGGCGGGATCGCGGCGTTTTCTCTGGCCACCAATCTCACCGCCAGCCGGCGGCTGGTTTGCGCGGCTTTGGAACTGAGCGACCACCGCCGCGCCGCCGCCTGGTGGGCCGAGCGCCAGCAGCAGCGGATGGAGCCGGTTATCGTGCCGGCGGAGCAAGCGCCGGTGCGCTCTACGGTGCTGGAAGACGGCGCGGTCGATTTGCGCCGGCTGCCGGCCACGGTGCAGCACCAGGGCAACCCCGGGCCGTATCTCACCGCCGCTCACGCCACCACCGTGGATCCCGAATCGGGCATCGACAACTCGGCCATTCAGCGCTGCTGGATCAAGGCGGCGCGACGCATGACTTGGTTCCCCTATCCGAATTCCCATAATGCCCGCAACATGCGTGCCTGGCACGGGCGCGGCGAACCCTGCCCGGTGGCGCTGTGGGTGGGCCATCATCCGGCGGTGAGCGTGGCCGCGCAGGTGAAGCTGGGCCATCCCGAAAGCCATTGGCCGGCAGCCGGCGGGCTTTTGGGCGAGCCGCTGCGGCTGACGCCCTCGCTGCATTTCGGCGAGCGCCTCAAGGTTCCGGCGGATGCCGAATTCGTCATCGAGGGGCTGGCGCATCCAGGCGCGACCGAGCCGGACGGGCCGTTTGCCGAATACACCGGCTTTCTGGGGCCGGCCGTGGATGCGCCGATCTGCGAAGTGCTGTCGATTTCGCATCGGCCAGACGCCGTGCTGCACGACTGCGGCTCCGGTTTGGCCGACAATCTGGTCCCGGACAACATCGCCATGGAGGGCCGGCTCTATTCATTGGCGAAAATAGTGTCGCCGCGCCTGCTCAACGTGCATGTTCCGGTTGATGGCCGCCGCTTCATGGCGCTGCTTCAGTTCGACGGCGCGATGCCGGGGGAAGTGCGCGACGCGCTGGCGGCGGTGCTCGCTTGGCGGCGCGTGAAAACCGCCGTGGCCGTGGATGCGGACATCGACCTTTTCGATGCGCAGCAGGTGAACTGGGCGCTGGCCACGCGCTTTCAGTGGGACCGCGATTTGATTCGCGTGGACGATCTTTCAACTTCGCTGCTCGATCCTTCGCTGGAGCCGGGCCGCAAGACCGCGTCCAAGGCCGGCCTGGACGCCACGCTTCGCGTCGGTCGAGGGGTGCCGCCGGTGGCGCATCCGGATGCGGAGGCGCTGGCGCGCGCCGAGGCGCTTCTTAAACGGCTGGGGGACTCGGCGGCGGTTGATGCCTGGCCCGCCCGCTGATGCCGCGCTATCCGCTTGCTTTCCTCGCCCGGCGCTTGCCTGCGCCTCGCGGGAGACGCATGAACCCGTCCATGGGGCTCGGCTGGGGCGTCCTGCCCCAGACGCTCCCGCGAGACGCAGGCAAGCACCGGGCTTTAGCTGGCGCG
Source organism: Candidatus Foliamicus numerosus (assembly GCA_028285945.1). Lineage (GTDB taxonomy): Bacteria > Pseudomonadota > Gammaproteobacteria > Steroidobacterales > Foliamicaceae > Foliamicus > Foliamicus numerosus. The sequence goes on along the minus strand of JAPYNE010000038.1, from coordinate 10,588 downwards.
GCCACTTAAGGTCGATCCGCCGTCCTTATCCCCGGAGTTTCGGCGGCAGGATGATGCCGCCTCGCTCGTGTGCTTTTCCTCGCCCGGTGCTTGCTTGCGCCTCGCGGGAGACGCATGAACCCATCCATGGGGCTCGGCTGGGGCATCCTGCCCCAGACGCTCCCGCGAGGCGCAAGCAAGCACCGGGCTTTAGCTGGCGCAGCCACTTAAAGGACGGCGGATCGACCGAGGAGACTGCGGTTCGTCTGCAAACAGGAGCGCGCAATGCGGGAGCGGGACTTCGGTTAGGATAGCCGCCCCGGTCGAGAGTTGGACCTCGCCGCCAGGAATTCCTGGGAGAAATCTGAAATGCGAAAATCACTTCCTCCGTCTCTGGCTGCCGTAGCCGCCGCGTTTCTGGCGCTGGCCAGCGCTGCCTTGCCGGCGGCCGAACGCTTGGATCCGGCGAAACCGGAGCACGCCATTTTGCTGGCGCAGAAGTTGAACTGCTCGCTGAACGAGGGCGAGACCGTTCTTTACTGGTGGCAGGGCGGCGCCATGAGCCGCATGCCCGGCGAGAAGGACCGCCACCTGTTCAACGTGCAGGGCATGAATATCCGCCAGTGCAGGAATTTCGAGGATCCCGAACGCGGCCATGGCTACCGCTCGGTGTCGCGCGAGATTTTGATCTACATGGATCCCTCAAGCAACGAAATTCTTCGCGCCTGGACCAATCCCTGGACCGGCGAGGAGGTTGAGGTGGCGCATGTGGCCAATGATCCGGTGAATATGCGCGGCCCCTCCTACGCCTACCGCGAGGACGGCAGCGGCTACCGCTTCAACGGCACTTTCATCAGCGGTCGGGTCTGGGCCACCGGCTACGCGCCGCTGTTTTACGAAAACCCGCTGGCGGGCGACTACCAGGACTACGTTGGCGGAACCTATCAAGCGATGGAAATGCTCAACAGCTACGCCTATGAGGACGAACTCCTGGACCCGGACCTGAAGACGCTCAAGCGCTACAGCCTTTCCTGGGCCCGCACCTCGAAGTGGCTGCCGTGGATGAAGATGGGCGACCGCCCCGGAATGATGATCTTCACCACCGTCGGCAAGCGGATTGCGGGCATCGACGATTTGACCGAGCCTTTGCTGAGCGAACTGCGCAACCGCTATCCCGAATACGCCGAGCCGCCGCCTTTGGACGACGCAAGGCCCAATGTGACGAGCTGGTCGTACTTCGAATCGGTCACCGAGCCTGAGGAGGAATGGCGGCAATGAGAAAAAACACGTCGCCAGCGCTGCTGGCCGTATTGATAGGCGCGCTTTCGCTGGCCTCCGGCGCGGCGTCCGCAGCGCAACTGGACCTCGACGATCCGAACGACGCCATCCGGCTTTTGATGAAAGTTCGCTGCTCGCTGAACGAGGGCGAGACGGCGCTTTACTGGTGGGAAGGGCGGATGTACTCGCGCAAGCCCGCCGAGAAAAATCGCCACTTGTTCAACGTGCAGGGCATGAACATCCGCCACTGCGAAACGCTCAGCGACCCCGTGCGGGGCCTGGGTTTTGTGGCGCGTTCGCGGGAACTGATGTTCTACTTGGACCCGGACACCAACGAAGTGGTGAGAACCTGGGCCAATCCCTGGACCGGCGAGGAGGTTGAAGTGGTTCAGGTGGCCAACGATCCGCCCGGCAACTACCGCGAGACCTGGGCGCGCGACGAGGACGGCAATCCCAGCGCAACCCTGTCGTATTTCTTCAAGGACGGCCTCATGATGAATGGCGGCGGCGCGGCGCGGCTGTTCTACAGCAACCCGTTAGGCGGCGATTACCAGCAGTACGTGGGCGGCATCTACCACGCGATGGAGTTCGGCACCGGCGCGTCGCCCGCCGATGAAATCCTCAACGCGGGCATTCCCGCGGCGCAGGACCGGATCATTTCCTGGGGGCGGGTGTCGAAGTGGCTGCCGTGGATGAAGATGGGCGACCGCCCCGGCGTGGTGGTGTTTCATACCGCCGGAATACGCTTGGGCAGCTTTGACGAAATGCCGACCGTGATGCTGGATGAGATCAATGCCAATTACCCCGAGTACCGCGAGCCGCCGCCCATCCGCACCGAGAACCCGCGCGAAACCTCCTGGACCGTATTCAAGGACCACATCGACGCCAAACGCGCTGCGGAGAACTCCGCCGCCGACTGACCGCTTAGTTCTTGGGGAAAGCGCTTCAATCGGACTCGCTGGACGCTTCGAGTCCGCCCTCTGTCCGCGCTCTTCTTCCGGGAGACGCATGAATACATCCATGTAGCTTGCTCCGGCATCCCTGCCTCCGATACTCCCGGAAGAAGAGCCTCAAGAGAAAAGCATGCAAACAGACGGCCCCGAAGCGTCTCCCGCGAGAGGAAGGCGCGCATACAGGCGGAATCCGAGCGCCGCCCGCTTAGTTTTCGGCGGTGGCTCGTTGCAGGTAGGCGATGAGATCGGCGCGGTCGCGGGTCTTGCGGATGCCGGCGAAGATCATCTTGTTGCCGGGGACGACCTCGGAGGGGCTTTGCATCCACGCATCCAGCGTTTCCGGCGTCCAGGCGATCCCGGAGGCCAGCAAGGCTTCGGAATACTCGTAGCCGGGCGCGCTGCCCGCAGGCCTATCCAGAAAACCGCGCAGATTGGGGCCGAGCAGCTGGTTGCCTTCCGCGATCAGCGTGTGGCAGGCCCGGCACTGGATGTATAGGCGCCGGCCCCGGTCCGGGTTGGCGCTGGCCAAAAGCGTAGCGATATCCTCTGCCTGCGCCGCCGCGGCGGGTTCGGTTGTTGCTTCGGCGCTGGGCTCGGAAGCCGGCTGCTCGCCCGCGCAGGCAGCGAGCGCGAGCGCCGCCGCTAGGACCGGCGCGAGCTGGATGGCTCGATTCAACTCTCTTCGGCCGCCGCCATGGACTTTGCGGCGGCGTGTATGGCGCGGCGAATGCGCGGGTAGGTGCCGCACCGGCAGATATTGGTGATCTGGCTGTTAATGTCCTCGTCGCTGGGCGAAGGGTTCTCGGCCAGCAACGCCGCCGCCGCCATGACCATGCCGGGCTGGCAGTAGCCGCATTGCGGCACCTGCTCGTCGATCCAGGCCTGCTGCACCGGGTGGACTTCATCCTCGCCGTTGCCTGACAGTCCCTCTATGGTGGTGATGGCGCGGCCTTCGGCAGCCGCGGTATTGATCCGGCAGGAGCGCACTGCGATGCCGTCCATATGCACGGTGCAGGCGCCGCACAAGGCGATGCCGCAGCCGTACTTGGTGCCGGTAAGGAAAAGGTGATCGCGCAGCGCCCACAGAAGCGGCATGTCGCCGGACACGTCCACGGTGACCGTGCGTCCATTCAGATTGAAGCTTGCCACGGCCCGGCAGTTTATCACGTGCAAGCTGACGGCCTGGCGCCCCGCTTTCAGCACGGGGATTTAGCCGTAACGGTTATTATTCAAGGCGATATGTCAATAAAAACTTGTGCGTTTTTTGGGGTCTCCGCCCCTGCGGCGGCTGAAACGCCGGCATGTTTCCCGCTCAACCGCCGTGAGCTGCTGGCCGCTGCCGGCGCTTTGCTGGTTGCGCCTGCCTTTGGGCTGCGCGTGGCTGCGGCCCGCGAAGCGGGCGGCCCGCTCAATGCCTGGGTCACGCTCGACGAGCAGGGCGCGGTCACGATTCTGTGTCCGGTGGGCGATATGGGGCAGGGCATTCTGCACAGCCTGCCGCTGATGCTTGCCGACGAGATGGAGGCGGCTTGGGACGATGTTGAGGTGCGCTATGCGCCGCTTGACCCCGGCGCTTACGGCAACGCGGCGCGGCTGGACCGAGCCCAGGGTTCCGGCAACAGCATTTCGGTGATGGGTTATCACGAGGGCCTTCGCCAGGCTGGCGCCGCTGCCCGCGAGATGCTGGTGGCGGCTGCTGCGGAAGTATGGGGCGTGCCGGCCTCGGAGTGTTACGCCGAGCAGTCGCAGGTTTGGAGCAATGGCCGCTCGCTGAGTTACGGAGAGCTGGCCGGGAAAGCCGCCGATATGCCGGTGCCGGAGGAGCCGCGGCTCAAGTCGCGGGAGGAATTCCGGCTGATCGGCAAGCACGCGCCGCGCAAGGATAGCGCCGCGAAGGTGATGGGCACGTTTCCTTTCATGGCCGACTCCGCCGGCGGCGAGGGCGCCCTGCATGCCGCCGTGCTGAATGCGCCGCGCCGCGGAGCGCGGCTTGCCAGCCTCGCCTTTGAGCGGCCGGGCGATGCTTGGCCCAAGGTGATGGCCATCGGCGATCAGGCGGTGGCGGCGGTGGCCGAGGACTACTGGACCGCGTCTTCGGCGCTGCGGCAGGCAGACGTGGTTTGGGAGGGCGGCGACGCCAGCAGCACGGCATCGGTTTTCGAGGAGCTGCGAGGCGCGCTCGCGAGCGAGGACGGCCGCGCCTGGATTGAGGCCGGCGACCCGGAGGCCGTGCTGGCATCCGCCGGGCGCACGCTGGATGCGACCTACGAGGCGCCCATCCTGGCTCACGCCAATATGGAGCCGCTGGGCGCCACGGCGCGCTTTGCCGGCGACGGCTGCGAGTTGTGGGTTCCCTCGCAGAACCTGCAGCGCCTCCAGGCCGATATCGCCAACGCCTTCGGCTTGGAGCCGGAACAGGTGCGGTTGCATCACTGCCATATGGGCGGCGCGTTCGGACGGCGCATCGAGTCGGAGGTGGCCATGCAGGCCATTTCGATCGCAAAGGCGCTGCATGAGCAGGGACTGCCGGACCGGCCGGTTCGGCTGGTGTGGAGCCGCGAGCAGGACATGCGCCACGACTGCTACCGCCCGCCCTACGTGGTGCGGCTGCGCGCGGCGCTCGACGAGTCCGGCCGCCCGAGCGCCTGGACGGCCAAGTCGGCCGGGCATTCGCTGTTGGCCGAGCGCTGGCCGTGGATGGTGGAGGGGAGGGCGGATCCCTCTTCGGTGGGCGCTCTGTTCAACGATCTGTACAACGTTCCGGCCCGGCGCGTGAGCTACGTGATACGGCAAATGCCGGTGCGCGGCGGATTCTGGCGCAGCGTGGCCGCCAGCATGAACTCCTTCTTCGCCGAAAGCTTCCTCGATGAGGTGGCGCACGCCGGCGGACGCGATCCGGTGGAACTGCGCGCTGAACTCGTGAGCGACGAGCGCGCGCTGAAGGTGTTCAAAAAGGCGGCCGAAGGCTGGACCGCGCGAAGCGGCATCGCGGTGTCCAAGCTGTTCTCCAGCTATATCGCCACGCAGGTGGAGCTGGAGGAAAAGGACGGAGCGTGGCGGGCCCGCAGGATTCGCGCCGCTGTGGATTGCGGTCTGGCGGTGGATCCGAACAACATCGAGGCGCAGATCGAGGGCGCCATCGTGTATGGCTTAAGCGCCTTGCTGTTCGGGGAGATCAATATCGAGAACGGCGCGGTGGCGGAAGGCAACTTCGACCGCTACCGGATGCTGACGCTGGCCAACACGCCGTCCATCGAAGTGGAGCTGATCGTAACGGACCACCCGCCCACCGGAATCGGCGAAGTCGGCACGCCGCTGGTGGCGCCCGCGTTCTGCAATGCGCTGTTCGCTGCCACCGGACGCCGCATCCGCAAACTCCCGCTCCGCGACGACGACCTCAAGGCCTGACCGCCAGAAGTTTGGCCTGCGCTTGGATTACGGCTTCTAAGCGACCGGCTTCAGCCGCGCAGGATTTTGCCTGCCCCTCGCCATTCCCCGCCCCTATGGCGCAGCGAGCCTATGCGCGTAGGCGGGCTAAAGACCAGCGGGAACGCGGCCCTTGATGCAATATGCGGGCTAGCCGCTGTTGCGCAAGCCGCTGGCGATGCCGGCCATCGTGATCTTCAGGGCGCGGGAGACCTCGGGCCTGTTGTCCTCCATTTGCCTTAAGCGGTGGAGGAGTTCGGCCTGAAGGAGGTGGAGCGGATCCAAGTATGTGTTCCTAACCGCGAGCGAATCCCTAAGCAAAGGCTGATCCGCAATGAGCGCGCCGGTTTCCCTCAAGGCAAGTATGGATGCCCTGAGTTCCGCCAGGCGTTCGATCAACGCCTCGGCCAATTCGCGCTCGGGCGCCTTGGTGAGCCGGGAGGCGTAGTATTCCCCCAGTCCCGGTTCCGCCTTTGCGGCCATCAATTCCAGCAGGTCCATTTGCATGCGGAAGAAGGGCCAATGGAGCAGCTCCTTGTACCGGTCGGGTTGCTCGCGCAAATAGCCGAGCGCAGTTTCGCTGCCGAGCCAGGCGGGAACCATCAGGCGCACCTGCGACCATGCGAACACCCAAGGAATGGCGCGCAGGCTTTTGATGTCGGCGGAGGGCCTCCTGCGGCTCGGGCGGCTGCCCAGCGCCAGCTTGGACAGTTCGCGCTCGGGGGTGAGCGCTTGGAACATGGGCACAAACGCGCGGGTCTCGTCGATCAGCCCGCGGTACGAGCGAAGCGCCCGGGCAGCCATTTCATCCATGGCTTGCCGGGCGCGCGCCGACGGCGGCTTTGCCGGAGCAATCGTTGCCTTAAGCGTCGCTATGAGATAGCGCGTCATCGTTTCCACCGCGAGCACGGGCGAACCCAGCTTGAAGCGGATCATCTCGCCCTGCTCCGTGACCCGAAGCGAGCTGTCAACCGTGCCGGGGGGCTGGGCGAGAATGGCATCGTGCGCCGGACCGCCGCCTCGTCCTATCGCCCCGCCCCGCCCATGGAACAGCGTTAGGTCCACGTTGCACTCCCTGGCGACCCGGGCGATTCCTTCCTGGGCTTGGTACAGCGCCCAGGCGGCAGCCAACGGGCCGGCATCCTTGGCCGAGTCCGAATAGCCGATCATGACCTGTTGGCGATTGTCCGCGTTGCGGACCCGCGTTCGGTACCAATCCAGCGAGAGCAAGTCCCGCATGATCGCGGGGGCCCGCTTGAGATCGTCCAGCGTCTCGAACAGCGGCGCTATCGGCAGCGGCTCCTTGAGGCCGCGGGCGCGCATCAGCAGTGCAACTTGCAGCACGTCGCTGGGGCAGGTGGCCATTGAGATGATGTACGAACCGATGCCCACGCCGCCGGCGCTTGCAAGCACGTCGAATGTGTCCAGCACCTCCCTCACCGGCTTCGACATCGGCCAATGGCGCGGGAAAAGCGGGCGCTTGTTGTCGAGTTCCCGCAAAAGAAACGCTTGCTTGTCTTTTTCCTCCCACTTGGAAAAAGCCACGCCATCGGGGTCGAGGTAGCCTAGCAGCTCATCGAAGACCTGGGCATGCCGCTCGGCATGCTGCCTCACATCGAGGGCAACCAGCGCGATGCCGAAGCAACGGGCGCGCCTGAGCGTGTCCAGCAATGCGCCGTCGGCGATGGTCCGCAAGCCGCTGGCGCATAGCGAGCGATAGCAAAGGTCCAGCGGGTTGATCAGTTCCTCGTCCGTCCTCAGGACTCCCTCGGCGCCGTCGGACCTGCCCTCGGCCCAGTCCCTTGTCGCTTGAAGCCGTTGCCTGAGCTTCCGAAGCACCGCCCGGTAAGGCTCTTTCGAGCGGGCCGCCCTCTTCAGCAACTCCGGCGTGGCCTTGGCCATGGACAGCGATTCGACCAAGTGCTGGACATCCCTAAGGAACAGGTCCGCCGACATCCACCGGGCCAGCTTCAGCGTGGCGCCGGTGATCCCGGCGGTCACGTTGGGATTGCCGTCGCGGTCTCCGCCCATCCAGGAGGCAAAGCGAATCGGCATGGTGGCCGGAGGAATAGCGGGCAGGCCCTCTTCGACCGCCGCCTCGTCCGCGGCGCGCATCAAGCGCGGCACGGCATGCCAAAGCGAATTCTCGATGACCGCGAATCCCCATTTCACCTCGTCCAGCGGCGACGGGCGCTTTTGCCGCACCTCGTCCGTGTGCCAGATTTCCGCAATGAGCCGTTTGAGGGTTTCGCGCCGCCCCGGGCCGGATTTTCGTTTCAGCGCCTGGCCCACCGCGTCGTATTTGCGGATCATCGTGCGGCGCAGCACCTCGGTGGGATGGGCGGTAAGCACCAGCTCCACGCGCAGTTGATCGAGAATCGAGGGGTTGAATTCCGGGGTTTCCTTAATCAGCCGGCCCCACTGCGCCTGCGGGGAATAGATTTCCGGCGATGCGTGGTAGTGCTGCTCCGCGATGTTCGCAAGATTGAGAAACTGATTGAATCCGCGAGCGACGTCCACCAAGTCATCCTCAGGCAGCGACTTCAGGCATGCGCTCAGCTCGTCCCATTGCTCCTCGCCGCCGCCCCGCGCCCGCTTGGCCAGCGCCCGGATCTTTTCGATGCGGTCCACCAGCGCCCGCCCCCGGTCCTCGGCAATAATCTCGCCGAGCAGCGAACCCAGCGTGCGAACATCCGCGCGCATCGAAGGGGGAAGCGCCTCGAATGCGCGCGCCGGAGCATGGGGTGGCTGCGCGGACTTATGCATATGCGCCCCGCATACTACAAGCCAACGGCATGATCCCCAAAACCATGCGAAGGCCGCTTGTCCGCGACCCGAACAGTCCGGCCTTGCATTTTGGTTTGCTGTAATCTTGAGCCATCGCTATGTGCTTTGAGAGCATCAAGTCGCGTCCGCGCCGCAGGCGCCGGCTCCAAATGCCGGGAAGCCGCTGCCCGCTCCGGCGATTTCGTTCTCATGCATTGCTGCGCAAACATTTCGGTTTACAGATTATATTTCAATGATAGTATGTAAACCTACCTGAAACGATGGAGGCCATCATGTTCGGTGAGCGCCTCAAACTCGCCCGCAAGCGCGCCGGACTTTCGCTTCGCGCGCTGTCCGCCGGGATCGGAAGCCGTGTGAGCGCCCAGGCCATAGGCAAGTACGAGCGCGGCGAAATGATGCCGGGTTCAGATGCGCTAGACCTTCTGGCGAAGGTGCTTGATGTGTCGCCGCAATACCTTATGAGCGACCAGGTGGTTGAGCTGAGCGACATGGAATTCCGCAAGCGCACCGGCACCTCCGCCCGGGACCGTGCGGCGGTCGAGGTGGCGGCCGTTGAAGAACTTCAGCGCTACTGCGCCATTGAGCGAATTCTCCGGCAGGCGAGTTCCGGATGGCAGATTCCCCAGCTCGGCCGCCGGTTCCTGGGGTGTCTTGATGAGGCGGAGTTGCTCGCCATGGAATTGAGAAAGGAGTGGCGGCTGGGAATCGACCCCATCCCGAATATGACCGAACTGCTCGAGGAGCGTGGCATCAAGGTGCTCCTCGCCGAGCTGCCGGACAACGTTTCCGGCCTCACTTGCTCGGCGAGGCAATCCCACGACAACACCCGGCTGTCCGTGATCGTCGTCAATGTCATGCACTCGCTGGAACGCCGCCGCCTGACCCTCGCGCACGAACTCGGGCACCGCGTGTTCGAGCCGGGCTCTCCGGTGAACCATGAGAAAGCCGCCACCGAGTTCGCCGGGGCCTTCCTCATGACTCGCGAGCACCTGGAAAACCGGCTTGGCCCGCGCAGGAACGCGCTGAGTTACAACGAGTTGGTGCAGTTGAAGCGCCAGTACGGCGTTAGCGCGGCGGCCCTGCTGGTGCGGCTCAACCGGTATGGCATCATCGGCGACCAGACCTTGGCCTATGCCTTTCAGACCTTCGCCAAGGGGTGGCGGGCAGAAGAGCCCGAGCCGATCGAGGCTGTCGAGTTGCGGGGGCAGCTTGAAAAGCCCCGCCGGTTCCAGCGCCTATGCTATCGGGCGCTCGCCGAACGCTACATCACTCCGGGCAAGGCCATGGAATTGCTGAAACAACCGCTGGACCACATCGAACAAGCCATGCGCGGACCGGAAGTCGCCGATGCCCACGCTGGTCGCTGACTCGTCGTGCGTCATCGATTTGCACAAGGTGGGCCTTCTGCTTCCTCTGTTGGAGTTGCCCTACGCCATCGTCATGCCGCAGTCCCTGCTGGACAACGAGCTCATTCGGCTAACCGCTGATGAGAAACGCAAGATGATCGACCGGGGGCTGCGGATACGCCCCTTGGATTCAGCCGGACTCGTTCAGGCCGAGCGGTATTTCAGCCTTTATCCCGCGCTGGCTTGGAACGATTGCCTCGCTCTGCGAATGGCCGAAGAGATCGAAGCCGCAATCCTCTTGACCGGCGACAGCCGACTGCGACGAATCGCAATGGAAAAGGCCATTGATGTCCACGGCGTCGTCTGGGTGCTGGATGAAATGCAGCGGCTCGCTGTTGTTGAGCCGGCCCGGCTGGCGGGCGCGATCCAGGCTTTGATTGACGATCCGCTCGTGTTCCTGCCGGATCGGGCACTGCGCCAGCGCCTGAGAGCGCATGTCCGGCGCTTCCAGCGAGCGGTACTCGTGATCCGGGAACAGCGTCCGGCAAAGCGTGGTCTTGCCGGATTGCCGCGGCCCCATGATCGTGACCACCGGGTTTTGACTGGCGGCTGTTAGCGCGGCATCCGATATGTGGCGGGCGAACATCATGGACGACCCTCAAATTCATCAGTTTGATGATCGTATCATGGAATTGAATAGCTGATGCGCGCTGCGGAGGGCTGTCCGCTCGGTTTGTGCGGGCTCAGAAACATTTCGGAACTCAAAGGTGTTATTATAGTTCACGGCCTATGTCGGCTTTGATTTGAAGGGAGTAGGCA
>JAPYNE010000037.1 GCA_028285945.1 Candidatus Foliamicus numerosus | reverse complement strand
CCTCCGCCCCATCAGGCCTTGGGGAGGGTGACGCCAGTCTGGCCTTGGTACTTTCCGCCGCGGTCCTTGTACGAGGTTTCGCACACCTCATCGGCCCGAAAGAAAATCATTTGCGCCACGCCCTCGTTGGCGTAGATTTTCGCCGGCAGCGGCGTGGTGTTGGAGAATTCCAGCGTGACATAGCCCTCCCACTCCGGCTCCAGCGGCGTCACGTTCACGATGATTCCGCAACGGGCGTAGGTCGATTTGCCTAGGCAAATTGTCAGGACATTGCGCGGAATGCGGAAATACTCCACCGTGCGCGCCAAAGCGAAGGAGTTGGGCGGAATCACGCAGTGGTCGCCGGCCAGCGAAACGAAGCTCTTGCTCTCGAAATTCTTCGGATCCACCACCGCCGAATGGATGTTGGTGAACACCTTGAACTCGCTGGCGCAGCGCACGTCGTAGCCGTAGCTCGACACGCCGTAGGAAATGACCGGACGGTCGTCCACCCGGCGCACCTGCTGCTCAGCGAACGGCTCGATCATCCCGCGCTCCGCCGCCATGCGGCGGATCCAGGCATCCGACCCCACGCTCACCGGTCGAGCCAGTCGGCGCGCATGGCCAGCGCCGCGTCCTCGCCCCAGCGGTATTCGTAGGCCTCGATGATGATCATGCGCCTGTCCTTGCGCCAGATTTCCCAGCGCGCCGGCAGCCAGCCCAGTTCCCGGGCGTACCAGATGAACTGGAAGTTATCCGAGCCCTCGCGCTGGCGGCGGTATTTGACGGTTTGCATCTCGCCCGCGCCCGTGCCCAGCGTTTCCTCGCCCAGCCTCTCGCCTTTGTAGAGCTTCAGTTTGCCGCCTTCGATCGTGGGCTCCACGCCTAGGGCCATGTCTTCCGCCAAGGCCACCATCTTCTGAATCTCCCACGCCTTGCGGTCCATGGCCCGCGGTTCGAGCGCGAACTCAAGTTCCTCGCCGCCGCTGGTGAAGCGCGCGCTGCCGCTCGCCCAGTCGTAGGCGATATTCACCAGCCCGTCCTTGTTGCCGTCGCACGACCGGCACAGGTATCCCGTGGCCCGCACCTGCCCGGCATCGTCGAGGTCAAAGCGCGTGCTCTCCAGCGCGTCCGACGCAATCACCAGGCGCGCCAAGCCAAGGCCTTTGGAATAGGTTTCGTAAACGTAGCCGCTGCCCTCTTGCCGAATGACGCTCAAACTGCGCCCCCGCGACCCGAAAGGCGCGTCCACATCGTAGAGCACGCCGATGCTTGCGAGGGACGGCGCCGCCTGGCCATTCTCGTCGGCCGCCGCCGCTCCAGCCGAAAACAGCAGGGGAAGCAATGCGGCAATCAATGGGGTTGCCCGGTTCACAACAGCTCCTTTTCTTCAAACACGATCGGCTTGAGCAATTCGCGCCCGTCCAGCACCGCACGGGACCCGTCCATTTCAAGGCGCCCGTGCGCCATCCATTGCAAGACGCGAGGATACAGGACATGCTCGCAGGCTTGAACCCGCGCCTTCAGCGAGGCTTCATCGTCCTCGCCCGTCACTCGCAACCGCGCCTGGGCGATCAGCGGGCCGGAATCCAGCTCGCGGGTCACGAAATGCACGGTGGCGCCATGCCAGGCTTCCCCGGCCTCAAGCACCCGCCGGTAGGTATTCAGGCCCGGGTAGCCGGGCAGCAGCGAGGGATGCACATTGAGCGCCCGGCCGCGGTATTCGTCGCACAAGGAAGCGGGGAGGATGCGCATGAATCCGGCCAGCGCCAGAACCTGCGGGCTGAAGCCTCGCAGACGCCCGGCAAACGCTTCCCACCAAGAGCGCTGGTCTTGATATTCCGAAGGAGGCAGCGCCGCCGCCGGGATCCCGGCGGCGCGCGCGCGCTGAAGGCCCTGCGCGTCGGCGCAGTCGCTGAGCGCGGCCACCACCTCGATTTCCAGGTTCCCGCTGGCGGCCTGCCCGACTATGGCCTGGAAATTGCTGCCGGTTCCCGACAGCAGAACGGCGGCGCGCAGGCTCACCGGGGCCGTGCCCGAACGATGCGTTTTAAGCGAGGGCGTTTCCGCTGGTCTTTTGCGCGCTTGCGCGCATAGGCTCGCTGCGCCATAGGCACTATGCCCTGAGCTCGCAGGTAAAGCCATTTCCCGCCTCCCTCTTGCGGGAGTATCGGAGGCAGGATGCCGGAGCAAGCCCCATGGACGGGTTCATGCGTCTCCCTGAAGAGAGGGGCGGAGAAAGGCGGGGGACAGGCAAAAGCCCGCGCGGCCCCCACGCCCCTTGGCGCAATATCCCGGCTAGGAGAACCATCGCTGTCAGGGTCAGTCAAGCGCGACGCCGCGGCCGGCCTCAATGCCGCCGACGCGCCAGACCCGCTCGCCCGCCTCCTCCAGGCTCGCTTGCACCGCATCGGCGTTGCCGGACGAAATGGCCAGCACCATCCCTATCCCGCAGTTGAAGGTATTGAGCATTTCCCCGCGCTCCACCGGCCCTTCGCGGCTCAGCCATTCGAACACTTCATGCCAGACCCAAGCGCGGGTGTCGATACGGGCGGCCAGCCCTTCAGGCAAAATCCGCGCCACGTTCTCCGGCAGACCGCCGCCGGTGATATGGGCGATGGCCTTGATCCGGCCCGACTGCGCCAAGGGAAGCACCGGGCGCACGTAAATCCGGGTGGGTTCGCAAAGCGCGCCGACCAGCCCGCTATCCAAGGTCTCAAGGCCGCCCTTCCTCCTTATGATTTCGTTCACCAGCGAGTAGCCGTTGGAGTGCGGTCCGGACGACGCCAGGCCCAGCAGCACATCGCCTTTGGCCACCGCGCCTGCGTCCAGCAGCCGTTCCTTTTCCGCCACGCCCACGCAAAACCCCGCCAGTTCCAGCCCGTCATCCACGTAGGTGTTCGGCAGTTCGGCGGTTTCGCCGCCCAAAAGCGCGGCGCCGGCCTCCTTGCAGCCCTCGGCCACGCCGCGAATGAGCGGCTCGAAGCGCTCCGCGTCGATGCGGTTGGCCGCGCAGTAGTCGAGGAAGAACAGCGGCTCCGCGCCCATGGCCAGCACATCGTTGGCGCACATGGCCACTAGGTCGATGCCGGGCGCGTCGGTGCGGCCGGCCTCAAGGCACAGCTTGAGCTTGGTGCCCACGCCGTCGGCGCCGGCCACCAGCACCGGCTCCCGGTAGCGATTGCCGGCCATCTCGAACAGGCCGCCGAAGCCGCCGATTCCGCCCAGCACGCCCGGCCGGAAGGTCTGGCGGACAAGGGGGGCGATACGGCGCACCATGTCCGCGCCGCGTTCAATATCCACGCCGGCGTTCCGGTAGGTGGCCGGTTTGCGCGAATTCACGGAATCCGTGTCCATTCAGCTGGTGACAGCGCCCTATAATGCCTTTTTCCATGCTCCCGCGCATCGTGCCTTACGCCTTGGTGCCTCACGCTTTGGCGCTGACGCTGGTCCTTGCGTCGGCGGCAGCCGCAAGCGAGGCGGCGTTTCGCTCCGTTGCGCCGTTGACAGAGCCCGGACAGGCGGGCGTGGAGCGGGCCTTGCAGGACGCGCTCGGCCGCCTGCTGATTCGGGTCACCGGGCGCCGTGACGCCACCGACCTTGCGGGGCGCTTCCCGCCGGCGGCGAGCATCGTGCGGCAATACCGGGTTGTGCAAGGCAGCCGGCTGGAGGCGGAATTCGACGAGGCGATGGTGCGCCGGGTTCTTGAGGAGGCCGATGAGGGCATCTGGGACGGGCAGCGTCCGGCGCTGGCGCTTTGGCTGGTTGTCAACGACGGAGAGCGGTGGCTCTTTCGGCCAATGGATTCCAGCGAGGGCGCGGCAATAACGCTCGACGTGAGAATTGTTTTCAGCGGCGCGCTGAGCCGCACCTTGAGAGAGGTTTCGGAATTACGGGGCATCGAACTCCGGTTCGCGCCGCTGCCGGATCCACTTGGCGCGCGGCAGTGCGCTGAGCAATTGTGGACGGGCTTTTTTGACTGCCTGCCGGACACTGGCGGCGAAATGCTGATGCTTGGGCGGGTTGCGATTCCCGGCGCGCCGGAATCCATCGAGTGGAACCTGCGTGAAAACGGCCGGTGGAACCGCGTTTGGGAGAGTGACGCCGCCGAGGCGATCCATTCCGTGACCGATTTGCTCGCCGCCCGCTTCATGGCCATGCAGGGGCCTAGCCGCTCGTATCTGCTGGTCGTTTCACCGGTGCCCGATCTTAAGACCTACGTCCGGCTTCGGGCCGGGCTGGACGCTCTGGGGGCGGTGCGTGACTGGCGTGTGGACGGTGCCGTGAGCGATTCGCTGCGGATTCGCATGACTTCCCGCACTGCCGAGGCGCCACTTCGCGAGGCGCTGGGTTCGCTGGATATTCCCTTTGAGCTGAGCAGGACGGAATCATGAGCCTTGTTCGGCACATCCCCAACCTGATCTGCTTGTTCCGGCTGGTGCTGGCCGCGGTGATCGTGGCGAGCCTTCTGAACGGGCGCTATGGCCAGGCGCTGCTGCTCGTGGCGCTGGCGGGAATTTCCGACTGGCTGGATGGATTTCTGGCGAAGCGCTGGAAGCTGGATAGCTTTCTGGGCTCGGTGCTCGATCCCATGGCCGACAAGGTGCTGCTGGCCAGCGTGTATGTCACGCTGGCTGCTCTGTCGCATATTCCCGCCTGGCTGGCGGCGGTAGTGATTGCGCGCGACCTGGTGATCGTTGTCGGCTGGCAGGTGTTCCGGGTTCTGCGCGGCGAGCTGCATCCGCGGCCCTCGCGGGTTAGTCGCATCAACACGGTGCTGCAGATCAGCCTGGGCGTGGCGGTGATTGCCATGCAGGCTTTCCCGGGGTTCCTGCCAGCGGCGGCGATTCAGGCGGGCGGCGCGCTGGTATTGCTATTTGCGGTATTGAGCGGCGTGGGCTACGTGCTGTCGGGAACGCGCCTGGCCGCCGCTCGCAAGCGCGAGCAGATCAAGGCCGTGACGGCGCCGGTTACGCAGTTGCCGCTCGAACTGGCCCGCGAGGACCCCTGCGTGTTCGACAACTTCTACAACGGCAGCAACGCGGAGGTGGTGTCGGCGCTCAAAGGTTATGTCGATCAGGATGGAGGGCCGCCGCTGTGGCTGTGGGGCGCTCCCGCAACCGGCAAGACCCATCTGCTGCTGGCCACTGTGAGGGCGGCCACCGACGCGGGCCTTTCGTCCGCCTACATGCCCGCGCATGCCGGTTTCAAGCCCGACGCGCTGGACGCATTGCGCCGGATCGACCTGCTATGCATCGACGACGCCGACCGCTTGTCGGGCGCCACCGAGGCGGAGGACGCCATGGGCGGCTTGTGCCGCGAGCTGGAAAGGCGCGGCGCCCGCTTGGTGCTCGCGGCGGCCACCACGCCGGCCGGCGCCGGCTACCGGCGCGACGACATGCGCACACGTCTGGCCTCGGGGCAGATCTGGAAACTGAGACCGCTCACCGACGAGGAGCGCTTGGAGGCCGTGCAGCTGAGGGTGCGCAGCCGCGGAATCACATTGCCCGAGGCCACCGCGCGTTTCCTGATGCGCCGGGTGCGGCGCGACCCCGCCGATTTGTTCTTTCTCGTGGATCGCCTCGCCGCGCTCGCCGCCGCCCGGAGCAAGCGGCTCACCGTGCCCTTCGTGCGCCTGGCATTGCGCGATGGCATGATCCAGGCATCGACCGGCCGCCAGCAGGGCTAGCCTATCGAATGCGCTTGGCGGTCAGGCCGCTTCGTCGAGCTCCGCCTCAAGGGCGGCCCGCAGCGCCTCTCTTTGCGGTCCCGACAGGGGTTTCCGCCGGTTGTTGATCAGGTGAAACACATCCTCGGCGCGTTCCCCTATGGTGGCGATCTTGGCGGTTCGCACGCCGGTGCTTTGCCGCGTGAGTATTCCGCCCACCAGGCCCAGCAGCCCGGGCCGGTCCGTTGTGACCAGTTCCATGACCGTGTGCCGCCCGCGCGGGTCTTTGCGGAAGCTCACCTGCACGCCAACATCGAAGGCCCGCAGCTTGCGCGGAAGCCGCCGCCGCGCCGGCCGGCCGTGCGGTTCGCCGCGGTCCAACGCTTCGCGCAGGGCTTCGCGGATCGTGTCCAACTGCCCGGGATCGCGAAGCGCCGCGCCGTCGCGCTGCACGACTAAGTACTGCGCCAGGCTGCATCCGGCGCCTGAAGGCAGTATTCGCGCGTCGAGGATATTGAGTCCGCTGGCATCCAGAACCGAGCAGGTGATGAAAAACCGATAGACGGCCGCGGGTCCATGCACGAGGATTCCCGTGTGGCCGGCACCGCCATCGGCGCGCGCGGCCACCATAAAGCCGCTGTTCGCGGCCGCGACGTTCTTGAGGGCTTGCGTGTGCCACACAATCTCGTCGTCGCGGAACAGCCCGAAGTAATCTTCCGCGAAGCGGCGCCACAGCGCGCGCGCCTCGTCCTCCGCCATCCCCCGGGCGCCCAGTTCGAGCAGAGCGGCGCGCTCGCGGTCCGCCAGCAGTTCCCCGGCGCCGCCGGGGTGCTCGATGTTCATTCGCAAGGCCCGCTCCGTTTGGCGGTGGAGATCCTCGAACACGCGCGCCTTCCAAGCGGTCCAGAGGCTCGGATTGGTGCCGCGCACATCCGCCACCGTAAGCAGATAGAGGTGGTCGAGATGGATCTTGTCGCCCACCAGGCCGGCAAATTCCGCCACCACTGCCGGGTCGTACACATCCTTTTTCTGGGCGGTCGTCGAAAGGGTGAGATGGTGGCGCACCAGCCAGGCCGCCAGCGCCGCGTCGCGGGGGGGCAGGCCGTGGTCCAGCGCAAATCGTTCAGCGTCGGCGGCGCCGAGCTCCGAGTGGTCCCCGCCGCGCCCCTTGGCGATATCGTGGTAGAGGCCCGCCACGTAGAGCGGAAGCGGATCTTTGATGCCCTGCATGATTTCGGTCAGCCGGGAGTCGCGGTTGCCTTCGCCGGCAACGCCGAAGCGTCGCAGGTTGCGGACCACCCGCAGGCTGTGCGCGTCCACCGTGTAGCTGTGAAAGAGGTCGTACTGCATCCGCCCGGTAATTTGGCCGAATTCCGGGATGTACGCGCCCAGAATGCCGTAGCGGTTCATGGCCTCGAGCTGGCTGGGCGCGCCGGGAGGCGCTGCTAGGATATTCAGGAACAAGCGGCGGATTCCCGGGTCGGCGCGGAAGCGGTCGTCAATCCGCGGCGCGCTTTCGATCAGGCTTTCCACCAGCCCGGCGCTGAACCCGCGGATATCCGGTTGGCGCTGGCGCAGCAGAAACGGCTCAAGGACCGCTTGGGGCGAGGCCTCGAACAGGCCCGCGCGCCTAGGGTGGAGGTAGCCGTTGCGCAGCGCGAAGCGAGCGTTGAGCCTGCGCGCGCTGCCGCGCGCAGGCGCAATGAGTTCTGCCAGCCGCTGCGTGGCGATTTCGGTGAACAGCGACACGCTGCGCGTGGTGCGGTAATAGCGTTGCATGAACTGCTCCACGGCGCGGTTGCCCGTGCGGTCGTGGTAGCCGAAGGCCGCGGCCAGCTGTTTTTGATGGTCGAACAGCAGCTGGTCCTCCCTGCGGCCGGCTTGAAGATGCAGCGCAAAGCGGACCCTCGACAAGAACTCCCGCGCCGCGCGCAGTTCCCGGAGTTTTTCCGGAGAAATCAGCCGGTGCTCCAGCAGCGTTTCCAGCGACGCCCGCCCGAAACGCCTAAGCGTTATCCAGTTGACCGTGTGCAGGCTCCTGAGCCCGCCCGGCCCGTTCTTGACATCCGGCTCCAGGTTGGAGGCCGTGTCGCCGTGCTCGCGCCGCCTTTCAGCCTGTTCGCCCACCTTGGTGCGGAAGAACTGGCCGGCAGGCCACATGCCGCGGGTGTTGATCGCCTTGTCCAGTTGCCCGAACAGGCGTTCAGAACCGGCCACGAGGCGCGCTTCCATCAGCGCGGTCATGATCGTGATGTCGGCGCGCGCCCGGTCGCGCGATTCCGCCACGGTGCGGGCGCCATGGCCTAGCACCAGCCCCGCATCCCAGAGAAAGGCCAGGAATTCGCCCACCTCGGCGCGCGCGCCTTTCGAGTACCCCTGAGGCAGCAGCACCAGCACATCCACATCCG
Organism: Candidatus Foliamicus numerosus; assembly: GCA_028285945.1. GTDB lineage: Bacteria > Pseudomonadota > Gammaproteobacteria > Steroidobacterales > Foliamicaceae > Foliamicus > Foliamicus numerosus. Next base: position 6,228 of record JAPYNE010000037.1, on the reverse strand, counting down.
AAGCCGGGTACATTTCCGCGCGGCCGTACCCGCCCACCGCCAGCAGCGCCGCGCCCCGCAGCGCCGGCCCGGCATGCAGCCGCCAAGCTTCGCGCAGCAGTTCGTCCAGCAGGCCCGAGCGCAGCCTCAGCAATTCCTCCGCGCTTTTTTCTCCCCGCTCGAAGCAGCGCCGCAGCTGCTTCTCGTGTGCCTTGATGCGGGCGCGCCAAGCGCTTAGGCCCGCTTGCCGCCATTCCGCGGCGGTCGCCGTATCCTCTGTCAGAACCGCGCGCTCAGGGCTCAAGCGGGCCCGCTCCCAAAGTGAGGACCTCGTAGCCGCCGGCGGTGACCAGCACGGTGTGCTCCCACTGCGCCGACAGTTTTCTATCCCGGGTCACAACCGTCCAGCCGTCGGGCAGCAGGCGTGTTTCCGGGCGCCCCTCGTTGAGCATCGGCTCCACGGTAATCGCCATCCCCTCGCGCAGAGTCATGCCAGCGCCAGGTTCCCCGTAGTGCAGAACGTTGGGCGGCTCGTGGAACCCGCGGCCTATGCCGTGGCCGCAGTATTCGCGCACCACGCTCAAGCCCTGCGATTCCGCCAGCGTCTGGATGGCGTGGCCCACATCGCCCAGCTGCTTGCCGGGGGCAATCTCGCGAATTCCCGCCCACATGGCCTCGAACGTGACCCGGGCCAGGCGCTGCGCCTTGATGCGCGGCTGGCCCACATGGAATATCCGGCTGGTGTCGCCGTGGAAGCCATCCTTGATGACGGTGATGTCGATATTGAGCATGTCCCCGTTTTTGAGGCGCCGCTTGCCGGGAATCCCATGGCACACAACGTGGTTCGGGGAGGTGCAGATCGAGCGGGGAAAGCCGCGGTAGTTCAGCGGCGCCGGCACGGCCTTTTGCTGTTCGGTAATGTAATCGTGGCAGATCCGGTCCAGTTCGCCGGTGCTGATTCCGGGGCGCACATGGGCTTCGATCATGTCCAGCACTTCGGCCGCAAGCTGCCCCGCAACGCGCATGCGCTGCTGTTCCTCGGCTGATTTGATGGTGGCTCGCATGAGGCTCGACGCTCGTTTTCGGTAATAGTAGCGCGCAAGCCGCCCTGCCCGGAACCCGCCTGCGGGAGCCTTTTGCGGGTGCCCCGTCTCGCGGAGACGCATAAACCCATCCTTGGGGCTCGGCGGCGGCTGTCCTGCCGCCGACGCTCCGCGAGACGGGGCACCCGCAAAAGGCGGACCCGCGCAACCAGCCGCGGCGGCGGTAGGTGCAGCGCCAATGCCCGATGTTATAGAATTGCGCGCTCGCTTCGGGGAGCGTTGGCGGCTGGCATTCGGCCCCTACGGCTGCCCCACGGCTAACCGGAGCGCTTTTGGAATTCTTAAGGAGCAGACGATTGGCGGATATCACCGTGCGTGACATGTTGGATGCGGGCGTGCATTTCGGACACCGGGCAAGGCACTGGAACCCGAAAATGGCGCCTTTCATCTATGGCGAACGCAACCAGCTTCACATTATCGACCTGGAGCAGACCGTTCCGCTCTACAGGAAAACCTGCGACTTCGTGCGCTCGGTGGCCGCGCAGCGCGGAACCGTCCTGTTTGTGGGAACCAAGCGCGCCGCGCAGCATGCCATACGCAACGAAGCCACGCGCTGCGGCATGCCGTACGTCAGCCACCGGTGGCTCGGCGGCACGCTCACCAACCTCAAGACGATCAAGAAGTCGATTGCGCGGCTCGAGGAGCTCGAGGCGCTCGAAGAGGACGCGACGCGGGAGCGCTTCACCAAAAAGGAAATGCTGGGGCTGAAGCGCGAGCGGGAAAAGCTGCTGCGCTCCTTGGGCGGAATCCGCGATATGAATGCTCTGCCGGATGCAGTTTTCATTATTGATCTGGAGCACGAACGCATCGCGCTGAACGAAGCCAGGAAACTCGGCATTCCGGTGGCCGCGGTGGTCGATACCAATTGTTCGCCGCAGGATGTGGACTACATGATTCCCGGCAACGACGACGCGATCCGGGCTGCCGAGCTCTACGCTCGCGGCGTGGCCGACGCCATCATGAAGGGCCGCGAGGAAATGCCGGAAATCTCGCTGGGCGAGGATGAGTTCGTGGAGCTGGACGAGTCCGGCAAACCGATCGCCAGGAGCGGTCGGCGCCGCTCCCGGTCCAGCGCGCCTTCACGGTTGCGCGGCGTGTCCAGGCGGATGCCGCGGCGCACCGCCGCGGTTGCTAGGGAGCGCGAGGACCGCGATTCCAAGCCGGACGAAGCCGCGCCTGTTGCCGCGCCGCCGGCCGAGGCAGCAGCCGCTCCGCCCGCAGCCGAGGCGCCCGCAGTCGAGGCACCTGCCGCCGAAGCGCCTGCCGACGCCGATGCTTCCGCCGCGGCCGCCGAGGAAACGGCCCCGGACGCTCCCGCCGCCGAAGCGCTTCCTGCCAAGGAAACAGCCCCGGAAGCGCCTGCCGCCGAAGCGTCTGCCGCGGCGGATGAGGGCGCCGCCGCCGATCCGGCGGAGGAAAAAGCCTCCGCGCCGTCACCCGAGAAGGACTGAGGCGTGGCCATTACCGCCGCCGAGGTCAAGGCCCTGCGCGAAGCGACGGGCGCAGGCATGATGGACTGCAAGCGCGCGCTCGCCGAAACCAACGGCAATGCCGAGGCGGCCCGCAATCTGCTGCGCATGAAAGGCGCCGCAGCGGCGGAAAAGAAGGCCGGCCGCGCGGCTGCGGAAGGCGTGATTGCCGTGGTTGAGGGGCCCGACGCGGTGGCCATGGCCGAGGTCAACTGCGAAACCGACTTCGTGGCGCGCCGGGATGAATTCAAGGACTATGCCTCCTCCGTGGCGCGGATTGCGCTTGAGGAGGCCCCCGCCGATCTCGATGCCTTGCTCGCCGCGCAGATCGACGGGCAGTCGCTGGAGCAATCGCGCCAAGGCGCGGTGGCCCGCATTGGCGAGAACATCACGGTTCGCCGGTTCTCGCGCATTGCGCCGCGCGGCGCCGCCGTCACCTACGTGCATAACGACCGCATCGGCGTTGTCGTGGATATCGAAGGCGGCAATGCCGAACTAGGCAAGAACATCGCCATGCATGTGGCGGCCATGCGCCCCCAGCATGTGGCCCCCGAGGACGTGCCCGCCGAGGTGGCGGAGCGCGAACGCGCCTTTCTCGTTGACCAAGCCGCCGATTCCGGCAAGCCGCCGCAAATCGTGGAGCGGATGGTGGAAGGCCGCTTGCGCAAGTTCCTAAGCGGCATTTGCCTCACCGGGCAGGCGTACGTGCGCGACAGCAACCTCACTGTGGGCAAGCTGCTCGCTTCGCAAAAGGCCCGCGTTCACAGCTTCGCTCGGTTTGAAGTGGGCGAGGGCATCGAGCGCCCGGCAAGCGACCTCGCCGAAGAAGTGGAAGCGCAACTCCGCCAACACCAGTAAGCGTCCGGCTTTGCAGCGAGCCGCTGAGTGAGGGAACCGCAGGCCACTCTTGACTTGGGCGGGCAGCCGGTCGCGGGCAACATCCTCGACCGCATCCGCAACGAGAGCCGCGACCCAGCCGAGAAGGGCCGCTGGTTCGAGCAGTTGTTCATGCGGCTCGCGCTTCAGCAGCCGGAATTCGAGATCGACCAGATATGGCGCTGGCCCGACTGGCCCGAGCGCGAGGCCTTGACCGGCCTCGATGGCCGCGACATGGGCATTGATCTGGTCGCGCAAAGAACATCCGGCGAGCATGTCGCCATACAGTGCAAGTGCTACGACGAGCGGCACACGCTGGGCAAAGGCGAGATCGACAAGTTTTTGGGCGGCTCGCAGCAGCCGATCTTCCGTCTGCGCTGGATCGTGGCGACTTGCCGCTGGGGACCGATCGCCGAGAGGGCGATCCGCAACGCCCATCCCCAAGTCACGCAGATCGACTTCCGGCAGTATCTGAATGTTGAGGTGCAGGAGCAGGATGCCAAGCGGCCTGTGCAGCAGCCTTGGTCGCTTCAGGCGGAAGCCATCGAAGATGCCGTGGAAGGGCTGGCTAATCACGACCGAGGCCGTCTCATCATGGCATGCGGCACCGGCAAGACATTCACCGCCCTTCGCATCGCCGAGCAGATCGTCGAGGATGGGCGGCGGATTTTGTTCTCCGCTCCGACCATCGCGCTGGTCTCGCAGGCGCGGCGAGAATGGTTGCGGCACACCACGCGCAAGCTGGACTGCATCGTTGTGTGTTCCGATCCGACAGCCGGTGGCCGCAACGAGAACGAGGACATCCGGATTTCCGAACTCGAATGCCCGGTAACCACGGATCCGGCCGAGATCGCGCGGTCGCTTGAGGGCGAAGGCGCGACGCGGGTGGTTTTCTGCACCTACCAATCACTGGGACGGGTCACGGAAGCCCAAGCGAGCCATGGCGCGCCGCCATTCGACTTGGCCATCGCCGACGAGGCGCACCGCACAACCGGCGCGCTGATTAACGAAAGTCGAGCGAAGGTCGCCAGAAAAGTGAATTTTCAGGAGTTCCACGACGAAACACGGTTGCATGCGGGAAAACGGCTGTATATGACCGCCACGCCTAGGATCTATACCGAGCGATCCAAGAGGAAACTGGCCCAGCACGACATCAACGTGGCCGATATGGGCGACTACCGCGTTTACGGGCCGGAACTCCACCGGCTTCCGTTCGCCAAGGCCGTGGAAAACCGGATGCTGTCCGACTACCGGGTCATCGTTCTCGGCGTGAGCGAAGGCAGCGTCACGCCGGGCCTGCGGCGGCGGCTTGAAGGACTCGCCCCAACGACCAAGCGCAAACAGGCCCCCACCACCAACGACATGACGCGGGTGCTGGGCGTGTCGCTGGCGGTGAACGGCGTGACCGAGGGCAGAACCTTGGAGCAGCCGGGCAAGCTTCCGCGCACCATGGCGTTTGCGAACAGCATCGCGCGCTCGAAGTGGTACGCGGAAGCGCTGATGGAAAGCGAGGTCCTGAGAGCGACCACCCGGCGCATGCAAACCGGGCGGGCGATGAAGGTGGTGGCCCGGCACCTTGATGCGTCGGCTAGCGCGTTGAAGCGTAACCGGGAACTGCGCGCGTTGGCGCAGGCGGACCGGGAGGGCGAATGCCGACTGGTCTGCAACGTCAAGCTCTTCACCGAGGGCGTGGATGTGCCGTCGCTGGATGCCGTGGCATTTCTCGATCCTCGGGACAGCCAAGTGGATGTGGTCCAAGCCGTCGGGCGCGTCATGCGGAAGGCGCCGGGCAAGCGCTTCGGCTACATCATCATCCCTGTGGTCGTGGAGCCGGAAAGCGATGTCGCGGCAGCGCTTGAACGGGGGAGCGAGGGATACCGGACCGTAGGCCGGGTGTTGCGGGCGCTTCAAGCCCATGACGGGCGCCTTTCGGAGTCGCCTGCCAACTTCATCAAGGTTTACGAGCAGAAAAAGGATAGGGCGCCCGGAACCTCAAGCGGCGGCCAGGTGCGCGAGACCGACGGCGACTATATCCAGCGCGAGTTGGAGCTGAAGGAAGCCGAACAGATTATTTACGCGCATGTCGCTGCGGCCTCGGGACTCGGCAAGCCCGGCCAGCTTGTGGCTGATGAAATCACCGAAGCCGTGCGGCGGGCAAGCGCCGTGCTCCAGGAGGAATCGATGGAAGGCCCGCTCGCGGAGGCGCTCGATCTGGCGCCGGAGAACGACGGCGGCGCCAAGGGCGTCTGCACGGTGGCCGCGCTGATGCTCTGCAACGCCTGCCTTTTGCAGCGCCGTTTGCGCGACGAGCCGGAAATGAAAACCATTGTGCGGCTCGACAAGGTGGCGGGCGCGAAGCATCCGCGGGAGGTTCTTGAAATCGCATGGGAAGCGATCCTCGAAAAGGATTACGCGCCGGTGTTCCGCCCCGCTCTCGCAGCGCTTGGCGCTCTGCGCGAAGGCAAGGCGATCGACGACGCCATCCGCATGCTCGCCGAGTGCGCCAACCGCGTGGCCGACTCCCTCAGCGATCTCGGTTACGACCATGCCGGGCCGCTCTACCACCGCATCCTCGGCTCTGCCAAGAGCGACGGCGCCTTCTACACCAATAACCTCTCAGCCGTCATGCTGGCGCGGCTCGCATTCACGCCGGACATGATCGACTGGTCCGACCCGGAGGCCGTAGCCAAACTCCGCATCATCGATCCGGCATGCGGGACCGGCACACTGCTCATGGCCACGGTCCAAACCATCAAGGCCCGGGTCGCCGAGTCAGGGCCGGCCGCGCCAGATACGGGGGG
>JAPYNE010000036.1 GCA_028285945.1 Candidatus Foliamicus numerosus | reverse complement strand
TTCACGCCCAGCTCGCGGGCGAACTTGCGAACCGCCGGCGAGGCATGCGCCTTCGAGAAGCCCTCCTCGTCAATGGGCGGCAGCGCGCCGGGACCTGAGGGGAGCTTTTGGGCAGCCGACGGAGCGGGCGGCGCAGCAGCGGTTCGGGAAGGCGGCGCGGTTCGGGAAGGCGAAGCAGGCGCGGCATCGGCGGACGGCTGTCCGGCCATCGGAGCGACCGGTTCCCCGGCATCCGCCGCTGCGGCCTCGCCTTCCAGTTCCGCGATGATGTCGCCCTCGTTGACCCGGTCGCCCACGCCCACCTTCAGGCTCACGATGCGCCCGCCGCCGGGCGACGGCACGTCCATGGCCGCCTTGTCGGTCTCCAGCGTGATCAGCGGGTCGTGGGCCGCCACCTCGTCGCCGGCGGAAACGGCCACCTCCACCACTTCCACATCGGTGAACTCGCCTAAGCCGGGCACGCGAACTTGATTGAATTCAGGCATGGTTCAACTTGGTCTGTTTCCGCTAAATTCTTCTTAAATCGCTGTTATATGCTTCTTTATAAGCTAACTTCTTTTATTTCCTAGAATCACAAAGTAACCGGATCGGCTTTTCCGGGGTCGATTTCCCATTTTCCCATGGCCTCGGACACCTTGCGGGGATCAATTCGATCCTCCGCGGCCAAGGCCGAGAGCGCAGCGGCGGCAATATAGCGCGCATCCACCTCAAAGTGGTTTCGCAGCGCCGGCCGCGCATCGCTGCGGCCAAACCCGTCGGTGCCCAGCGTGATGTAGCCGCCCGGCACCCACTGCCGGATCGAATCGGGCAGTGCCGCCATGTAGTCGCTGGCCGCCACAAAGGGGCCGGTGGCGCCCCCCAGCGCCTCGGCCAGGTAAGTTCTCCGCGGCGGCTTGCCAGGATTCATGCGGTTATGGCGCTCGCAGGCCAGGCCATCGCGCCGCAACTGGTTGTAGCTGGTGACGGACCATACGTCCGCCTCCACTCCGTACTCGCCATGCAGCAAATCGGCGGCGCCCACAGCTTCGTTGAGGATGGCGCCGGAGCCAAACAACTGCACGCGGCCGGCGTCGGAATGGCCCCGTTCCGTGCGCGGCAGCCGATAGATGCCCTTGAGAATGCCTTCGCGCATGTCCCTGCGCATGGGCGGCTGGCGATAGTTGTCGTTCATCGCGGTGATGTAGTAGAAGACGTTTTCCTGCTTCTCCGCCATGCGCCGCAATCCGTCCTGAACGATCACCGCCAGCTCGTAGGCATAGGCAGGATCGTAACTCAGGCAGTTCGGCACCGTGGCCGCGGCCAAATGGCTGTGGCCATCCTGGTGCTGAAGCCCCTCCCCCGCCAGCGTGGTGCGGCCTGCGGTGCCGCCAATCAGAAAGCCCCGCGCCTGCGAGTCGCCGCCGGCCCAGATGAAATCGCCGATCCGCTGAAAACCGAACATCGAATAGAAGATGTAGAACGGAATCATCGGCAGGCCGTGGTTGGAGTACGAGGTTGCCGCGGCCAGCCAGGAACAGAAGGAACCGGCCTCGTTGATGCCCTCCTCCAGGATCTGCCCCTTCAGGTCTTCCCGGTAGGCCATCAGTTGCTCGAAATCCTGCGGCGTGTACAGCTGGCCCACCGAGGAATAGATGCCGAGCTGCTTGAACATGCCCTCCATGCCGAAGGTGCGGGCCTCGTCGGGGATGATGGGAACCACATGCTTGCCGATTTCCTTGTCGCGCACCAGCATTTGCAGCATCCGCACCAGCGCCATGGTGGTGGAGATGGAGCGCGTGCCGGAACCCCCGGTAATGGACTTGAAGTTGCTCAGCGCCGGCGCCTTCAGCCGCGCCGCCCTCGTTAGCCGCCGCGGCATGAAACCGCCCAGCCGGCGGCGGCGCTCCTTGAGATAGCGGATTTCCTCGCTGTCCTCGTCCGGCATCCAAAACGGAATCCTGCTGCTTTTGAGCTGCTCGTCGGTGACCGGGATCTTGAACCGGTCGCGGAACTCGCGCAGCGCCGCGAGGTCGAGCTTCTTGGCCTGGTGGGCGGTCATCCGGCTCTCGCCGCCCTCGCCCATCCCGAAACCCTTCACGGTTTTGGCCAGGATCACCGTGGGCCGGCCCTTCTGCTTGGTGGCGCGCTCGTACGCGGCGTACATCTTGACCCGGTCGTGGCCGCCCCGGTTCAGCAGCTCGATGTCCTCAGTGGACAGGTGCGACACGAGCTCCTCAAGCCCCTCGATCCCGCCGAAAAAATTCCCGCGCGTGTACTCGCCGCCCAAGGCTTTGCAGTTCTGGTACTCGCCGTCCACGCACTCTTCCATGCGCCGGCGCAAAAGGCCGTTGCGGTCGCGCGCCAGCAGCGGGTCCCAGCGCGAGCCCCAGATTGCCTTGATCACGTTCCAGCCCGCGCCCAAAAAGGCCGCCTCCAGCTCCTGGATGATCTTGCCGTTGCCGCGCACCGGCCCGTCCAGCCGCTGCAGGTTGCAGTTGACCACGAAGATCAGGTTGTCCAGGCGCTCGCGCACCGGAACGGTGATAGCGCCCAGCGACTCGGGCTCGTCCATTTCGCCGTCGCCCAGCATGCACCAGACCCGGCGGTCGCCCATGTCGGCCAGCCCGCGATGCTCCAGGTAGCGCATGAAGCGAGCCTGGAAGATGGCCATCATCGGCCCCAGACCCATTGAAACCGTGGGGAATTGCCAAAAATCCGGCATCAGCCAGGGATGCGGATACGAAGACAAGCCGCCGCCGCCCACTTCCTGGCGAAAGCGGGCCAGCTGCCTGTTGCTCAGCCGCCCCTCGAGGAAGGCGCGGGCGTAGATGCCCGGCGAGGAATGCCCTTGGAAATACACCAGATCGCCGCGGTTCTCCTTCGTTGGCGCCCGCCAGAAATGGTTGAAGCCCACTTCGTAGAGCGTGGCCGCGGAGGCATAGGTGGCGATATGCCCGCCGTATTCGGAACTCTTGCGGTTGGCGTGGACCACCATCGCCATGGCGTTCCAGCGGATGTAGTTTTCGATCCGCCGCTCCATGGCCGCGTCGCCGGGATACTCGGGCTGATCGGCGCGGTCGATGGTGTTGAGGTAAGCGGTATTGGCGGCATAGGCCATATGCGCGCCGGAGCGCCGGGCCCGGTCGGTGATGCGGTTAAGCAGGAATGCCGCCCGCTCGGCCCCCTGGGTGCGGAGAACCGAATCGATGGAGTCCAGCCACTCGCGTGTTTCCAGCGGGTCGCTGTCATGGAATGGATTGGCGCTAGGCTCGTCTGGCATACAATCACACCGACAGAATTGCTTCTATAGCGCAATGAGGCCGGGTTCCGCCGGCAGTTCCGATGCAAGCTCCCTGGATCCTTAAAGATCGCTTCCGCGGCTTCATGCCCGTGGCCGTGGACGTGGAGACCGGCGGCATCGAACCGGAAACGCACGCGCTGCTAGAAATCTCGGCGGTTCTGTTCAGCGTGTGCGACGACGGCCAGCTGGCGCCTTCGGAGCATGTGTGGCTCCATGTGCTGCCGTTCGAGGGAGCCGCGATCGATGAGGAAGCGCTGCGCATCAATAAAATAAAGCCCGACCACCCGCTGCGCCCGGCGGTGCCGGAGCGCGAGGCGCTGCGGCGCGTGTTTCGAGTGGTGCGCCGGGAGCTCAAGGCCACCGGTTGCTCACGCGCCATACTGGTGGGCCACAACGCGCACTTCGACCTGGCGGTCCTAAACGCCGCCATCAAGCGCAGCGGCATCAAGCGCAACCCGTTTCATCGGTTCAGCGTGTTCGACACCTGCACACTGGGCGGGGCGATGTTCGGCCAAACCGTGATGAGCCTGGCGGTCCAGGCCGCAGGTCTGAAATGGAACGAGGAACGCGCTCATTCTGCTCTGTACGATGCCCAAATCTGCGCGCAACTGTTCTGCGAGGCAGTCAACCGAATCAACGATCAGTCCAATCCCGCGCTTTCCCGGACGCGCGCTTAATCCAGATCCCGGACCAGCTCGAGCAACTCGCCCGAGCGCGCCATCTGCGTGACGATATCGGCGCCGCCCACCAGTTCCCCGCGCACGTAAAGCTGCGGGAAAGTGGGCCAGTTCGAGAACTCCTTCAGCCCTTGGCGCAGATCCGGATCCTGCAGAATGTCCACGTAGGCAAAGCGCTTGCCGCACTGCCTGAGCGCGGCCACGACCTGCGCGGAGAACCCGCACTGCGGAAAATCCGGCGATCCCTTCATGTACAGCAATAGGGGGAAACCCTCGATCTGCTTGCTGATGCGCTGCTCCAACTGCTTGTCTGGCATGACCGTCAATGACTTTGAGGAATAGGCCGGCAATTATAGGACACCCGCCTGCGCGGTACCGCTCATGGCGCGGCGGCCAAGCGCGCGGTCGCGGCCTGCCGTCAATTTCCGGAAATCATCGCCGCGAACGCTTGTGGCACAATCGGTGCTTTGGATTGGAACGCGAGGGGAAGTTATGAACCCATTGAATACCCTAACCGGCACGCTGGTTGGCGGCCTGGTGCTTTCACTGGCCATTATGGGGATTGCCGCGGGCACGGGCAGCTCAATGGCGGGCGCCAACTGGGTCAACTCCATGCTGATTTGGCTGCATGTGTTTGCCGGCATCACCTGGATCGGCCTGCTTTACTATTTCAATTTCGTGCAGGTGCAGGCTCTGGCGGATGCCGCATCGGACGACGACGGGCCGAGCGGCGCGGCCATTACCCGCTATGTGGCGCCGAGAGCGCTTTGGTGGTTCCGCTGGTCGGCGCTGGTCACATGGCTGGCCGGGGCCACCTTCCTGCTGCATAAGGGCGACTTCATCAACGCGTTCACCTTAGGTCTGGCTGCGGGCGGCGGCAACGCGATGTACGGCCTGACCATCGGAATCGGCGCCTGGCTTGGCAGCATCATGCTTTTCAACGTCTGGTTCGTGATCTGGCCGAACCAGAAACGGGTGCTGGGCATCGTGGAAGCCAGCGCCGAGGAAATCAACAAGTCCCGGCGCACGGCGTTCGTGTTCTCCCGCACCAACACGCTGCTGTCCATCCCCATGCTGGCCAGCATGATCGGCGCTGGACACGGCACCATGTTCTAGCAGCGAGGGCATCCCTCCCCTCCTTACGGGATTTAAGGAGCGATCCGCATCGAGAAATCGCAGGCCCGGACGTTCTTGGTAAGGGCGCCGCAGGAAATGCGGTCCACGCCGGTGGCGGCCACGGCGGCAATGTCCTTGCGGCCGATCCCGCCTGAAGCCTCAAGGATCACATCGCGGCCCTGCTGGTCGCGTTCCCGAACCGCCGCCGCCATCTGATCCAAGGAAAAGTTGTCCAGCATCACCCAGCGGCCCCCGGCATCCAGCGCTTGGGCGAACTCATCCAGATTCCGCACTTCCACAGTGACCGGGAGGCTGGCTTCGGCGAATGAAGCCGCTCGAAGGGCCGCCCGAACACCTCCGGCGGCGGCGATGTGGTTTTCCTTGAGCAGGACCGCGTCGTAAAGGCCCATGCGGTGATTGCTCCCGCCGCCCACGCACACCGCATACTTCTGGGCCAGCCGCAGGCCGGGGAGCGTCTTGCGGGTGTCGAGCAATTTAGCGGAGGTTCCGTGAATGGCCGCCGCCATCTCGCGGGCCCGGGTCGCCACGCCCGACAGCAACTGTAGGAAATTCAGAGCCGACCGCTCGCCGCTCAGCAGTCCCCGCACCGGGCCGCGTAACTCGCATACGGCTTGGCCCGCCGTTGCGGGCGCGCCCTCCTCGACCCGCCAGCGAACGACGATGCGCTCGTCAAGCGCGCGAAACACCTCGTTGAACCAGTCGCGCCCGCACAGCACGCATGCCTCGCGCGCCGTCACCGCCGCATTGGCCCGCACGCTTTCCGGCAGAAGCCGGGCTGAGACGTCGCCGGCGCCGATATCCTCGCGCAACGCCCTTCGCACGTCTTCGCAAACGGCAGCGAGCGGCGGCTCAAGCTCGGGACGGCTCTTTTTTCCCATTCCCTAAAGCGCAGTCAGACGCCGCGCAGGATTTTTGCCTGCCTCCCGCCTTTTCCCGTCCTCCTCTTCCGGGAGACGCATGCCGCTTCAAGTTCGCCTCTTTGGCGTTCTCCTCTCGCGGGAGGCGCTCTGCGCGCCAAGCCATTGGCGCGCAGTGGCTCCAACACTCCCGCGAGAGGAGAACGCCCAAAGAGGCTTCGGCTGGCGCAGGCCATGAGGATCGGCATCCTGCCTCCGGTACTCCCGGAAGAGGGGGCGGGAAAAGGCTTCATCCGCAGGCTAATCAAGCGCGCCGCCGAGGCGCTTGGCCAATGCCGCCACATCCGCCGGATCCGCTTGGCTCACTTCAGGGTAGTCGGTGAAGCGCTCCGGAATCTTGATCGTGGCGTCAATGCCCATCTGTTCAGATTGCACCGGCACGCCCTGGGCCGACTTCGGTGCCGAAGGATCCAGCACGAAAGCCTGCCCGGAAGCGTTCGTGATGATGTCCGATACGGGCTGCACCCGGGTCATAACCGCCCATTCCACCGAAGCCAAGTCGTAGGGATTCACGTCCGGCCCCACCACGATCACCAGCTTGGCGGTGCGCCCCCAGCGCCCGGCGGCGCCCCACACGGCATGCAGCACGTACTTGCCGAACTCCGGGTGCGGCTTGGCGGCGCCGTCCACGGCAAGCTGCACGATGTAGGTCATGTTGGGCGTGACCACTACATCCTCGACCTCCGGGATTTTGCGTCCCAAATCGCTTAGGACCTCGCCCTCCACCGGCAGCAGCGCCAGATAGTTGTGGTCGAACGGCGGCACCATCTCCATGGTGGAATGCCAGATCGGATTCCTGCGGCGGGTGATGTGGTTGACATGCATGAGCGGAAACACCTGCACCTTGTCGTAGTAGCCCAGCGGGTTGGAGTGCCAGCCGATCTGCTCCTGCTGGCCGGGAAGGAAAACGCCTTCGAGCACATACTCGGCGGTGGCGGGAACCTCCAGATCCACCGTGTCGCATTTCACCAGCTCAAGCGGCGCCCCGCGCAATCCGCCGGCGAAGTCGTACTCGTCCTGGCCGTAGGGCAGCCCGGTGGCCGATGCCAGGTGCAGCGCCGGATCGCAGTTGCAGGCAATCGCTATTTCAAGCTTCTTGCCGGCGGCAACGGCCTTGGCCAGATGCAGGCCGCCGTGGTTCATGGGCGGGTTCCAGTACACGAACACCGTCAGGCAGCGGTCCTGGTTGCGCTGCGAATACTCGCCGCCGGCCGGATGCCGGGCGTTCCAGAGCTGGGTATGGCGGTACCAGCCCACGTTGCGGGCGCCGGTTTCGGGGTCCTTGGTGATCGCGATGCCGTTGGTGATGTAGCTCGGCCCTTCCTTGCCGAACCAAACGTGCGGAATCTGCTTGCCCAGCGACACCTCCGCCTCGGGAATCACCACCTCCTTGCACGGCGCCGCGGCGGCATCCACCATGACCGGCTTGTGCCATTGGGCCGGGTTGGCAAGAATGCGGGCGAGCTTGCGTTTGGCTTCGAGAGGATCCTCCTCGTCGATACACAGGCTGGTGCGCTCGCGGGTTCCGTAGGGATTGAACGCCACCGGCACGCCCGGCGTGTTGTAGCCGGTCAGGTTTTCCAGCATCAGCGCCCGGTTGGGGCCGGAGTGCAGCAGCGCCATCAGCGGCTGCAGATCGGAGTTGTCCGGGGCCACGCTCAGGGGTTCGCTGATGCGGCGCAGATCGTCCCGCTCCTCGAGCAGCCTCAAGTAGGCGCGAAAATCTTCAAAGGCCATCAGTTCCTCCCTTGGGCACTTGCGTAAAAACGCAGCGTAATGCAATTTAGTGTTTCTTTCCATGAACGCCGACAAGGGGCATCCTGCTGAACGGCTCAGGCGCAATGCCGATCCAACTTGGCGCACTGTAAGATTCGCAAACAGGCAAGGATCATGAGCGAGCCTCCCACCAGCCCGCAGGACAATCCCTTCCGCCACGCGGGTTTCCGGCGGCTGTTCGCGGCCCAGGCGGTTGCGCTGGCCGGAACGGGCCTGAGCACCGTGGGCCTGCAACTGCTCGCCTACCGGCTGAGCGGCGGCCAAGCGGCGCCGGTGCTGGCCACGGCGCTGTCGATCAAGATGATCGCCTACGTGTTCCTGGCGCCAATCTGCGGCGCGCTGGCGCACCGGGCCTCGCGAAAATCCATCCTTGTAACCAGCGACATGCTGCGGGCGGGCCTAGTGCTGCTGCTGCCCTTCGCGGCCGCGGAATGGCAGATCTACCTGTTGATCTTCGCAATCCAAGCGCTGTCGGCGGCGTTCAAGCCGGTGTTCCAGGCAATCATTCCCGCCGTGCTGCCGGATCGAGCCACCTACACGCGGGCGCTTTCCTGGACCCGGCTGGCCTACGACTTGGAGACCGTCGGCAGCACGATGCTGGCAATGGCGCTGATGGCCGCCGGCGGCGGGTTCGAGTTGCTGTTCGAGTTGAACGCCGCCGCGTTCCTGATTTCGGCGCTGCTGATCGCCGCCGCCCGGCTGCCGAAGGCGCCTCCTGCGGCGCGCGCGGGACGGTTGCTCCACGACATGGCCTTCGGCTTGCGGTCGTATATGGCCACGCCTAGGCTGCGGGCGCTGCTGGCGCTCTACTTCGGCGCCGCCATGGTGAGCGGAGCGGTGCTGGTGAACAACGTCGATTACGTTCGCACCGTGCTCGGCGGAGCGGACTACCTGGTGGCCGTGGCCATGCTGGCCTACGGCGCCGGATCGATGGCCGCGGCCCTGACCACGCCGTTGATCCTGCGCCGCATCAGCAGCCGACAACTCATTTCGCGCGGAGCGCTGCTGGCGGGGTTCGCCACCTTGCCCATGGTTTTCTCGCCGGGCCTGATCCCTATGCTGCTGCTGTGGGCGGTCATGGGCGGCGGCGGCGCCTGGGTCTATACGCCGGCCGGCCGGGTCATCAGCCGATCATCCAGCCCGGGCGACCTGCCTGCGTATTTCTCGGCCCACTTCTCGCTGTCGCACAGCGCCTGGCTGGCGGGCTATCCGCTGGCCGGATGGCTGGGAGCGACGCTGGGGCTCTCCGCGGCCGCGCCGATCCTGGGGCTGATCTGCATCGCTCTGGCGCTGGCGGGCGCGCGGCTGTGGCCGCGCCAGGAGCGCGACGAAATCACCCACGAGCATGAGGCAGTGGAGCATACCCACGAGCACCTCCACGACCGCCATCACCAGCACGCCCACGAGGGCGGCGAAAGCGAGGAGCCGCACAGCCATCCGCACCGCCACGAACCTCTGCGGCATTCGCACGACTACGTCATCGACCTGCACCACACCCGCTGGCCCACCGGCTGAGGAAAACCTATGGCGCCCCTCCCCCCAAAAACATCAAACCGGATGGCCGCTTCCGGTCGGGCTACTCGAAACCTTCAAGTCGCTTGACGGCTTGGCGGTAGCCGGATTCCAGTTCGGCCACCAGTTCGGCGGTGGATTGCACGCGCTCGACCGAGCCCACGCCTTGGCCCGCCGACCAGATATCGCGCCACACGCGCGAAGGCCTGTCGGCGGCGCCGAACTGGAGTTGCGGGCCGGCGCGGTCCAGATCCGCGGCATCCAGGCCCGCGCGCTCCACGCTGGGCTTGAGGAAATTGGCGGGCACGCCGGTGAAGTGCGGCGAGAGCACCAGGTCGTCCACGCCGCTTTCCACCAGCATCCGCCGGTAGTCGTTCGAGGCGAGGCTCTCGCGCGCAGCGATGAAACGGGTGCCGATGTAGGCGAAGTCCGCCCCCATGGCGATCGCCGCCGCCACGTCCGCGCCCGAGGAAAGGCCTCCGGCCAGCGCAATGGGGCCGTCGAAGAACTTGCGCGCCTCCGCCAGAAACGCGAATGGCGTGATCGTGCCGGTGTGCCCGCCTGCGCCCGCCGCCACCAGCACCAGTCCATCGACCCCGGCATCGGCCGCCTTGCGCGCGTAGAGCAAGCTGTTGACATCGCAAAACAGCAGCCCGCCGTAGGAATGCACCTCCTCGCGCACCCGCTTAGGGCTGCCCAGCGAGGTAATGACCACCGGCGCCTGGTATTTCACCGTTAAGTCGAGATCGGCGGCCAGCCGCTTGTTGCTGCGGTGAACAATCAGGTTGACCGCCCAGGGCGCAATCCTCCCGGGGCGGCGCTGCTCATCGCCGGCCAGCGTCGATGAAACCTGCTCAAGCCATTCCTCCAGCGTTTCCAGAGGCCGGGCGTTCAGCGAGGGAAAGGCGCCGATCACCCCCTCCCGGCAGGCCGCGATCACCAGATCCGGCCCGGAAACCAGAAACATGGGCGCAGCGAAAACCGGCAGGCGCAGCCGCGCCTTGATTTGCGCCAGGCGCGCGCCCAATTCCGCGTCCGGGGCCAACGCGCTTAGATGCGTGCCGGAAACGAAGGGATGCCGCTTTCGCGGAGGCCGGGGCGACCTCCCTCCCGGAGGGCATTC
This sequence comes from Candidatus Foliamicus numerosus, assembly GCA_028285945.1. GTDB lineage: Bacteria > Pseudomonadota > Gammaproteobacteria > Steroidobacterales > Foliamicaceae > Foliamicus > Foliamicus numerosus. The sequence continues at coordinate 940 of JAPYNE010000036.1, read as the reverse complement.
AAAGCGCCGGAGCGATGGGGCACTAGCCGGAATCGCCGCTGGACAGCGGCGGCAATTGCCCCAGATGCGCACCGCTGTCGGCAATCAGAGTCTCGCCAGTCACCAGCGGAGCGCCTTCAAGGAACCAGACCATCACCTCGGCCACATGCTCCGGCTCGGCAACCTGCTTGAGCGGGAGGACGGAACTGGCCATATCCAGCATGCCTTCGTAGGCCGCATTGCCCATGCCGCCCTTCAGCCAGCGGGTCTGGATCATGCCGGGGGCCACGCTGTTGATGCGGATTTCCGGCCCCAGCACATGCGCCAGGGATTTGGTCATCAGGTTCAGCGCGGCCTTGGAGGCCGCATAAGGAATGGACGACGCAACGCCGGTCACGCCGCCGATGGAGGAGTTGTTGACCACGGCGCCGCTGCCCAGCGCCCGCATGTGCGGCTCCACGGCGCGGATCATCTGGTAGGCGCCCACCACATTGACCGCGTAGATGTCGAGAAAGTCCTGCTTTTCGATCCCGTCAAGATTGGCGAAGGGGTTGAACTTGGTGCGCCCGGCATTGTTGACGAGGTAGTCGATCCGCCCCCAGGCGTTCATAGCGGAGGCCGCCAGCGCCTGGCAATCGGCATCCTCGGACACGTCGGCGCGCACCACCCTTGTTTCGGCGCCTGAGGCCTCGCAGCGGGCAGCGGTTTCGCGCGCCTCCTTCCCGCTGCGCGTGTAGTTCACCACCACATTGCAACCGCGCGCCGCCAGCAACTCGGCCGTTGCCGCGCCGACACCGGTGGCCGATCCCGTGACGATGGCCGTCTTGCGCTCGTTCATAACCGGCGATTTTAGCAGTCCGCCGCGGAAGCCCCGCTGCTCGCCGCTTGCATGCAGACCGATATGCGCGCTCCGCGCGCCTTGGTGCAATATCCAGTCTGTCCGGGTTCAGCCACATGTGGG
>JAPYNE010000035.1 GCA_028285945.1 Candidatus Foliamicus numerosus | reverse complement strand
TCCGCGCCCCTTGGCGCAATATCCGGGCTAATAGACCCAGCCCAGGATGACGGCCACGGCCACGATCGGCACCCAGACGAAGAACAGGCTGCGCTCCACCAGCGCGATGGCGCCGCGCACGCGGTCCGCCCGCCCGCCCAGCGCCTGTGCGCCCACCGCTCCCAGCACCGCGTCGGAGCCGTCGGCAAGGTTGCTTTGATCGTTCGCCCTGAGGTCCCGCCAGGCATTGATGGCGTCGTCGAAGTTGCCGGCCAGCGCGAAGCTGGCGGAAGTGATGCGGGCGGGAACCCACGCCGCCAGACCATGCAGCATGACGGCGGCGCGATGCAGCTCCTCGCCTCCCTCGAGGGTGGCCGTGTATCGGCGCAGACTGTTGAGCGCGCGGAAGCCGAAGGCGAACGCGGGGCCCAAGGAACCGGCCGCAAGGAACCAGAAGACCACGCCGAAGATGCGGTTATTGGCCTCCCGGTAGGTCGCCCGCTCCACGGCGGCCGCTTGTTCGGCGGATTCCTCCGGCGCGCTGCCGCCAAGCAACAATTCGGCTTGCGCCTTGGCCCCGTCGCTGTCGCCGGCTTCGGCCTTTTGGTGGTAATCGAGTGCCTCCGCCTTCAGATCCCGGGGGCCGAATGAAACCAGCAGCACCGCGACCGCGAAAAGGAACCACGGAATTTCCACCGAACTGCCGCTGAGAAGCCAGGCCGCTATGCCCACCGGCGCGGCGCAGGCCAACGTCATCCCGGCGATGATGTAGGGCGCGGCCCGCGCATCCAAGCCCAGCGCTTTTCCCGCCAAGCGGTTGGCCTGCTCCTCGAACGGCCGGAACTCGCGCAAATGCGACCAGCGCGCCAGAAAGCGCTCGGCGTAGATGCCGATCAGCAGGGCAATCAATTTCATGGGTGGTGCTCCGCGGCCCTTGCCAAATCCGCCGCCAGCCGGGCCCAGTCGAATGTTTGCCCCGGGTCCCATTTTCGGCTGGGCGCAATATCGCTGTGGCCCACGATCGGCGCGCTTCGCAGGGACGGCAGCCCGGCCCGCAGCGCAACGATGGCGGCGCAGACCTGATTGTATTGCCTATCGGTGAAATCGGTGGACTCATCGCCTTCGAGTTCGATGCCCACCGAGTAGTCGTTGCAGTTGGGCCGTCCCTGGAACTGCGACTCTCCCGCATGCCAGGCGCGCTTAAGGACGCTCACGAACTGAACCAGCTCGCCGTCGCGGCGCACCAGAAAATGCGCTGATACGCGCACGTCGGCGAGGACGCTGAAAAAGGGATGCGCCGAACAGTCCAGCCGGCCATGGAACAAATCCTCGATCTCGTTGCCGCCGAACTGGCCGGGCGGCAGGGAAATCGCATGCAGCACGATCAGCCGGGTTCGGCTCTCCGGCGGCCGCTCGTCGCGATGCGGGCATAAGGAAAGCCGGGCGCCCTCCACAAGGCCGGTCTGGCGGTTCAGGATGAGCACGTTCGCCTCGCTTTGCGGCGGCCGCCGCCCGGGAGCGCCCTTAAAATGTTGCCGGCAAGCCCCAATTCACTCTCTCCCAACTATGAAGACCGGCACTCTGGGCGTGGTGATGGACCCCATTGGCACCATTGCCCCGCAAAAGGATAGCACCTTGGCGCTGCTCCGCGAGGCGCAGCGGCGCGGCATCGCGCTGTTTCACTTCACGCTCAACGACATCGATATTCGCGACGGGCGCGCTTTCGGAGAGGCGGCCCCGCTGGCCGTGACCGGCGACGATACCGACTGGTTCCGCCTCGAATCACCGCGGGACATGGCCCTCGGCGAACTCGACCTGATTTTCATGCGCAAGGATCCGCCATTCGATGCGGAATACATCTTCGCCACCTACGTCCTACAGCGCGCCCAAGCTGAGGGCGCAACGATCGTCAACGATCCGCAGGCGCTTCGCGACGTTAACGAAAAGGCCTTCGTTGCCTGGTTTCCCGACCTCACGCCGCCCTCCGTCATCACGCGCTCGGTGGACCGGATGCGCGATTTTCTGGACCGGCACGCGCATATTGTGGTCAAGCCGCTGGACATGATGGGCGGCCACTCGATTTTCGCCTTGGACCGGGCGGACAAGAACCTTGCGGTCATTCTCGAAACCATCACCGCCGGCGAGACCCGCTTTGCAATGGCCCAGCGGTATCTGCCGGAGATCGCCGCGGGAGACCGCCGCATCCTGCTGATCGACGGGCGGGCGGTGAGCCCGGTGCTGAACCGCGTGCCGCGCGGCGACGACAACCGGGGCAACCTCATGGCCGGCGCGCGCGCCGAGGCGTGCGAACTGACGCCGCGGGATGTTGAGATATGCGAGCGGGTGGGCGCTGAGCTGGCGGTGCGCGGCGTGGCGTTTGCCGGGCTGGACATCATCGGCGATTACCTCACGGAAGTGAATATCACCAGCCCCACGGGAATCCGGGAGATTCAGGAACTGGCGGGGGTGGACGCTGCGGCCCTGTTGTTCGACAGCCTGCTGGAGCGCCTGAAAGGCTAGCCCGCCCGCGCCGCTATAATCGCGGCAGGTATCTGGTGTCGATCGCTCATGGAAGAAATTAACTCCCTCTCCGGCAAACTTCTCATCGCCATGCCGGGAATGCCCGACTCGCGATTCCGCCAGACCGTGACCTATCTGTGCGGCCACAATGCCGATGGCGCGCTGGGGATCATCATCAACCGGCCCTCAAGCATGAAGCTCGGTGAAGTCTTCGAGCAACTCTCGCTGAACAACCAGGACGATGATCTCGCCAACCAGAAAATCCTCAAGGGTGGACCTGTGAACCGCGAACGAGGCTTTGTGGTGCATGAAACCGGAGGAACCTGGGACTCCACGATTTCGATGTGCGGAAATATCGAAGTCACCACCTCAAGGGATGTGCTGTCGGCCATTGCCGGCGGCCAGGGCCCGGGCCGCGCCCTGCTGGCCCTGGGTTGCGCGGGCTGGGGCGAAGGCCAGCTGGAGCGCGAGCTGCGTTCGAATTCCTGGATGGTGGTGGACGCCGCCGAGGAAATACTCTTCGACACGCCGTATGAGCGGCGCTGGGCGGCTTCCGCGGCGCTGCTGGGCGTGGACGTGTCGCGGCTGGGACTTCAGGCCGGCAACGCCTGACTCGCGAATCCTCGCAGCGCCCGGCGCCAACAAGCCGTTCCCCATGCGCACCGAGCCTGCCATCGCCCTCGATTTCGGTTTGAGGCGCGTGGGCGTGGCCACCGCCACCGGCGGCATCATCACGGCCCGCAAACACCTGCCGGCGCGCGGCGGACTGCCGCAATGGAGTGAGCTGGACCGGCTCGTTCGCGAGTACCATCCTCAGATCCTCGTGTTGGGCCGCCCCCCCAGGCCCGGCCCCGAGCTGGAAGCGGCGCTCGAACGTTTTCGCGGGCATTTGGAACGTCGCTACGGGCTTTCGGTGGAGACGATCGAGGAGCACCTCACGACCCGGGAGGCCGGCGCACGGCTGCGGGAACAGCGTTCCAGCGGCGAACGGGGCCGGCAAGCCCGCAAGGGACAGCTTGATAGCCTCGCGGCCTGTGTGATTGCCAGGGATTGGCAGGAGAAACAAGCATGAGCATCCGGAAATTCCTCATCGCGCCCGGCGTTTGGTGGGGGTGCCCGGACAGACGCCTGGCGGCGTGGACGAACATTCGGAAATTCCCCATCGCGTCTGGCGCCTGGCGGGAGATGCTGAAATCGATTCGCCCGGATAGCGGGACGGAAGAGGCGCCGGGCCATCCGCCCATGCCCGCGCCGGAGTGATTCGGCTGCGCCATGCCTGCTGATCGCGTCTTCGTGGAGGAGGGCGAGGTGCTGTCGCATCGGCAATTCCCGGGCGGCCAGCGCCGGCTCCGTCTGCAAACGCCGCGCTGCGCCGCGGCGGCGCGCCCGGGCAGCTTCGTTCATTTGCGCTGCGGTTCGGAATTGCTCCAGCGCCGGCCGCTGTCGATCATGCTGGCCGATGCCGAGGATGGTTGGATCGAACTGCTTTACAAGACCGGCGGCCAAGGACTCACGCTGCTCTCGACCGCCGAGCCGGGAGCCACGCTGCATTCCATGGGACCAATCGGGCGCGGTTTTTCAATCTCCGAGGCGCGCCCGATTATGCTGCTGCTGGGCGGCGGGGTGGGCATTCCGCCGGTGCTGTTCCAAGCCCGGCGGCTGGCGGGCCAGGGCCAATGGAAGCCTAGGCTGTTTCTGGGCTCTGAGCTGCCTTTTCCCTTTGCCCTCGAAAAGCACGGCAAGAACAGCCGTTTGCGCTGCGCCGAACAGTGGGGCGTGCCCTCGCAGCTGGCCAGCAATGCGGGGCTGGACGGCTGCTATCGCGGCCATGTGACGGACTTGGCGCGCGAATGGCTGAGTGAGCTGCCGCGCGAGCGTTTGCCCGAAGTGGCTGTCCACGCCTGCGGCCCGGAGCCTATGCTTCGGGCATCCGCCCGGCTGGCGGCGGAATTTGGCGTGCATGCCGAGCTGTGCCTGGAGGAATACATGGCCTGCGCGGTGGGCGGTTGCGCCGGCTGCACGGTTAAGGCGCATACGCCCGATGGGCTGGCCATGAAGCGGGTATGCGTGGACGGACCGGTATTCCCCGCCGAGTGGATCTATCCTCAAACCGCAGCATGAGAACGGCGGGCCATGCCAACGCGCCCTCTTTCGCGGGGCGGGCGCTGCTGCGGATGCTGGGGGCGGCAGCGTAGTGGACAGCAGCGATATTGCCGCGCGCTTGGCCGTCGTTCGGGACAGGATTGGCCGCGCCGCCTCGGGTGCCGGGCGAGCACTGCGGGAAATCCGAATCCTGGCGGTCAGCAAGGCGCACGGTGTGGAGGTGGTGCGCGCGGCGCTGCGGGCGGGCTTGACCGGCTTCGGAGAGAATTACGTGGGCGAGGCGGTCGCGAAAATGGATGCGCTTGGGTCTTCTAACGCAAGTTGGCATTTCATCGGTCGTTTGCAATCCAACAAGACGCGCCTCGTGGCCGAGCGGTTCGACTGGGTGCATACGGTGATCAGAGAGCGCGACGTTCTGCGGCTCAATGTCCGGCGCCCGGCGGATTCGCCGCCCTTGAACATTTGCATACAGGTGCGCATGCAAGGCGACGATGCCCGTCCCGCATTGCCTGCGGATGAAGTGCCCGGGCTGGCGGCATTGATCGGCGCGCAGGAGCGTTTGCGCCTTCGCGGCCTCATGGGCATGCCGATGCCGGACGCGCCGCGCGATGCCTACCTTCGCTTGCGCGCTCTTTTCGACGAGCTGAACGGTTCCGGCCTAGGCCTGGACACCCTGTCCATGGGCATGACCGCCGACCTCGAAACCGCGGTGGAGTGCGGCGCCACCCTCGTGCGCGTCGGCACCGCCCTGTTCGGCCCCCGCCCCCGATAAAGCGGCCTGTGGTAAATTCCCGCACCTTGCGTCGCGGCGCGCGGGAAGGTTTCTTCTAAAGCGAGGGAGGTACGGCATGGTCCTGATAAAGCGAATGCTCATGGGCATTGTTGCGCTTGTGGTGCTGTTCCTCGTTGTGGGTTTCCTGCTTCCGCGCGAGGTGCGGGTGGAGCGGTCGGTGGAAATCGATGCCTCCCCGCAGGAGGTGTTCGCGATGGTCAACGACTTCAAGCAGTTCAATCGCTGGCAGCCCTGGCACCGGATTGATCCGGCCACGCGCTACGTGTTCGAGGGGCCGGCCATCGGCGCCGGTTCGCGCATGCTCTGGTACAGCGATCATCCGCAGGTGGGCGACGGCATGCAGGAAATCGTGGAGAGCCGGCCCTATTCCAAGGTTCGCGCGCTGCTCGATTTCGGCACCGGCGGAAAGGCCTATGCGGACTACCTGATTGATGCCCGGGAGGGCGGTTCGACGCTCACCTGGACCTTGGAGACGGACATAGGCGGCAACCCGGTGGGACGCTATGTGGGGCTGATGATGGACGGCATGATTGGGCCGTCGTACGAGCAGGGGCTGTCGGACCTGAAGGCGATACTCGAAAGCGCGCCCGCCCCGCAGCGGCGCGAGACGCTTGGAGAGGCCCTGAAAACAGGCCTGGCCACCTGATCCCGCTGAATGGAGAATAACGCCGAGGTTTGCCGAACATGACCCATCCATCCACCGCTTCCATCCGCAACATCATTCTTCTCGGCCACTCCGGCGCCGGCAAGACCATGCTGGCCGAGAAGCTGCTGGCGGCTTCCGGCGCGATCAAGGCGCCCGGCAGCATCGAGCGCGGAACCACGGTGTGCGACTACCGGCCCGAAGAGAAGCGCCTGCAGTATTCCGCGGATGTCGCCTTTTGCCAGCTCGAGCACGACGGCGCCCGCGTCAATCTCATCGACACGCCGGGTTCCGCGGATTTCGCCGGGCGGGCGCTGAGTGTGCTGCCCGCTGCGGAAACCGCCATGGTGGTCATCAACGCCGCCGCCGGCATCGAACTGATGACCCGCCGGGCGATGGCCGCGGCCGCGGAAATGAAGCTGGCCCGGTTCATTGTGGTGAGCCATATCGACAGCGAGACCGCCGACCTGCCCGGGCTGATGGAGCACATCCGCGAATCATTCGGGCGCGAGTGCATCCCGCTGAACCTGCCGGCGGACAAGGCCGCGCGGGTGGCCGACTGCTACTTCAAGCCCGAGGATGCGGACACCGATTTCGATTCCGTTGCCGGGGCGCACACGGCCATCGTCGATCAGGTGGTGGAACTGGACGACGAGCTGATGGAGCTCTACCTGGAACAGGGCGAGGACATGAACCCGGAGCAGCTTCACGGCGCGTTCGAGCGGGCGCTGCGCCGCGGCCACTTGGTGCCGGTATGTTTCGTGTCCGCCGCCACCGGGTCCGGCATCAACCAGCTTCTCAACGTGATGAACCAGCTTGCGCCATCGCCGCGCGAGGGCAATCCGCCGGCCTGCTCGCTGAACGGCGAGGCGGTCGCGCTCAAGGCGGATGCCAACGAGCACGCCGTGGCGCTGCTGTTCAAGATCAACGTTGATCCGTACGTGGGCAGGATGGGCGTTTTCCGCGTCTTTCAGGGCCAGGTCAATGTGGGCGACTCGCTTTATCTTGGTGGCCAGCGCAAGGCGGTCAAGGCGGCGCACCTTTACGCGCTCCAAGGCGCCGAGTCGCATGAAGTGCAGTCGGTGGGCCCCGGCGGCATCGCCGCGCTGTCGAAGATCAACGAACTCGCCTACGGGGGCGTGCTGCATGCGGACCACGCCCACGACCCACTGAAGTTCGGCGGCGCGCCGCTGCCGGCGCCGATGCACGGCGTGGTTCTGGAACTCACCCGGCGCGGCGACGAGAAGAAGCTGTCCGACGCGCTGGCCAAGCTGACCGCCGAGGATCCCAGCCTGCGCCTGGAGTTCGATTCCCAAGCCAACGAGACCGTGCTGCGCGGCATGGGCGAACTGCACCTGCGGGTCATTCTCGACCGCATGAGCGAGGAGTTCAATCTCGAGGTCGAAACGCGCCAGCCGCGCATCGCCTACCGCGAGACGGTCACGCGCAAGGCCGAGGGGCATCACCGCCACAAGAAGCAGACCGGCGGGGCCGGCCAGTTCGGCGAGGTGTTCCTCAATATCGAGCCGCTTCCGCGCGGCAGCGGCTTTGAATTCGTCGATAAGGTGGTGGGCGGCGTGATCCCTTCGCAGTTCATGCCGGCGGTCGAGAAGGGCGTGCGCCAAGTGCTCAACGAAGGCGCCGTGGCCGGCTATCCGCTACAGGACCTCCGGGTGACCGTGCACGACGGCAAGCACCATCCGGTCGATTCCAAGGAGGTGGCCTTCGTGGCGGCCGGCAAGAAAGCCTTTATCGACGCCATCACCAAGGCCCGGCCCATCGTGCTTGAGCCGATCGCGAAGATCGAGGTCACCGCTCCGGGCCAGTTCATGGGCGACATTGCCGGCCACCTGTCCGGTTCGCGCGGAAAAATTAGCGGCAACAACTCGCTGCCGGGCAACCAGGTGATTATTTCCGCCGAGGCGCCGATCGGCGAGCTGGGCGATTTCCAGACCCGCCTCAAGTCGCTTACCGGCGGCGAGGGCGCCTACACCATGGAGTTCGATCACTACGCCACCGCCCCGCCGCCCCTCCAGAAAGCCCTCGAAGAAGCCTTCAAACCCAGCGACGACTAATTCCGAGGGCAAGCGCGTTGCGCCTCAGGCGCAAAGCGGGCAATCCGGGCATAAGCTGCGGATTAAGCGGGAAAATCAGGAAGGCAACAAGCGGCTTGGTGCAATAGGCGGGCTAGGGTGCCAGGAGGCGGTCGCCGGGTTCGATGCCCCAGCGCCGCACTGCGCCGGCTTTCAGTTCGAGGACGCGGTTGACGGGTTCGCCCGACGGGATGTTTTCCAGGCTCAGGGGCCGGGTGCCGGCGGCAATGCGCGCCACGCTGCCGTCGGCGCGGATGAACAGCATATCCAGCGGCACGTAAGTGTTCTTCATCCACATGCTGATGTGCTGCTCGCGGCGGTAGATGAACAGCATGCCCCGCATGTCGGGCAGTTCGCGCACATGCATGAGGCCGCGGCGCTGCTGGGCCGGAGTTTCCGCCAGCCATAAATCCAGCAGCACGCAGGCGCCGCCGGATGCCTCCAGCACCCCCCGGGCCTGTGCCAGCGCATTCAGGTTCTGCGCGGCGGCAGGCTGCCACAGCATCACCACGGCCAGCGCCAGCAAAGCGCTTTGCATGTTTGTCCGCCTGCGCGATGTTCTTCCGCTTTTCATGCGGCAAGTATGGACTGGCTTGTCCGCCTGTTGCGCATGCCCCTGTTGCGTGGAGACGCATGAACCCATCCATGGGGCTTGGCGGCGGCTCCTGCCGCCGACACTCCCGCGAGAGGAAGGCGCGCATGCAGGCTGCCGCCGCGCTGGGTTGTCTAGCTGGCGTCACGCGGCGCGGCGGAGTGCGATGCGGGGGCTGCAATCGCTCGCCTATGCCTGATCGCTGGCTTGCCTGAAACCGTGTCCGCCGAACCTGCGCCCCGACAGCCGCGGCGAAGCGGTCCGCAGGCGGCAGCTAGCCGCTGTCTGCGATGCCCCCGGAGGCTGCTAAACTTGGCTTGAAACTCCTGTTTGAATGGAGTGCCGCCATACATAAGAAGCGCCATGAGCAACGTCAGTTTGATTCCTCCTTTAGTGCGGGCCCGCGTCGAAGATCGTGACCGGATTTCCGCGCAAGGCCGCCGCGTAACCGCCGGTTTCGCGTCCAGTCCTCTAGGGCTGGTGTTGCTGGCGCAAGTGGACGGCGCGCTGTGTCGCCTAGGTTACGCCGACCGCCCGGAAGATGTTATGCAGAAGCAGCTGGCGCGCCGTTGGCGGGGCGCGAAGCTGCGGCGCGACGACAGCTGGGCGGAGGAAAAAGCGGCTGGTCTTTTTTCTTCCCGCACGGAAACGGTCGAGGTTCTGCTGCGAGGCACCGCTTTTCAGCTCGATGTCTGGCAGGCCCTGCTGGGTGTGCCGGCGGGCTGCACCGAGTCGTACGGGGAACTGGCGCGGCGCGCGCGCCGGCCCGGCGCCGCGCGCGCGGTGGGCGGGGCCATGAACGCCAACCCTGTCACCTGGCTGGTGCCCTGCCATCGCATCGTGGCCGGTGACGGCACGCTATGCGGATACGGCGGCGGACTCCAGCGAAAGCGACGCTTGCTCGCGGCCGAGAGACCGAGCGCCGGCGGCGCTCGGTCAAGCGCCGGCGGCGCCCGGCCGGCTGCCGTCGCTTCCCAGTTGGCGGCATGACTGGCCGCGACAGTCCGGCGCTCGCCGCCTTAAGCGCCATCCCCGTAGTGAGCGGTGCGAAATACCGCACCGCGCAGGGATTCAGCGCCATCCGCGATGGCCAGAAGCGCCGCGCCGACGCGGATGACGACCGCGCAGGACGCAAGCCGCCCTGGTTGCGTGCGCAACTGCCCTCGGGCAAGCGGTATCTTCGGCTCAAGCAGCTCATGCGCACCCACCGCCTGGCCACGGTATGCGAGGAATCGCATTGCCCCAATATCGGCGAATGCTGGAACGCGGGCACCGCCACGCTGATGGTCATGGGCGGCGTATGCACCCGGACCTGCCGCTTCTGCGCGGTCGATACGGGCAATCCGGGCGGCTGGCTGGATCCGGCGGAACCGCGCAACGCCGCCGAGACCGTGCGCCTCATGGATCTGGGCTACGTGGTGCTCACCTCGGTTGATCGCGACGACCTCCCCGATGGCGGCGCCTCGCATTTTGCAAGCTGCGTTGAGGCCATCCGCCGGGCCAGCCCGAAAACGGCCGTCGAGGTGCTCACGCCGGATTTCCGCGGCAGCGAGCAGGCCGTGCGCACGGTGCTGGCGTCCGGCCCAACCGTGTTCGCCCACAATATCGAAACCGTCCGCCGGCTCACCGGGCGGGTGCGCGACCCTCGCGCCGGCTACGACCAGTCGCTCAAGGTGCTCAAGGCCGCCGCGTTCCACGGCAAGGGCGTCCTGACCAAGTCCAGCATCATGCTCGGCTTGGGCGAGCGTCGCGATGAAGTGCGCCAGGCCATGCTCGACCTGCGCTCGCACGGCGTGTCATTGCTTACGCTGGGGCAGTACCTGCGTCCCACGCCGCACCATTTGCCGGTGGAGCGCTTCATCCCTCCGGCGGAATTCGCCGAGTGGCGCGAGGAGGGCTTGGCGGCGGGCTTCGTGGAAGTGGTGGCGGGCCCCCTGGTCCGCTCCAGCTATCGCGCTGAGCGGGCTTTGATGGGAAACAACGCCGGCGTGGAACTGGATTCCGCTCCATCCCCGTGCGCCGCCATCGCCGCGCCCGCGTTTTCTTGATCCTAAAGCAGAGCAGGACACGACACCAGGAGGCGGGAATGAAGAAACTGGGCCTTGTCGCAATGATGCTCGCCGCTGCGGGCTGCGTCAGTGAATCCACGATGCGCGTGGAAGCCAGCCAGCAGTTCCAGCAGATGCGCCGCCAGATGCCGCTTTCCTCCGATCCGGCGGAGCGCGCCTACATCTTTTGCGTGGCGCAGTCGGTGCTGCGCGTGGTGGAGGAGCCTTACGCCAGCCGCGCTTGGGAAATCGAGGTGTTCGACATGCCCGATGCCAATGCCTTCGCCATGCCCGGCGGCAAGATCGGCATTTTTTCGGGCCTTCTGGATGTGGCCACCGACCAGCACCAGCTCGCCGCCGTGATCGGCCACGAAATTGCACATGTCACGCGCGAGCACCAGGTGGCGCAGGTGAATCGCGGCATGGTGACTCAGGGCGCGGCGGCCGTGCTCGGAGCGAGCGTGGGCATGCAGCAGGAAGCGCAGGTGCTGGCGCAACTTGGCCTTACCTTGCCGTTCAGCCGCAAGCACGAGACCGAAGCGGACGAAGTGGGGCTGGCGTACATGGCGGAGGCGGGCTTCGATCCGCGCGCCAGCATCACGTTGTGGAAGAACATGGAAGACAAGTCCCAAGGGGCGCGTCCGCCGCAGTTCCTGTCCACCCATCCTGCGCCGGAAAACCGCATGGGCGATCTGATTGCGGGCATGAGCGCCGCGCTCGACCGCTACAACGCCGCCTTGGCCAGAGGCGTTCGGCCTGTGTGCGAATGAGCGGCCCGCCCCGGATCAGCCGCAAGCGCTAGGCATCCAAAGGCGGGGAGCCGCCTCTTGCGGGGCAGCTTGGAGGCGGGACATGGCCCGCCCTTATCGACACAGGTGGTGTTGCGGACAAATAGAAGTGTCCGGTTTTAGAGCATATGAAGTGTCCGGTCGGGAGTTTACCCTCAAAGGCGCTTCGCGCCCCCCGCGAAGGGAGCGCAGCGACCGGAGCGGGGGGCGCGCCGGGGCGCTCATGC
>JAPYNE010000034.1 GCA_028285945.1 Candidatus Foliamicus numerosus | reverse complement strand
GGGTAAGGATAAGGGGCAGCCCAAGCGGGCGCTGAACACGGCGTACGGAGCGCACGTTACGTATGCTGCTTAACACTGCCATCGCACCGACCCCAAGCCTTCTTTCAACGAGGACTATTTAACCATAAGCTATTAGCGGTGGGTTATGCAATCGCGCACTGTTAGGAACAAATAAACTGTCCGCACTTGTAACAAATGATGGGACTTATATACGATAGTAACGACTAGGCAGCCGCTACCACCCTTGTATCAATTTCACGCCGGAGGAAAAGATGATCTTTACTCATTGGCGATTCCCAGTATGGCAGACTGGGCAAAATTGCAACTTGATTCACCCGAAATAGCGCGGTGATGTTGTTGGCAGACTATGAGAAAGTTCTTGTCTCTCGCAGGTAAGGTTGCCTCTGTCGTTGAGACAGCGTTCCATGTGGTGAGTTCAATTGTTCCCCCACAAGAAATTTCATTAGGCGGGGGCACCGCATTAGAAGCTCGATGGAGACATCGACTGTCCACTGACTTGGATTTCTTCTCGCATGGGGAAGGAACCGATCTCACTTTTTACGAAGACTTAGATAAGGTAGTCGCTTGTTTGAAAGAATGGGAAAGCAAGGGTGTTATTCAGCTTCAAAAAGACGGTGCGTTTGCGGTACGGCCTAACAGCCCGATTACTTTCCATGTTGATGGGGTGCCAATTACCCTCACCCGATCCAAACCATTTGGTTCGCAATCGAATGAAGTGGAAAAAAGGAGTGGGGTCTCCCTTTCTCCCGTGCGGGATATTTTAGCGAAAAAGCTATTTCATCGAGTGTGGGAAAAGAGAATCTTGACTGTTCGAGACGCATACGACTTTGCAGTGAGCGCGACCCAATCCCCAGAGGAGTTAAGGTTCGCTTGGGATCAACTCCCCCAACATGCCCGCGAGGTTGTGGTGCATGATTACGGGGTTGGAGTGAAGTCAAACTCACCCCCGCTACTTTCACCCCAAGACGAAAGGTTAGCCAAGAATGTCTGGGAGGAAACTCATCGCATGTTCTTCTCCAACCTTGCTTACACTCCTCGATATGCACCTCAAGCAAACATCCATCAAAAGTGAGTCAGCATTCGCTTCGGCGAATTGGGTGTATCCCAAGTATCATCCCTCGATTCAGCCAATGAGTCCAGAAGAGCACATTGCGACCAAGATGGCTGGACATCATCGGGTGGGTGTTGATCGCATTAGAAGCATCGCCACTCAAGAGATGAAGCCCAGTGAGGATGAAAGCGGCTTCATCGGTGAACTTTTCCACCAGATGACCCCAATCGAACTGGATTGCTTCATGCGCGACCTAACACTTAATGTGCGCCAAATGGCGAGATTGATACGGTTTGGCGGGCGGTGCCGTGAAGATGGAGTTCGCTGGATCAATCAGTTTGCTGTTAGACCCAAAAATTAAGAAGGGTTGGTTTCAACGAGTCAAACTCTTCTTTTTCTCCGGCCTGAAATTGATCCAAGGGTGGTAGCGGCTGCCTAGTCGTTACTATCGTATATAAGCCTCCAAATGATCTGTCCGGTTTTGCTGTTGGCTCTTTGGGCTGGCAGGTGGTGCTGGATGAGATGGACGCATGTTCGCGATCGCCAGCAAGCAGTCTGTCAATCGCTTCGGTTCTCGACTGGAGGAGGCTGGTTCCGCCGCCGGGTGATATCGTCCAGCGATACGCTGGCTTCGCGGGCGCGCTTTTTCACCCGCCGGGCGCGCAGCCTCCGAAGCAGCACCGCGCCCACCGCCACCGCCACGATCAGCAGCGCCAAGGCTTCCTGCGCGCCGGGCATCATCGGGCCAATTGATAGGTGAGCATGCCGGCCAGCCAAGCGAAGCCGGTCATGTAGATCCACGCCCCGGCGGCCCAGCGCCAGCTGTTGGTTTCGCGGCCGATGACCGCAACGGTTGACACGCACTGCAAGGCAAAGGCATAGAACACCAGCAGCCCCAAGGCCATCGCCAAGGTGAAGACCGGGCGCCCGTCCGGCCATCGGGATTCCCGCAGGCGGTCGCGCAAACCCGCTTCGTTCCCGGCGTCGGCGCCTAGGGCATAGACGGTCCCCATCACGCCGATCACCACTTCGCGCGCCGGGAAACCGGCGGCCACCGAGGCCGATACCCGCCAGTCCCAGCCCAGCGGCCTGAAGGCCGGTTCAATGAATTTTCCGATGCGTCCCAAGAAGCTGTGCTCCAACTGCGCCGAGCGCTCTTGGGCATTGATCCGCCGCAACGCCCGCTTGGCGCCTTCGGCGTCTTCCTGCTGAACGGCAAGGGCGGCGCGCTGCTCGGCAAATTCCTGCTGTATCGCTTCGGAGCGCGGGAAATAGCCGAGCGCCCAGATCGCCAAGCATGCCGCCGCGATGACCGTGCCCGCGCGGACCAGGAACACCTTCGCCCGCCCCAGCAGTTTCAGCCCCAGCACGCGGGGATTGGGCCAGCGGAACGGCGGCATTTCCATCAGAAAGAAGTCGCGCCCGCCGCGCAGCGCGGCCCTGCGCGTGAGCACTGCGCTGAGCGCCCCGCCGGCGATGCCGAGAAGATACAGCCCCAGCAGCAGCAGTCCGTGCAGATTGATCCAGCCGTTCAGGTAGTGGGCGGGCGGCACGAAGCCTGAGATCAGCAGGGCATAAACGGGCAGCCGGGCGGAGCAGGTCATCAGCGGTATCGCCACGATTGTGGCCAGGCGCGGCCGCCGGGCGCCGATCACTCTTGTGGACATGATCGCAGGCACCGCGCAAGCGAAGCCGGACAGCAGGGGGATGAAGGATTGCCCCGACATTCCGCAGAGGCGAAGCAGCCGGTCCATCAAAAAGGCCGCGCGCGCCAGGTAGCCGCAATCCTCCAGGAACAGCACCAGGGCGAAGAGGATCACGATTTGCGGCAGGAACACCATCACCGCGCCCACCCCCGACCAGAGCCCATCGACTAGAAGACTGGCCAGAGCGCCCGGCGGCAGGATGCTCAAGGCGCGCGCGCCAACCGTCTCAAACAGTCCGCTGATGGCCTCCATCAGCGGCGCGGCCCAAGCGAACACCGCTTGAAAAACAGCACCCATCACGCCAAGAAACACGACCGCGCCCAAAACAGGATGGTTGACGGCGCGCTCCAGCCGGCTTTCGCGGATGCCGGCGTCAGGCGGCCCGGCAATCAGCGCGCCTTTAAGCCATTGATCCGCCAGCTGGTACCTGCGTTCCGCCTCGCAGGACTGCAAGCTGGGCCCGCCTGCCGACTTGAGGGCTTGGCCGCGCGCCCGCTCAAGAGCCCGCTTCGCTTGCGGGCCGCAGATGGCCAGCAGCCGCCGCTCGAATTCGCCGTCCTGGTCGATGATGGCCCGTTCCAGCGCCAGCATGGCCATGCCCGGCGCGTTGATCCGGCCAGCGAGTTCCAGCGCTGCCCGGCGCACCTCCGGCATGGCCCGCTCCGGTTCCGGCGCGGCCTGCGACAGCAGGCGTTCGAGCATTCCGCGCAGCTTTTCGATCCCTTTGCCCCGATTCGCCGTCATAGGGACAACCGGCGCGCCGATTTGCGCGGCAAGCCGCGCGGCGTCGATTTCCGTTCCTCTGCCTTGGGCAACATCCTGCATGTTCAAGGCCACGGCCACGGGAAGCCCCAGTTCCCGGGACTGGGAGAACAGATGCAGGCTGCGCCTCAGATTGGAAGCATCGGCCACCAGCAGCAGCGCGTCGGGCCTGCGCAAACCGGCGGCTGTGCCCAGAATGGCATCCAGGGCGACACTGGACTCGGCACTGTCGGCCGCCAGAGAGTAGGTTCCCGGCAAATCAACGACATCGACTTCCGCCGATCCGATCCGGGCGCGGCCGGTAATTCGTTCCACCGTCACGCCCGGATAATTGCCGGTCTTCTGGCGCAGGCCGGTCAGGCGGTTGAATACGGTGCTCTTGCCGGTGTTGGGGGCGCCCAGCACCGCAACCAGGGGACGCTGCGGCATTGCCGTTGCTCAGGATGCCGCGCAAACGGCGGTGACGCGCACTTGCCTGGATTGTTCCCGCCGCAGGCAAAGCGGATGCCCGCCGGCCGACACTTCAAGCGGATCGCCGCCGAACGCCCGGCGCAGCACCCGAACAGCCACGCCTGGAACGAGTCCCAGCGTGAGCAGTTCCCGCGCTTGGCGCCCTTGTCCCAGGATCGAGCGGATTGTGCTGCTGCTGCCTACGGGCAGTTCATCCAAACCGATTTCCCGCATCTTGATAAGCGCCACCGAGAAACAAACGCGCTTGCGAGTCTAACATGAATGCTAGTGATTATCATAAAGGCTCTTCTCCAACCATACGGGCGCTTGGGCGGCGGCGCTGAATCCAATGGGGCCAGGATCCCGCTCCGCTGGCGGGGCGGGACGCGCCCGGGCAGCGCCATTCGGTATAATTTAGCCTCATCATGGCGGCCAAGCCTCTCTATCGGATCAGCTTCCTCAACCAGGGAAAGGTGTACGACATGTATGCCCGCGGCGTGTCGCAGGGCGGCATGTTCGGCTTCGTCGAAGTGGAAGGCTTGGAGTTCGGCAAGCGCACTTCGCTGGTCGTGGATCCCGGCGAGGAGCGCATCAAGAGCGAATTCTCCGGCGTTCGGCGAACTTATATTCCGCTTCACTGCGTGCTGCGGATCGATGAAGTCGATAAGCGCGGCATCAGCAAGATATCCACGGTCGAGGAAGGCAACGTGACACAGTTTCCGGCGCCGGTTTATGCGCCCGGAGGCGCCGGTTCCGATTAGGATCTGTTGCCGCGCCGGCTTGATGCGACGATTGGCTTCTGCCACGGGCGGCTGAGGGATGCTGGCGCTCTCCGGTTCCGGCGCGCTCTCCCCGTTTCGACGCAAGCAACTCCTCGGCCGATTGCAGGCCCGGGATCCGAATGTGCGGGAGGCAGGGGCCAGCTACCTGCACCTCGTCAGCATGGATGCCGGCCTCGACGAAACAGGCATGGGCCGGCTAACGGCGCTTCTGGATTACGGGCCGGACTGGCCGCAGCCGCGTTGGGATGGGCCGGAACAGGTGCTGCTGGCGCTGCCAAGGCGCGGCAGCATTTCTCCTTGGTCCAGCAAGGCCACCGAAATTGCACGGCTTTGCGGCTTCGGCAACGTGCGGCGCATCGAGCGCGCTGTTCGCTACCGCATCGATTCCCCGGTGCCGCTGAACCGGGCCGCCGGCGGCGAGCTGTTCGACCGCATGACGCAGGAACTCTTGTCCGAAGAGGCGCTTTCGGACGAACTGTTCGCCTCCGGGACGGCCCCTTCCTTGGGCGAAATTCCGCTGCTCGCGCAAGGCCGCCCGGCGTTGGATCGCGCCAACCGTGAAATGGCGCTGGCCCTGTCGCCCGAGGAAATCAGCTATCTGGCCGACGGCTTCGCGCAACTGGGGCGCAATCCCACGGATGCGGAACTGATGATGTTCGCGCAGGTGAATTCCGAGCATTGCCGCCACAAGATTTTCAATGCCGACTGGTTCCAGGGCGATAGCAGGCTTGAGCATTCGCTCTTCGATCTGATCCGCCTCACGTCCGAGAGCAGCCCCGAAGGGCTGCTCTCGGCCTATTCCGACAATGCGGCTGTGATCGAGGGGGGCGCGGCGCGGCGCCTGTTCGTGCGCGGCGGCGGGCGTGAGTACGTGTGCGTGAACGAGCCGGCGCATACCTGCATCAAGGTGGAAACGCACAACCACCCCACGGCGATATCGCCTTTCCCGGGGGCCGCCACCGGCGCGGGCGGCGAAATCCGCGACGGCGCCGCAACGGGCCGGGGCGCGAGGCCCAAGGCGGGTATGACCGGATTCACGGTCTCCGATCTCAGGGTGCCCGGTTTTTCACAGCCTTGGGAGAATGAGCTTCCCAGGCCGCAGCGGCTGGCCTCGCCGCTGCGGATCATGACCGAGGCGCCGATCGGCGCGGCCTCCTTCAACAACGAGTTCGGGCGGCCGGCGGTGCTGGGCTATTTCCGCAGTTTCGAGCAGGCGGGAAAACATCATCGGGGCTACCACAAGCCGATCATGATTGCCGGCGGGATCAGCGCGGTGCGCGAGCCCGATGTTCAAAAACTCAAGGCGCCGGCGGGAACGCTGGTGGTGGTGCTCGGCGGCCCGGCCATGCGGATCGGCGTGGGCGGAGGGTCCGCATCCTCGCGGGGGAGCGGCGCCGGCCATGAGGAACGGGACTACGCTTCGGTCCAGCGGGGCAACGCCGAGATGCAGCGGCGCGCCCAGGAAGTGATCGACCGCTGCTGCGAACTGGGCCTCGGAGCGGTCGGCGGCAACCCGCTGTTCGGCATCCATGACGTGGGCGCGGGGGGGCTGGCGAACGCGATTCCCGAGCTGCTGCGCGACAGCGGCCGGGGCGCCGGGCTGTCGTATGCCGCCATTCCGTCCGCCGACCCCGGCATGTCGCCGCTGGAGACCTGGTGCAACGAAGCTCAGGAGCGCTACATGCTGGCGGTGGATGCTGCCCGGCTGAGGGAATTCGAGGCTCTGTGCGAACGCGAGCGCTGCCCGTGGGCCGTGCTGGGACGGATGGACGATGGCGGCCGGATCCAGCTTTCGCGCAACTCCGGGCAGGCGCCCGTGGATCTGCCGCTGGAGTTTCTGTTCGGCGGCGCTTCCGGCCTGTCCATGCAGCTGGAGTCCGTGCAATCACGGCCCGAAGCGCTGGACTTCGGCGGCATCGACGCGCATGAGGCGATCAACCGGGTGCTGGCCATGCCGGCCGTGGCCGACAAGTCCTTCCTCGTTCATATCGGCGACCGGACTGTTGGCGGCCTGGTGGCGCGCGACCAGCTGGTGGGGCCTTGGCAGGTGCCGGTGAGCGATGTCGCGGTGACGGCCCGGGATTATTTCGGCCATTCGGGAGAAGCCATGGCGGTGGGGGAGCGCACGCCGGTGGCCGTGCTGGACGCCGCTGCAGCCAGCCGTCTTGCCTTGGCCGAAGCATTGACGAATATGGCTGCGGCGGACATCGCCCGCGCCGGCGATGTGCGTATTTCCGCCAACTGGATGGCGGCCCCGTCGCAGCCGCGGCAGGCCGCTGGATTGCGCCGGGCCGTGGAGGCGCTGTCGGCATGTTGCCGTGAAATCGGCGTGGCCGCGCCGGTCGGCAAGGATTCCCTGTCCATGCGAACATCCTGGCAGGATGACGAGGGACGGAAACGCACGGTGGCCGCTCCGGTTTCCTTGGTGGTGACCGCCTTTGCGCCCGTTCGCGATATTCGGCGCACGCTCACGCCGCAGCTGGCGGATCGCCCGGGAACCCGCCTGCTGCTGCTGGATCTTTCGCGCGGGCGCGACCGGCTGGGCGGCAGTTGCCTGGCGCAGGCTTTCGGGCGCCGCGGAGGAGCGCCCGCGGATCTGGAGGATGCGTCGCTGCTCGGCGCCTTGGTCCAAACCCTGAGGCAGCTGGCCCGCGAGGGCGTGGCGCTGGCCTGGCACGACCGGTCCGACGGCGGCTTGTTCGTGACCTTGTGCGAAATGGCTTTCGCGGGCCGGCTGGGAATGAGCATTGACCTGCCGGGCGTGGACGGCGGCGCGCTGCTGGCGCGGTTGTTTGCGGAAGAGCCGGGCGGCGTGATGCAGGTGGATGCCGGCGAATTGGATCGGGTGGGCGCGCTGTGCGCCGAGAACGGCCTGGGGGATTGCCTTGCCGACCTGGGGGAAGTGCAGGCAAGCGCGGCAGGTTCCGCTAGGCCGCGGCAAGTCCTGATCCGATTCGAGGACGGGGAACTGGATCTGGATCGCTTGGAGCTGCATCGCCGCTGGTCGGAACTGAGCTACCGCATGCAGGCGCTGCGCGACAACCCCGACACCGCCGAAGAGCAGTACCGCAGCCTGCTCGATGAAAGCGACCGAGGGCTTTCCGCTGTGTCCGAGCATGCGCCGATGGAGGCGCGCCGTCCCCCGGCCGGCGGCGCCAGGCCCCGCGTGGCGATCCTGCGCGAACAGGGCGTCAACGGCCATGCGGAAATGGCGGCGGCTTTTACCCGGGCCGGATTCACGGCAGTGGACGTTCACATGTCGGACATCCTGGGCGGAGGGGAGGATCTGGACGGCTTTCAGGGCCTGGCGGCGTGCGGCGGCTTCTCCTACGGCGATGTGCTGGGCGCCGGCGGCGGCTGGGCCCGCTCCATTCTCATGAACGGACGCGCCCGCGAGGTGTTCCAGCGCTATTTCGAGAAGGCGGACGCCTTTACTTTGGGCGTATGCAACGGCTGCCAGATGCTGAGCCTGATTGCCAGCCTGATTCCGGGTTGCGAGCACTGGCCGCGCTTTACCCGCAACCGTTCGGAGCAATTCGAGGCCCGCCTGAGTATCGTTCGCATCGAATCCAGCCCGTCGCTGCTTCTGAAAGGCATGGAGGGGCTGCGATTGCTGATCGCCACCTCGCATGGGGAAGGGCGGGCCGAGTTCAGGTCCGAGGAACAGGGCAGGAAATGCGAGGAGGCCCGAATGCCGGCCTGCCGCTTTGTGGGCAGCGACGGCCGGCCCACCGAGTCCTATCCCTGCAACCCGAATGGCTCCCCGGGCGGTCTGGCCGGGCTGACCTCGCGCGACGGCCGCGTGACGGCGCTGATGCCGCATCCGGAGCGCCTGTTCCGCGCCGTGCAGCATTCCTGGCATCCGCCCGGCTGGGGCGAATACGGGCCATGGATGCACCTGTTCGACAACGCCCGCTTTCTAGCGGGCTGAAACGCGGGGCAGGCCAGTTGCCGGGGCAGGCGTTACGTTCTGACCGCGAATGCCGGTACACTTGCGGGACGGGCGCGCGCGGAACCTGGATTTCGAGCCGCCATCCATCCCATTCCCGAACATCGGTGCGACTTGTGAATGCCATGACTATCGACTACCCCGAAATCGAGCCATTTGATCCGAAGCTGGCGGCGGCGCTGCAGGCGGAATTGCGCCGCCAGGAGGATTTCGTTGAGCTCATCGCCTCGGAGAACTACGCCAGCCGCCGGGTCCTGGAGGCCCAGGGGTCGGTTCTCACCAACAAGTACGCCGAGGGTTACCCGGGGCGCCGCTACTATGGCGGCTGCGAGCATGTGGATGTGGCCGAATCGCTGGCGATCGAGCGGGCCTCGCGCCTGTTCGGAGCCGACTACGTGAACGTGCAGCCGCACTCCGGCAGCCAGGCCAACACGGCGGCCTATCTTGCGCTGCTGAAGCCGGGCGATCCGATTCTGGGCATGGACCTGAGCCATGGCGGCCATCTCACGCACGGCTCTCCTGTCAATATCTCGGGAAAACTGTTCAAGGCTTCAAGCTACGGGCTGGACGCGAAGACCGAACTGATCGATTACAACCAACTCCGGGAGCAGGCGCTGAAACATCGTCCGAGAATGATCGTGGGCGGCTTCTCCGCTTATTCGCGGGTTGCCGACTGGAATGTTTACAGGGATGTTGCCGACGAGGTGGGCGCCTGGCTGCTGGTCGATATGGCGCATGTGGCGGGACTGGTGGCGGCCGGCGAATACCCGAATCCCGTGCCGCTGGCGGACGTGGTGACCACCACCACGCACAAGACCCTGCGGGGCCCGCGCGGCGGTCTGATCCTGGCGCGCGAAAACCCGGAGGTGACCAAACGCCTGCGGTCGCTGGTGTTTCCGGGAACCCAGGGCGGGCCGCTGATGCATGTGATCGCGGCCAAGGCGGTCGCGCTGAAGGAAGCCTTGGAGCCCGGGTTTCGCGACTATCAGCGGCAGGTGAAGCGCAATGCGGCGGCGCTTGCCGAGGGCTTGCGGGGAAAAGGCCTGAGGATTGTTTCCGGCAAGACCGAGAACCATCTGTTCCTAGTGGATCTGGGCCAGTCGGGCATTACCGGCGCGGAGGCGGAAGCGGCGCTGGACCAGGCCAATATCACCGTGAACAAGAACGCGGTGCCGAACGATCCGCGACCTCCCATGGTGACCAGCGGCCTCAGGCTGGGCACGCCGGCCTGCACCACGCGCGGCTTCGGCGAGGAGGAAATGAAGATGCTGGCGGATGCGATCGCCGGCGTGGTCGCCCATCCCGGCGACCAGGCGCTGATTTCCCGGGTACGGGAGCAGGTGCTGGAGACCTGCCGCCGCTTTCCGGTGTACGCCTGACCCGCGAAGCCGGCGCGGACTTGAGCGGTGTCCGTCCCTGATGATCCTCAGGCGGACCGGCGCTGGATGGAAAAGGCGCTGGAGCTGGCCCGCCGCGGCCTCAACACGACCGATCCCAACCCCCGGGTTGGATGCCTGCTGGTCAAGGACGGAGAGTGCGTGGGCAGCGGCTGGCACCGCCGCGCGGGCGAACCGCACGCCGAGGCCAATGCCTTGCGGGAAGCAGGGGGGCGGGCCCGCGGCGCCACCTGCTACGTCACGCTGGAGCCATGCTCTCACACCGGGCGCACGGGACCGTGCGCCGACGCCTTGCTGGCCGCGGGCGTGGCCCGGGTCGTGTGCGCGGGCAGGGATCCGAATGCCTTGGTGGCAGGCGCAGGCGCGCGTCGGCTTGAGGCAGCCGGAGTCGCGGTGCAGAACGGTTTGCTCGAGGCTGAAGCCAAGGCGCTGAATCCGGGGTATTTTTCCCGCTGCGAGCGGGGCCGGCCGTGGGTCCGCGTGAAGCTGGCGGCCAGCTTGGACGGTCGCACCGCGCTGGCCAACGGCGCCAGCCAATGGATCACGTCTTCGCAAGCGCGGCGGGACGGCCATGGCTGGAGGGCCCGGTCCTCCGCGATCGTCACCGGCATCGGCACATTGCTGGCGGATGACCCCCGCCTGGACGCGCGCCGCGACGATCTGGGCGACATCGAGCCGCCCGCCCGCGTGGTTTTCGATTCCGGCCTGCGAACGCCCGCCCAGGCCCGCTTGTTCTCGCGGCCCGGCGCCGTTCATGTGCTGCACTGCGCCGAAGAAGGGAAGCGCAGCCGACAGCAAATCGATGCGCTCAGCGCGGCCGGCGCCGAAGTCACCGGGCTTCCCGCAGCCGCCGATGGGCGCATCGCGCTGTCCGCCGCCATGGCATTGCTGGCGGAGCTGGAATTCAATGAGGTGCATGTGGAGGCCGGCGCGGTGCTTTGCGGGGCGCTGCTTCGCGAAGGGTTGATCGACGAGGTGGTTCTCTACACGGCGCCGGTGCTGCTGGGGGACGGCGCCGCCGGGTTGTTCAGGCTGGACGCCTTGGAGGACATGGCGGCGCGGCCCGCGTTCCGGGTCTGTGAAGTGACCCGGAAAGGGCCGGATTTGCGGTTGATCCTGGTGCCGGAGGCCCGCTGACATGTTTACGGGCCTGATCCGGAGCATAGGCACGGTAAGCCGGGTGGCGGAATCCGATGGAGGCGGTCGGCGCCTGCATATTCGCATGCCGGGCATGGGCGGGGCACCGCTTGAAGTTGGCGCGAGCCTGTCTGTGAGCGGAGCCTGCCTGACCATTGCCTCGCAGCATGGCGGCGGCATTGCCGTGGATGTGTCGGCGCGCACGCTGGCTGACACGGCGCTTGGGGACTGGTCCGCCGGCCGCCGGGTGAACCTGGAGCCGGCGCTGGCCGCAGGCGATGCGCTGGGCGGGCACTTTGTGACTGGCCATGTGGATGGCGTCGCCGAAGTTGCGCGGCGGCGCGAACAAGGCCAATCGGTGATTCTGGACCTGAAGGCGGCGCCGGAGCTCATGCGGTTCATCGCCTCGAAGGGGTCGGTGGCTCTCGACGGCGTGAGCCTCACGGTCAACGATGCCGGCGCGAACGGATTTTCGGCCAACCTGATTCCGCATACGCTTAAGGAAACCACGCTGTCCGACTGCCGGGAGGGAAGCCGGCTGAACCTTGAAGTCGATATCATTGCCCGCTACGCTGCGAAATTGCTTGCGCGGTAAATCCAGCATGTTTTCGAGCACCGAGAAAATCATTGAGGACATCGCCGCCGGGCGCATGGTGATCATCGTCGATGACGAGCATCGCGAGAACGAGGGCGATCTGGTCATGGCTGCTTCGCAGGTCACGCCGGAAGACATCAACTATATGGCGCTGCACGGCCGCGGCCTTATCTGCCTCACGCTCACGCCCGGGCACTGCCGCCAGCTTCGCCTTCCTTTGATGGTGGCCGACACCAACGTGCAGCGCAGCACCAACTTCACGCTCTCCATCGAGGCGGCGCAGGGCGTGACCACGGGGATTTCCGCGCACGACCGCGCCCACACCATCAGGACGGCCGCCGCGCCCGGCGCCCGGCCGGAGGAGCTGCGCCAGCCCGGCCATGTGTTCCCGGTGATGGCGCAGCCCGGCGGGGTTCTGAACCGCGCCGGCCACACCGAGGCCGGTTGCGACCTCTCCCGCCTGGCGGGATTGCCGCCCTCGGCGGCCATCGTGGAGATCCTCAATGAGGACGGCAGCATGGCGAGGCGGCCGCAACTGGAGAAGTTCGCCGTCGAAAGGGGGCTGAAGATCGGCAGCATTGCCGACCTGATCCGCTACCGGCTGGCCAAGGACAAGTTCGTGGAGCGCCTGCAGGAACGCAAGGCGCGCACCCGGTTCGGGCCTTGCCGGCTGATCGCCTATGAGGATCAGGTGGCTCGCTGCGTTCACTTGGCGTTTGTGCGCGGCAAACTTGGCAAGGCGGACGCGCCGCTGGTCCGGGTGCATGTTCAGAACACGCTGAGGGACTCCGCGGGGATCGAGGCCAACCTGGGCTGGCCCTTCGACGCGGCGCTGGGCGAAGTCTTCGCCGCGGAGGCGGGGGTGGCGGTGCTGCTGTGCTACGGGGAATCGCCGCGCACGATGATGGCCGCGATCGACTCCCTCAACGGCAAACCCGCCCGCGCCGAAGAGAGCGTCACGCACTTGCGGACCATCGGGGCGGGGGCGCAGATTCTGCGCGATCTTGGTGTAACGCGGATGCGCGTTCTCGGGGCCCGCCGCAATATCCATGCGCTGTCGGGCTTCGGCCTGGAAGTGCTGGAATTTGTGGGGCGCGGGGAGTAGCGCCGGATCCATGGCGGTGGACGCGCCCGACCTCAAGATTCTGCTGGTCGCAGCGGACTACCACGAGGAGCTGGCCACGCAGCTGGAGCAGGGCGCCCGCGAAATCCTTTTGGCCGCCGGAATGTCCGAAGAGCGTATCGTGATGCGGCGCGTGCCCGGCTGCTGGGAACTGCCGCTCGCCACTCAGCGTCTCATTCGGCGCCATTCGCCCCACGCTGTCGTCGCTTTGGGCGTCGTGATCCGCGGAGAGACGGACCACTATGAGCATATCGCCCGCGAGGCCTGCGCGGGCTTGATGCGGGTGGCGCTTGAGGAAGGCACGGCGATTGGCTTGGGTGTGCTCACCTGCGACCACTTCGCGCAGGCCGAAGAGCGCTGCGGCGTCTCTCCGGGAGGGAACAACAAGGGCAGGGAAGCGGCCCAAGCGGTTTTGCGCATGCTTTCAGCCGATTCCTA
The DNA here is from genome assembly GCA_028285945.1 of Candidatus Foliamicus numerosus. GTDB lineage: Bacteria > Pseudomonadota > Gammaproteobacteria > Steroidobacterales > Foliamicaceae > Foliamicus > Foliamicus numerosus. The sequence continues at coordinate 1,555 of JAPYNE010000034.1, read as the reverse complement.
ATGCGCTGGGCAGGCCGACGCCGGGCTCGCCGGCTGCTGGTTCAGGCTCTATACCAGCATCAAATGACCGGGCACAGCGCGGATGAGATACAGCGACAGTTTTCCGGGCGCCGGGGCTACGCGCAGGCCGATGCGGAATTTTTCGGTCGGATGCTGCATGACGTTTGCCGCCGAACCGAGGAGCTGGACCGGGACATCGCCCTGGGCAGCGACATTCCCCCGGAGCGGATCGACCCCGTGGAGCGGGCGATTCTCTGGAGCGCGCTGGCGGAGCTGCAAGCGGGGGATACCGAGGAGGCGATCACGATCAACGAGGGAATCGAGCTGGCCCGCGAGTTCGGAGCCGAGCACAGCTATCGGTTCGTCAATGCGGTTCTGGACCGCTGGGTGAGGTCCCGGCCTGCCTCCGGCTAGCCGCCGCCCCCGGCCATGCGGGATAGACAACCACTGGAGGACCGGCTGATCGCCTCGCTGTTTGCGCGCCATGGCGCTGATGGCGAGAGCGTGCTGGCCGGGCCCGGCGACGATGCGGCGGTGGTGCGCTGCCCGCTTGGCGAGGATCTGGCCATTACCACCGACACCCTCAACGAGGGCGTGCATTTTCCGGCCCGCGCTCCGGCCCATTCCATCGGCCACCGGGCGCTGGCCGCGAGCCTCAGCGACTTGGCCTCAATGGGCGCTCGACCGTTATGGGCGGTGGTGGCGCTGTCGTCGCCGAAGGCCGAGGAGAACTGGCTCAAGGATTTCGCCGACGGCCTCTTTGCGCTGGCGGACCGCTGCGGCCTGCGGATCGTGGGCGGCGACTTCGTGCAAGGGCCGCTCAGCGTTACCGCCACCTTGCATGGTTCGGCGAAGCCCGGCGCCGCATTGCGCCGCGCCGCCGCCGGCGCCGGTGACGGCATCTGGGTGTCCGGCTTTCTCGGCGATGCGGCCGCCGGGCTCGAAGTGCTGAAGCAACGCCTGGCCAGCGAGGCCCACAGCCCTCTTCGGGACTCGCGCACCGAGCGCGCCGCCGCCAATCATCTGGTTGAGCGGTTCTGCTATCCGCAGCCCCGTGTCGATCTGGGCCGGAAACTGGCAGGGTTGGCAAGCGCTTGCATGGATCTGTCCGACGGACTATCCGAAGACCTTCCCCGATTGCTTGCCAGCAGCGGCTTGGGCGCGCGGATCGAAATGGAGCGATTGCCTCTGTCCGCTGAATTGCTTGCCTATGCGGGCCGGCAACAGGCGCGGCAACTGGCATGGAGCGGCGGCGACGATTACGAACTCTGCTTTACGGTTTCTCCTGAGAACGAGGCGCGCATCACGTCGATGGCGGCAGCCGCGCCGCTGACGCGCATCGGCGAGCTGCATCGCGGCGCGGGCTTGGAAGTGACGCTCGACGGGGACTCCTGGCAACCTGCGAACACAAGCTTCAGGCACTTCTAATGCCCAGCCCGCAGCCAAAGCCAAAGCTAAAGCTAAAGCTAAAGCTAAAGCTGAAGCCTTTTCCCGCCCCCTCCCTCCTCCGGGAGACGCATGAATACATCCATGTAGCTTGCTCCGGCATCCTGCC